>DATAIS010000079.1:0-3013 GCA_036262535.1 Gemmatimonadaceae bacterium | reverse complement strand
GTCGCCCGTTCGATCTCGTCGATCTCCACCCACTCCTCCGCCGAATGCGCGAGGGTGATGTCGCCGGGGCCGAAGCAGATGGCGGGGATGCCGGCGGCGTTGAGGAGGGCGCAGTCCGTCCAGGCGCTCATCCCCTCGATGCGCACCTCCTCTCCGGAGGCGCGGAGCGCGGCATCGAGGGCACGCACCACCGGTGCCTCGACCGCCACGTCGCTCGGCTGCTGCTCGAGGACGAGGCGGACGTCGGCCTTGAACGAGGGATGCTTCTTCCGGATGCGCGCGGAGGCGTCTTCGATCTCGCGCAGCGCCTCGCGCGCGCCCTCGCCGGGGATCGTGCGTCGCTCGATGCGCAGCGTGCAGTGCGCGGGGTACGTCGTCCAGCCGACGCCGCCCTCGATCGTCGCTGCGTGGAGCGACCCGCGGCCGAGGAGCGGATGCTTCCGCCGCGGGAGCACCTCCGCGTCGTGTGTGTCGAGCTCGGCGAGGAGCAGGCCGGCGTGCCGCACCGCGTCGACGCCGATGTCCCAGCGGCTGCCGTGCGCGGCGCGGCCGGTGAGCGAGATCTCGATCCAGGCGAAGCCGCGGTGCGCGGGCATGATCGCGAGCCGTGTCGGCTCGGTGACGATCGCAGCGTCGGCGCGGACGCCGGCGTCGACCAGCGCCGACGTCCCTCGGCTTCCCGCCTCTTCGTCTATCACCGCGGCGACGATGACCTCGGCGTTCGTGCGCGAGGAAACCCGCGCCGCGGCAGCACACATCGCGGCGACACCCGCCTTCATGTCGGTGGAGCCGCGACCGTAGATGCGGCCATTCCTGATCTGCGGATCGAACGGCGGGTGTACCATCTCCTCGACGCCGACGACGTCGAGATGGCCGTTGAACATCAGGGCCGGCCCGCCGCGCTTCCCGGCGCGGGCGATCACGTTGGGGCGCCCCGGCGCCGCCTCCTGCACCTCGACGTCGAGCCCCCACTCGCGGAGCACCGTCGCGAGCAGGCGCGCACACGCGTCCTCACCCGGCGCGCCGGGGACGAGGATCGGGTTCCGCGAATCGACCGCCGTGAGCGCGCGCGTCAGCGCGACGGCGTCGGCGAACGCGATGCGCTCCTCAGCCACGGTCGTCGCGAAGCACGGTGAAGCCGTCGCGGTCGATCGCGTAGTCGAGCCGCTGCGCGAGCGGGTCGAGGGCCTCGCGCAGCGGCTCGACACCGCCTTCGCGCGCGATCGCGATCACGCATCCGCCACCCGACGCCCCGAGCGCCTTGATGCCGAGCGCGCCGACCTCCATCGCCCGCGCCTCGATCTGGTCGATGAGCGTCGTCGAGACCCCGGGGTGGAGCGTGCGCTGGAGCGCCCAGTGATCGGCGACGAGCTTGCCGAGCGCGTCGAGCTCGCCCGCGCCTAACGCCTCGGCCATCGCGCGCGCGCAGCGCTTCATGCCGTCGAGCGCGGCGAGCACCGCGCGCTCGCCGCGGGTGACGGCGTCGATGACACGCGTGACCGAGCCGGCCGAGATGCGCGACTCGCCGGTGTAGTAGAGCAGGCAGCGGCGCGTCAGCGCTGCGGCGACGCGGTCGTCGAGGGGGATCGGATCGGCGGTGGTCCGTCCGGCGGCGAAGGTGAGCGCGAGCGCTCCGCCGTGCGCGGCGGCGTAGTGGTCCTGGCTGCCACCGGCGACGCCGAGGTCGTCGCGCTCGGTGGTGCAGCTCCTCTCCGCGATCTCGTCGCGCGTGAGGCGCTCGGCGCTCCAGCGCGCGAGCGCGCCGGCGAGCGCGACCCCGGCCGCGCTCGAGCCGCCGAGCCCCGCGCCGACGGGATAGTCGCAGTGCAGCGACACCGACGCACCGGTGAGCCCGGCCCTCCGCGACGCTGCCGCAACGAGCGGCGAGTCGTCGGAGCTTCCGTCGCCCGTGGCGATGGTCGCCGTCGCGTAGCGGGCGATCGCGACGTTGCAGACGAAGCCGCCGTAGGTGGCGGGCCAGGGCGGGACGTCGGTCCAGCCGCCGCCGAAGTCGATGCGCGTCGGCGCGCGCGCGACGAGGGTCCGCTCGGGCACCGTCACGCCACGGTACGGGGGGAAATGCGCCGCATGACGCGGAAGGCTATCCGCGCCGGGAGCACTCCACCAGATCCGTCCGCTGCGTTAGCGGTCGGAGAGCTCGCGGATCCCCGCGAGCCAGTCGACGCCCCGCCGGAGCGGATCGATCTTCGCGATCGCGACGCCCTGGGCGAAGGTCGGGCTCGCGAGATTTCTCTCCCAGCGCTCGACCACGGTCTGCTTGAGGACGCGCTGGCGCTCGGGGAGGAGCTGGTTCATCGACTCGAGGAACCGCTTGAGCAGCTGCGGCTCGCCCTGACGTCCCCGGGCAGTGCGGATGGCATGGATGCGCCCGCCGAGCGTGGTCTCGTCGGGCGTGGGCCGCGGCGGCGTCGCCGAGGCTACGATGTCGGAATGCATCTGTCAGCCTAGACAGATGCACGAGAATGAGCAAACACTAACTGCGAGCCGCTGTGCCGGTTAGACTCCGGGCGCGGCCGCCGTGCGGCCGCTGATGCGGAGATTCGAAGAGGAGCCGTTTCGGAGATGCGGCGATGCGTCGAGTATCGCCGCATCCGTCTTCGCATCCGACCTTGGTACCGGGACCAGGTAGCCGCTCTCGCCCGACCATGGTCATCCCGCAGGCGCGGCAGCGCCCGCTGGGATCTGCTGACCCTGCGCCGTGGCCCGCCACGCGAGAACGGAGAGTAGATCCCAGCACTCGCTGCGCTCGTGCGGGATGACGAGGACGCGTCCGCTCACCGCATCGACGCATCCCCGAAACGGGTCCTTCCCGAATCTCCGAATCAGCTCGCGCCACGGGCGCGGCGACAGCGGTCAGCTGGAGTGGTCGTGCACGATCTTCCACCCGTCGTCAGTCCGCAGCATCACCAGTGAGGTCGGGCCGCGGGCGATGAGCGAGTCGCCGCGCGTGAGCACGTACCACGCGACGACGTGGGCGACCCCGGGCGCGAGC
>DATAIS010000078.1:0-4811 GCA_036262535.1 Gemmatimonadaceae bacterium | reverse complement strand
CGGCTGGTGATGACGCGGCTGCAGTTCACCCTCTAGCCCGCGCTGCGCGCCGGCGCCCTGGGTGGCGCCGGCGGGCAGGCGTCGGTGTACCCGAAGTCGCAGGCACGCTTGCGGTAGCGCTTCGCCTGGTCGAGGTCGTGCCACACGCCTGCGCCCTTCTCGTGGAGGTTCGCGAGACGGGCGCAGGCTTCGCCGTTGCGGCCGTTGTCGCACACGTCGCGGTAGATCCACGACGCCTCCTCGTAGTTCTGCTCGACGCCCGTGCCCGTCTCGAGCGCCGTCGCGCGGAGGAGGCAGGCGTCCTGGAGGTGATCGTCGCAGGCCTTTTTGTACAGCGCTGCCGCCGCCGAGTCGTTGCGCGCGACGCCGTTGCCGCTCGCGTGCAGCTTCCCGAGGCCGAGGCAGCCGAGGGCCACCTTCTCGTCGCACGACTTCCTGAGGAGCTGGGCCGCCTTCGCGTAATCGCGGGCGACTCCTTCGCCGGTCGCGTAGCGGGTGCCGAGGCTCGCACAGCCGGCGGAGTTGCTCCCGTCGCAGGCCTTCGTGAAGAGCGACACGGCGCGGCTGGTGTCGGCGGGAACGCCGTCGCCATAGAGATAGAGCAGGCCTAACCGCGCGCACCCATCGAGGCCTCCATGCTCGCAGCCCTGGGCGAGGAGCTCGCGTCCGCGTGTCGAGTCGCGCTTCACCCCCTTTCCATACTGATAGGCGACGCCGAGGCTCGCGCACCCGTCGCCGATGCCATTGGTGCAGGCACGCTCGAAGAGGGTCGCGGCGGTGGGGTCGTCGCGGAGGACCTTGTGGCCCTCCTGAAGGCGGATGCCGAGGGTGTTGCAGGCGGCGGCGTCGCCCGACTCGCAGTCGTGGCGCAGCTGCTTCGCTTCGCTGTACTCGCTGGTACAACCGGTCAGCGCGACGCCGAGTGCGATGACGAGCGCGGCAGGCGAGATCCGCATTGTTCGAGAGACGGCGCTAGGGGTGGATGTATGGGCGGGAAGCGCCCGATGGTTCCGCTACGGGTCGGCGCCGCGGGAAGTTTCGGCGCAACGTGCTCCGGGTCGAACGGCACGCTGCTCGCAAATGACCCGGCCAGATGAGCAGCTCCCCTGTCATACTCGCCGGCGCGACCGGGAACCTCGGCGGCCGCATCGCGCGCGCGATCGTCGCGCGCGGTGGCAGCGTGCGCGCGATCGTCCGTCCGGACGCCGATCGCGACACCGTGGCGAAGCTGCGGCGCGACGGCGTCACCGTCGTCGAGGCGGATTTCGGCAGCGCGACGGCGCTCGCGAAGGCGTGCGAGGGGGGCGCGTGCGTGGTGTCGGCGCTGGCGGGACTGCGCGACGTCATCGTCGACGCGCAGAGCGCGCTGCTCGGGGCGGCGCTCGGCGCCGGCGTGCCGCGATTCTTCCCCTCGGACTTCGCGCTCGATTTCACGAAGCTGCCTGACGGGTTGAATCGCAACCTCGACCTGCGCCGGGAATTCCACCGGCGGCTCGACCGCGCGCCGATCGCCGCGACGTCGGTGCTGAACGGCATGTTCGCCGACCTGCTCACCGGCCAGGCGCCGATCGTCATCCTCAAGCTGAAGCGCGTCGTCTACTGGAAGACCGCCGAGCAGCCGATGGACTTCACCACGATCGATGACGTCGCGTCGTTCACTGCAGCAGCCGCACTCGACCCGGCGACCCCGCGCTTCCTGCGCGTCGCCGGCGACCGCGTGAATGCGCGCGAGCTCGCCGCTATTGCGAGCGAGCTCGCTGGCGAGGAGTTCAGGACGCTGCGCGCGGGCGGGCTGCGCCGGCTCGAGCGGATCATCCGCATCGCGCGAGCGATCTCTCCCGGGAAGGACCAGCTGTATCCACCGTGGCAGGGGATGCAGTACCTGCACAACATGTTCGACGGCCGCGCGCTGCTCGAGCCGCTCGACAACGACCGCTATCCGGGAATGCGGTGGACGCCCGTGCGCGAGACCCTCGCGCAGTACGTGAGAGGCAAGGGGAGCAGGACGCGCCGCAGGCAACGGGAGCAGACGCTCACTCGCTGATGCGGTGATTGCGAAGAGCTCATCGTAGTTTCATGCGCCGGTAACCTGGCCGTAACGGCGCCGTCCCGGTTCGCCGCGGCCGTCCGCGATCATCCGTGGAATTGTCGTTCCGGCTGTTCCAGACCCGAGCTGTTCCCAGGCACGCCCGGTGAGACCCGCTCGCCATCGGCGCTCATGCTCCAGCGCGCGCCGGCGCGGCGTGGGGAGCGGAGCTTGTCGGCGAGCCGATAGGTCTCGACGGCGAGATCGTACGCCATCGCGCGCGCCATCGAGCGGGCATCGGTCATGTCGACGACGTGGCGCGCGACGAGGCCGCCGAGGAAGTTGGCGTCGACGCGGCGAGCGAGGTCGTGCCGCGCGGGAATCGAGCAGAAGGCGCGCGTGTCGTCGTTGAAGCCCGCGGTGTTGTAGATCCCCGCCGTCTCGGTGGTCTGCTGCCGGAAGCGCGTCATCCCCTCGATCGAATCGTGGAACCACCACGGGGGGCCGAGCCGCAGGGCCGGGTAGTGTCCGGCGAGCGGCGCGAGCTCGCGCGCGTACGTCGTCTCGTCGAGAGTGAAGACGACGAGGGTGAAGCGCGGATCGTTGCCGTGCGCGTCGAGCAGCTCGCGCAGGTTGCGGGTGAACTCGGTCGCGATGGGGATGTCGGCGCCCTTGTCGGGGCCGAACCGGCGCGCGACGGAGGCGTTATGATCGCGCAGCGAGCCGGGGTGGAGCTGCATCACCAGCCCATCCTCGGCGGACATGCGCGCCATCTCCATCAGCATGTGCGCTTCGAACCGCCGCTGGTCGGCGCCGTCGACGTCGCCGCCACGCGCGCGCTGGAAGAGCCGCCCCGCGTCGGCCGGAGCGAGGCGCGCGGTGTACGGCTCGAGCACGGCGTGATCGGTGGCCGAGGCCCCCATCGCCTTGAAGAAGGCGCGCCGCTGCTCGAGCGCGCGAATGAACGCCGCGTAGTCGCCGATCTCGTGCCCGACCGCGCGCTCGAGCGCGGCGAGCGCATCGGCCCATCCCGGGACGGCGATGCGGAAGAGCGCGTCGGGGCGAAAGGTCGGGATCACGCTCCCTTCCCATCCCGAATCGCGGATCGCGGCGTGCCAGCGCAGGGGGTCGGTCGCCGGGTCGGTCGTCGCGAGGACCTCGATGCCGAAGCGCTCGAAGAGAGATCGCGGCCGGAACTCCGGCGACGCGAGGCGTTCGGCGATCTGGTCGTAGATGCGCTGCGCGGTCGCGCCGTCGAGCTTCTCGCGAACGCCGAACAGCTCGTGCAGCTCGTAGGCGAGCCAGGCCGCGCTCGGCGTGCCGCGAAAGAGGTACGAGTGCTCGGCGAAGCGCTGCCAGATCGCGCGCGGGTCGGTCTCCACCGCGGCGCCGTCCACCGTCGGCACGCCGAGCGCCTCCATCGGCACGCCGCGCGAGTAGAGCATCCGGAAGAGGTAATGATCCGGCGTGATGAGGAGCGCCGTCGGCTCGGGGAAGGGGAGATCCTCGGCGAGCAGCCGCGCGTCGACATGCCCATGCGGGCAGACGAGCGGCAGCTCGCGAGTCTCGCGGTAGAGCTCGCGCGCCGCGCGCCTGACGGACGGATCGGCGTCGAAGTACCGATCCTCGTGGAGGAGGAGTGGCTCGCCCGTCTCCGAGCTCACCGCGCGAAATCCCGATACTCGCGCTCGATCGCCTCCGGCGTCGCGGGGCCGGACACGATCAGCACCCGGTAGCGGAAGGTGGTCGACGCGCCTGGTGCGAGCCTGAAGTCGAGCTCCTCCTTCCCCTTGCTGAACACCTTCTGTCCGAGAGGGTTCGCGGCGAAGAGCCCGTAGCCGCGGGCGTGCCAGTAGGTAGGAAAGCCGACGTTCCCCGGGTGGTCGAGGATCGCGATCGTCACCGGCTCGCCCTGCACTACACCCGACAACGTCGTCCAGCGGCCGCGCGTTCCCCACACGGCGTCGCCCTCGAGCCCCTCCGAGCTGCGGTACCTGCCGGTGACGCCTTCGTTGTTGAGCACCGGAACGCTGGTCCCCTGTCCGCTCGCGTCGGTGAAGACCTCGGGGGTCGTCGCCGGCTGCTCGAGCTCGCGGCGCACGCGCAGGCCGAGCATGCCGTCCTTCACGTCGGCGAAGAACACCGTGTCGCCGGCCGCGGTGAGCGTGGTGATGCGGTCGATCGCGCGGACGTTGCCGCGGGCGTGAAAGACGTGGCGCGTCGTCTCGTGCAGCAGCACCTTCCCCTGCGGGTCGATCCAGTCGGCGGTGGCCTCGAGCGCGCCCCGCCCATTGCCGCTCTCGACCGACCGCACCGAGCGGTGGACGATCGTGCCCATCTTCGACACGCGCTCGCCGGTGATCGCGTCGGAGTTGTTCCAGAAGTCGAGGCCGTTGACGCTCTCGTAGTTGAGCCAGAGCCCGACGTGGTGTGGATGGTCGACGCGCTCGCCCGGGCGCGGCTCGAGGGGCCAGCCGCGGGTGACCAGCGTGCCCTGCGAGGTGCGCAGCGGGAAGAGCACCGGCTTCTTCAGGGTCGTCGGCCAGATGTACGCGGTGAACGGCTGTCCGCCGACGAGGACGTCGACGCGCCGATCCGCTTCGTGCGCGACGACGTCGACGCGGTCGGCCGCCGGGGAGGCTGGTGCGCTGCGTGTCGACGTGCGCGCGCAGCCGGCGGCGAGGAGCGAGAGGGAGCTGAGCACGGCCGCGGCGGCCCGGTGGGCTCTGTGCATGAATGCGATGTCGGTGCGGGAGGGGGCCGGCGGGACGCCGTCAGGCGTCCC
>DATAIS010000077.1:0-16488 GCA_036262535.1 Gemmatimonadaceae bacterium | reverse complement strand
ACAACGGGCTCGACTGGCGCGCGGTGATGCGCGCGGTCGGCCGGAACCTGTCGTCGCTGGGCCTCCGGGAAGGCTTCAGCACGATCACCATGCAGGTCGCCCGGAACACCTTCACGTCGCGCGTCATCAGCGAGCGATCGCTCCGGAAGAAGCTCCTCGAGCTGCGGTTCGCCCGCCTGATCGAGCACAACCTCACCAAGCCCCAGATCCTCGAGCTGTACCTCAACGTCATCTACCTCGGCAACGGCACCTACGGCGTCGAAGCGGCGAGCCGCGACCTGTTCGGGAAGGGGGTCGGGCAGCTCAACGTCCAGGAAGCGGCGCTGCTCGCCGCGCTTCCCAAGGGTCCGTCGGTCTACACCCCCCGCCGCCACCCCGAGCGCGCGGCGCGGCGCCGCAACCTCGTCCTCGCGCTCATGGTACGCGAGGGCTACCTCAAGCAGGCCGCGGCGACCCGCGCCTCGCGGCAGCCGATGCGGATCACGAGCTCGGGCTGGCGCCCCGCGCAGCCCGACGACTCGTACGCACTCGACGCGGTGCGCGCGCTCGTCGACTCGGTGATCCCGCCGGCGCTGCGCGACGCCGACATCACCATCGTCACGACGCTCGACGTCCGCGCGCAGCGCGCGGCGGACGGCGCGATCAAGCGCCAGTCCGCGGCGATGGGACGCGAAGGCCAGGCGTGGTACGGCCGGCGCGGCGCCGACGTCCAGGGCGCGCTCGTCGCCCTCGACCCGCGCACCGGCGACATCCTCGCCCTCGTCGGCGGCCGGCGATACGAGCGGGGCGGCTTCAATCGCGCGCTGCTCGCGAAGCGCCAGCCGGGCTCCGCCTTCAAGCCCTTCGTCTACGCGGCGGGTCTCGGCGCCGGTCTCACGCCGGCGACGCTCGTCGACGACGAGCCGATCGACGTCGCCGACGGGAAGGGGGGTTACTGGAGTCCCGCCAACTACGACGGCGCCTACGAAGGGCGCATCACCCTCCGTCGCGCGCTGATGGTGTCGTCGAATGCGGCGACGGTGCGCCTGAGCCGCGCCGTCGGCGAGACGCGGGTCGTCGACCGCGCGCACCGCAACGGCATCAACAGCGAGCTGCAGGCCGTCCCCGCCATCGCGTTAGGCGCCGCCGAGGTCACGCCGCTCGAGCTGGTGACCGCCTACGCGCCCTTCGCCAATGGCGGCTACCGCGTGACGCCGAAGCTCGTTCGCCGCGTCGAGGCGCCCGACGGAACGCTGCTCTGGAGCAGCGAGCCGGAGATCGCGCCGGTCATGGATCCGCGCGAGGCCTGGCAGGTCACCTCGATGCTGCGCTCCGCGGTCGATCGCGGCACCGGCCACGCCGTGCGCGAGCTCGGCATCACAGGCCCGGTCGCGGGAAAGACCGGCACCACCAACAACAACGCCGACGTCTGGTTCGTCGGCTTCTCGCCGACGATCGTCGCCGGCGTCTGGTTCGGGTACGACACGCCACGAGCGCTCCCGGGGGGTGCGTCGGGCGGCCGCTACGCAGCGCCGGCGTGGGCCGAGTTCTATCTCCGCGGCTGGACGGAGAAGGGGAGCGACGCCTGGTGGGCGCCGCCTCCAGGGATGGTGAGCCGCGTGGTCGATGCGCAGACCGGGGCGCTGGCGAACGAATGGTGCCCGGAGACGCAGGAAGACTGGTTCAAGCCCGGCACCGAGCCCACGGAGCGCTGCCACCTCCACGAGCTCCCGAGCGACGGGACGCAGATCTTCACCGAGGCGGTGGACGGCGTCGGCGAGAAGATCGGCAAGGCGCTGAAGCGAATCTTCCGTTTCTAGCACGGACGGGCGCCGCGCGCCCGCAGGACGCGCGCGGCTAGCCGACGGCAGCGCGCGGCTTCCTGACGGCCTTGGCCTCCGACTTGCCCCCGCTCTGCCCCGACCGCCACGGATCGGACCAATGCACGACGACCACCGCTCTCTCCGCCGCGCGATACCCCTCCTGCTCGCCGCGCTCACCGCCTGCGAGGTGGTGAAGGACGACTCGGCGAAACGCGACACGACCACCGCGCCGGCGACCGGCGCCGCTCCTTCGACCACCGACAGCGGGTCGACGCCGAGCGGTGTTCCCGCCGCGCCGTCCGCCGACAGCACCGCCGCCTCGCGCGACACGGGTGTCGTCACGCTCTCCTCCGACAGTCCGACGCGCGGCGGCGTCCTCTTCGCGCTCGCCGAAGGGTTGGCGGCCGACATCCCGCGCTGCAGCTGGAAGGGAGCCTCGCTCCCCTGCTACCGCGTGGATCGCGGCGTGCTCGCGGTCGTGCCCCTTCCCGCCGACGAGCCGGCGGGCACCTTCACGCTCGTCTTCGACCGGCCGACAGGGCGCATCACGCGTCAGATCACCGTCGGCGACCGCGACTTCGGCCGCGAGCTCGTCTTCCTCGACTCGGCGACGTATGCGCTCGTGCGCCGGAGCCGTGACGTCGCCCGCGACGCGCGCGCGATCCGCGCCGTGCTCGCGACCGAGTCGGCGCAGCGCCGCTGGAGCGGGAGCTGGGGAGCGCCCGTGAGCGCGCGCGGTGGTGGTTACGGCGCCGAGCGCTTCTACTACCGTGCCGTCGACTCCTCGCGCGCCATCCGCCTAACGTCCGAGATGCGGGCCGCGGGCGCCTTCGGTACCGATACGGCCTCCGGCTCGACCCCGTCGTGGCGTCACGCGGGAGTGGACCTCGCCGCCGCGCGGGGGACGGCCGTCACCGCGCCGGCGGCGGGGGTCGTCGCCGACGTCGGGGACTATGTCCTCTCCGGGCACACGGTCGTCGTCGACCACGGGCAGGGCGTCATGACGGCGTACTTCCACCTCGACACCGCCCTAGTGCGGCGCGGCGACGAGGTCCGGAAGGGCCAGCGGCTGGGGCGAGTCGGGGACACGGGACTCGCGACCGGACCGCACCTCCACTACGGTGTTTACGTCCATGGAAAGGACGTGGACCCGGCCGCCTGGGCCGCCATGCCGGCCTTCGCCCGTGGCGAGGCCAGCCGAACGACGGCGAATCGCTGACCAACGCGAACTTCGCGCGTCTGTTAGTGTAGAGAAGCGTACTGGGGTGGGTTGGTACGCGGTTCGGTGGCGCTCTTTGCCGCCGGACCGCGTATCATATGGATACCGGTCGGCGCAAAGCCCCCCAATCCCCCGTGCGCCTGCCCCCCGAGGTGCTCCATTCGCATCGATGACCTGACCCGGCTGCCCCTCCGCAGCGCGTTCATCGAGGCCGCAACGGCCGCGATGGAAGCCGCGCGCGCGGAAGGCCGCTCCGTGTCGCTGATCGTCATCGACGTCGATCACTTCAAGCTCGTCAACGACACGTACGGCCACCTCCAGGGTGACGACGTGCTCGTCGAGGTCGCGGAGCTGCTGCGCAAGAACCTGCGCGGCTCCGACATCGCCGCGCGCTACGCCGGCGACGAATTCGTCGCGCTCCTTCCCGACACGCCGTCCGAGGCGGCCCGCGACGTCGCCGAGCGGATTTGCGCCGGCGTTCGCGGCCACACCTTCATGCTCCGCGACCGCGCGGGAACGGTGACGGTCACGACGTCGATGGGCGTCGCGTCCTATCCCGAGCACGGCACCGACTACGACGCGATCTTCGCCGCCGCCGACCGCGCGCTCTACCAGGTGAAGCGGCAGGGGCGCGACGGCGTCGCCGTCGCCTCCACGCTCGACGAGGAGCCGACGCACCTTCCGCTCAGCATCGAGCGCTTCGTCGGCCGCGTCGACGAGCTGCGCTCGCTGGTGCGGCTGCTCGAGGATGCCGCGGAGGGCCAGCCGAAGGTCGCCGCGGTCAACGGCGAGGCCGGGGTCGGCAAGACGACGCTCATCAAGCAGCTCGAGCCCGAGGTGCGGCTCCGCGCCGGCTCGCTCGTCACGGGGCGCGCGCAGGAGGCCGACGTGCAGGCGCCCTACGCGCCCTGGGCCGAGGTCATCGCCGCGATCCGCCGCCTCGACATCGTGCCGGCGCACAAGTGGCGCGAGCTGCATCGCCTCGTGCCGACGCTGGGCACCGACGGCGGCCACGCCGACGCCACCGTCGGCTCGAAGTACCTGCTGCTCGAGGAGATCGCGGAGTTCATCCGCATGGCGGCGCGCGAGCGCCCGCTCGTCATCGTCCTCGACGACATGCAGTGGGCCGACTCCGCGTCGTGGGACACGCTCGAGTACCTCGTGCCGCAGCTCGACACCGAGCGTCTGCTCATCTGCCTGACGATCCGCGCCGAGGAGACGTACGGCGAGACGCTCGAGCGCCGCCGCCGGCTCTCGCGCAGCGAGCTCTTTCACGAGATCACGCTCTCGCGCCTCACGCGCGAGGAGCTGAAGAACTGGGTCGAGGCGGCGTTCCACCGCCAGGACGTCGGCCGCGAGCTTCTCTCCTTCCTCTACCGGCACACGGAGGGCAACCCGCTCTTCGTCGTGCAGGTGCTGCGGACGCTCGTCGACGAAGGCGCGGTCTGGTACACCGGCGAGCGCTGGGAATGGCGCCCCGTGTCGGAGCTGCGCCTCCCGGTCGGCGTCAGCGACCTCATCTCGCGGCGTCTCTCGCGCCTCTCCGCCGACGCACAGACGATCCTCACCACCGCCGCCGTCATCGGCCGCGAGTTCGACCTCGACCTCGCGATCGAGGCCGGCGCCGGCACCGAGGACGAGCTCCTCGACGCGGTGGACGAGGGGATCCGCGCCTCGGTGCTGCACGCGACCTCCGACCGGGGAAGCGACCGCTACGCCTTCACGCACGGGAAGATGGCGGAGGTGCTGCGCGAGTCGGTGAACCCGCGCCGCCTCCGCCGCATGCATGACCGCGTCGCGCAGGCGCTCGAGCGGCGCTCGGCGGACAACGTCGCCGAAGTCGCCACGCACTATGACCGCGGCGGCAACACCGACAAGGCGTACCACTACGCGATCCTCGCCGCCGACCGGGCGCGCGCCCTCTACGCGCACACCGAAGGCACCGAGTTCCTGCGCATCGCCGAGCGCAACGCGGCGACGCCGGCGCAGCTCGCCGACGTCCGCGTCCGGCTCGCCCACATCGCCGAGACGGTCGGGCAGTACGTGGAGGCGCAGGAGCTCTGCGACCTCGCCATCGACTGGTACGAGGGGCAGGGGGATCGCGCGAAGTCGCTCGAGCTGCGCGTGATGCGCGAGCGGCTGCGCAGCTTCCTCGGGCAGCCCGCGAAGCAGACCCTCGGCACCTGCCTCGCCCTCGACGAGGAGGCGAAGTCGTTAGGCATCGACGCCGAGCGGATCCAGCTCCTGAAGATGATCTCGCAGGCCTACTGGCGGCTCGGCGACGCCGCTACCGGCGAGCGCGTCGCCTGGGAAGGCGTGCACATCGCCGAGAAGCTCGGCGACTCGACGCTGATCGCGGAGTCGCTGACGCGGCTCGCGCTCTCGGTGCAGCAGGACCAGCCGCAGCAGGCGCTCAAGATCCATTCGCGCGCGCTCGACATCTGGACCTCCGTCGGGGACCGACGGGGGCAGGCGCGGTCGCACAACAACATGGGCACCGTTTACGTGCTCAAGGGCGATTGGGAGAAGGCGAAGGAGTACCTGACGACGGCGATATCGATCGGCCGTACGGCGGGAACTCCCGACCTCTGGGGGCTGGCGGCGTCGAACCTCGGCGTCGTGTTCCTCAAGAGCGGTGACTGGGACCGGGCGCGCGAGCTCTTCGGCGAGTCGCTCGCGCTCTTCGCCGCGGCGAAGAACAGCGAGCGCCAGCTGTACGCGCTCTACAACCTCGCTCACCTCGACCGCGACCGCGCGCAGTACGTGTCGGCGGCCGAGCTCTACGACGTCGCCTCGTCGCTCGCGCAGCGGATCGGCCAGTCGGACGTCGAGATCGGCGCCACGGCCGGCGCGGGGCTCTCGCTGCTCGCGCAGGGGAACGTCGCGCAGGCGCGCGAGAAGTACGCGGTGGCCGAACAGCGGGCGCAGGCGCGCAAGGACTGGTTCCAGGGCCGCGAGCTGGTGGAGGCCCTGGGGGTCCAGGTCCGGGCGAAGGACGGGGACGTGGAGGGGGCGATCGAGGACTTCGAGCGTGCCCTGGCGGTGGCGGAGGCGAGCGACGTCTACGGTGCGGCCTGGCTGGTGGCGGCCTGCGGCGAAGCCCTGTTACCTGTGGCCGAGGGACGCGTCAGGAATCTGATAGAGCAGTACCGGGACAGGGTCCGGGAGCTCGGATACGGTGAGATGTATCGCCGTCTGGACACGATCCTCGGTACGGACAAAACGACCGCCTGACCGGAAGTTCTGCCCGAAACGTGGGGCGAATCACAGGAATGGCGGGGTGAGTGTCAACAGTGTAAGTCGTTGCGGCTGTTGAGGTTGACTCGATAATGACGCGTGCTGCTGAGTGTGGTACGCGCCGTGCTTTATCAGAGCGCGAAATCTGGCGTTCTATTTCACAGGACACCCCTATGCTCCGTTCGAACCTCACGCGTCTGGGCCTGGCTGGCGGTCTGATCCTGCTCGCGGCTTGCTCCGCGGCAGATCAGGTAACGTCGCCGAAGTACAACAAGGTGCCGCGGCCCGCTGGCGCTCCCTCGCTCGACGTGATCGTCAACTCGATCGCGCCTGACTCCGCTTCGGCTGACTTCACCGTCACGCCGTCGGGTGGAATGTTCGTTCTCGGGGCGCATGCGGTCTACTTCCCCGCGAACTCGATCTGCGACCCCGCGTCGTCTACGTACGGCCCGGGTGAGTGGGATGCTCCGTGCCTCCCGCTCGATCGCCCGATCGACATCCACGCTGAGCTCCGGCGCACAGCGGACGGCCAGTCGTGGCTCGACTTCACCCCCTCGCTCCGCTTCGTGCCCAGCGACGACCCGAATGGGGCCGTCTGGGTGCTGATGAAGCTGAACTCGGATGCGACGCCGGAGAACTACCGCTCGTACGGCATCCGCTGGGCGCCGGTGTTCCTCGACAGTGCCAACCAGGTCGAAGAGTCGCAGCAGGATCCGTCGCTGCGGACGTACATCGACGTGGGGCGCGACGTGGTCTTCCGCCGCATCAAGCACTTCAGCGGTTACGTGGTAGGGGACGGGCTCACCGACGCGGGGGGCGAGCCGGCTCCCGCGGCGCTGGATGCGATCATCGACATCGTGGTGTGGTAGCCGTGGTGCGGATGACGCACTGCGGGCAGGACATCCCGCGCTGAACACACGCGCGACCCGCAACCGAACGACACGAGCCGTGGCCGATCTGGCCACGGCTCGTGTCGTTATCTCGCCGTTCTTTCTCGTCTCTCGTCGCCTTTCCCTTGCTCGTTACCCTTGCTCGTCACGCCCGCAGCACGTACCCCACGCCGCGCACGGTGTGCAGCAGCGGCGCGGAGCCGTCCACGTCGAGCTTCTTGCGCAGGTAGTTGACGTAGACGTCCACGACGTTGGTCGACGGATCGGCGCTGGAGCCCCAGACGTGCTCCATGATCTGCTCGCGCGGCAGCTCGCGGCCGGCGTGCTTCATGAGGTACTCGAGCAGCGCGTATTCACGCGCGGTGAGCGAGATCTCGTGGCCGCCGCGGCTGACCTCGCGCGTGATCGGATCCAGACTGAGGTCGCCGACCTGGAGGACGCTGGCACCGGCGCGGATCGAGGACCGCCGGAGGAGCGCCTTCACTCGCGCGATGAGCTCGTCGGTGTCGAAGGGTTTGGCGAGGTAGTCGTCGGCGCCCGCGTCGAGCCCGGCGACCTTGTCGGTGACCGTGTCGCGCGCGGTGAGCATGAGGACCGGCGCCCGGGAGCCGCGCTGGCGCATCTCGCGAGCGACCTCGAACCCCGAACGGCGGGGTAGCCCGACGTCGAGGATGACGAGATCCGGCTCGCGGTCGAGCGCCTCGGCGAGGCCGGTCTCGCCGTCGGACGCGGAGACGACCCTGAAGCCGCTCGCCGTCAGCATGCGCTGGATGAGCGAGAGGACGTCGGCGTTGTCCTCGATGACGAGCACGGTCTGGACCGCGGTGCCCTGGGTCATAGGGGGAAGGTAGCCGGGCGCGGCCTAACGGCAAGCGCCACTGGTGCGCTGCCGCACCGGGCTTGAGGCCGGGCGTGGGGAACGTTTGCTTTCCCGGGGTGAGGAGCGAGCGACTGCTACGAGGTGTTCGCGCGGGAGCGATCGGAACCGCGGCCGGGGCCGGCGCGCTCGTCGGCTTCGGGCTGCGTCAGGGCATGCCCGCCCGTCCCTTCAACGCACTCGCGGTGCTTCTCGTTGGAGATCGGGCGCGCGGCGTCTGGGGATTCGACGTGACCGCGAGCACGCTCGGCGTGGTGCTGCTATTTGCGACGTGTGTCGCGATCGGCACTGGTCTCTCGCTTGTGATCGACCACCGTGCGAGCGGCGAGGGCGGCTTCCTCGCGCGCCATTCGCGTCTGACGGCCTTCGCCGCCGCGCTCGCGCTCCTCGCCGTGGCACTGCTTCTCATCGTACGCCATGCGCCCGACATCGTCGGTCCGCCGCCGGGGAGCGCGCTCGCGCTCGGTCAAGGCGTCGTCGCGATCGTACTGGTGTCGACGGCGATCGCATCGGGCATGCGCCTTGCTCGATAGAGGGTAGCCGCGCGGTACTTCGGCGCGACTACGGGTTCCCTGCTTCCGACACGTCGTTACGACTTCGTTGCGGAACAACGAAGTGTTGCGCGTGTTCGACACAGTGCACCCCGGGCTGCGGAAGGGCAGCCACGCGAAGCAGATTGCACGCGTGATCGGGAGGGCAATGCAACAGGCAGGGGAGGAGCGGATGCCGCTCAAGGAGGAGGGAATGGACGTCCTCGTTATGCTGGAGGACGGCTCCGACCACTCGCCCGTGCTCGCGCATGTGAATTCCGTGCCGTCGCCGCTCGTCGCCGAGCGGCCGTCGCGGGACGTCGTGACTCTCTATGGAGCCCCGAGTCCGGAATCGCTTGCGCTGGTGCTGGCGGCCGCGGTCGAGAGCCATCGCTCTGGCGAAATGCACACCGACACGATCCGGCACCTCGGGATCTGGCCCGAGCGTGGCGCGATCGGCGACGCTGCGTGGCGCGATAGTGCCACCGGCCAGTTGATGACGCAGGACCTGGACATCCCGCTCGAGATTCTGCAGTCGACGGCGACGCGGCTCCTCTCGGAGTGCGGCCAGCTGATCCGTCGTCTCGTCGCGGGGCTGACGATGCCTGACTGGCCCGAAGGGGCGCGCCGGGCGATCAGCGTCTCGCTCGCGCCCGTCGTCGAGCTCACCGCCGGCACCCGCGCCCGCATCGACTCGATGCTCGACAAGGTTCGCGATGCGGAAGGACTCACGTTCGACTACGAGGGAGACTAGTCAACTTTCTTGTCCGAACTGCGGCTCTTAGCTCTTAGCTATTAGCGCTCAGCAACAGCGTCCGAGGGGCCGAGATCTTTGATCTCGGCCCCTCGTCGTTTCCGCCAACGGCCAACAGCTAATGGCTAACAGCTAATGGCTAACAGCCGGGGCGGGGTGCGAACGAATGCCGTAGCGAACACAGGTAGGGAAAGGGGCGGCGGCTCGTAGGGTTTCCTTCGCTTGACGGGGCGGGGCCGCCGTGCCACGCTAGGGATGCCCTATCGATCCAGGAGGTGGATCCCATGCGGGACTACGATGCAAAGGCGATCCGCAACGTCGCGGTCGTCGGACACGGTGCGAGCGGGAAGACCACACTGGTCGACTCGCTCGCGTTCGTTTCCGGATCGAGCCGCCGACGAGGGTCCGTGAAGGAGGGCACCGCGCTCACCGACGGCACCCCCGAGGAGATCGAGCGTGGCTATTCGATCAACCTCGGTTGCGCGATCGCCGAGTGGAACGGCGTCAAGATCAACCTGCTCGACACGCCAGGCTACTCCGACTTCGCGGGTGACGCGATCGCGGGGCTCGCCGCCGCCGACGGCGCGCTCGTCGCCATCAGCTCCACCGCCGGGGTCGAGGTCGGGACCGAGCGCATGTTCCACGAGGCGCTCGATCGGAAGGATCCCGTCCTCTTCGTCGCCACGATGATGGACAAGGAGCACGCCAGCTTCGACCGCGTCTTCCAGTCCATCCGCAGCAACCTGACCCCGAACGTCATCCCGGTCGAGGTGCCGTTAGGCGAGGGCGCCGGCTTCCGCGGCGTGATCAACCTCTTCACGAAGCGCGCGCAGCTCTACGCCGCCGACGGCGGCGCGACGGAGACCGACATCCCGCCCGAGGAACGCGAGCGCTTCGACAGGTGGTATCGCGAGCTCCTCGAGACGGTGGCCGCGACGGACGACGCCCTCCTCGAGCGCTACCTCGAGGGTGCCGAGATCTCGCGCGAGGAAGAGGTCCTGGCGCTCCAGCACGCGATGGAGCGCGGACAGCTCTTCCCGCTCTTCTGTTGCGCCGCCGAGCGCAACTTCGGCACCCAGACGGTGCTCTCGAAGCTCGTCGAGCTGATGCCATCCGCCTTCGAGATGGAGGAGCTCCACGCGTTCCACGGCGCCGAGGGCGAGCACGAGGTCGAGATCCACCCCGTGGACGACGCGCCCTTCACCGCGCAGGTCTTCAAGACGCTCTCCGAGCCGCACGTCGGCGACGTCTCGTTCTTCCGCATCCTCTCGGGCACCGTCGTCAACGGCGGCGAGGTGTTCAACGCCTCGCGCGGCGTCGCCGAGAAGCTGGGCCACCTCTCGGTCGCGCAGGGGCGCGACCGCCTCGAGATCGACCGCCTCCGCGCGGGCGACATCGGCTGCGTCGCGAAGCTGCGCAACACGCACACCGGCGACACGCTCTCGACGCGCGAGCACCCGGTGCGGCTCCCCGCGATCCGCTTCCCGGAGCCGCTCGTGAGCTGCGCCATCCACGCCAACTCGCGGACCGACGACGAGAAGCTCCAGGCGGGGCTGCACCGGCTCCACGACGAGGACCCGACGCTCGAGCTGAGCTACAACCCGGAAACGCACGAGACGATCGTGAGTGGCCTCGGCGAGCGGCACCTCGACGTCGCGCTCGCGAAGCTGCGCCGGAAGGCGGGCGTCGCGGCCACGCTCTCCGCGCCGAAGATCCCCTATCGCGAGACGCTGCGCGGCCGCGCCGAAGGGCAGGGCCGGCACAAGAAGCAGACGGGCGGACGCGGCCAGTTCGGCGACTGCTGGGTGCGCGTCGCGCCCACCCATCGCGGCGACGGCTTCGTCTTCGAGGACAAGATCGTCGGCGGCGTGATCCCGTCGAAGTTCATTCCCGCGGTCGAGAAAGGGATCGCCGAAGCCGCCGCGCGCGGGGTGCTCGCCGGATATCCCGTCGTCGACTTCAAGGTCGAGCTCTTCGACGGCTCGTATCACTCGGTCGACTCGAATGAGCAGTCGTTCAAGATGGCCGGCATCCTCGCCTTCAAGGAGGTCGCGAAGAAGTGCAAGCCGGTGCTCCTCGAGCCCCTCGACGAGCTCGAGATCGAGACCCCCGATTCATACCTTGGTGACGTGCTCGGCGACCTGAGCTCGCGGCGCGGCCAGGTTCTGGGCACCGAGCAGGCCTCGCGCTCCGGCTTCTCGATCGTGCGCGCGATGGTGCCGGAATCCGAGATCTACCTCTACGCGACCAACCTCCACTCGCTCACCCACGGGCGCGGGCGCTTCAAGCGGCGGTTCAAGCAGTACGAGGAAGTGCCGAGGGACGTGGCCGAGCGAGTGATCGCGACGACGGTGAAGGAGAAGGAGGTGGAAGCCTGAAAAAACGGCTTTTAGCTATTAGCTCTTAGCGTATAGCAACGGCGTCTGACGGAATGCTCTC
Organism: Gemmatimonadaceae bacterium; assembly: GCA_036262535.1. Lineage (GTDB taxonomy): Bacteria > Gemmatimonadota > Gemmatimonadetes > Gemmatimonadales > Gemmatimonadaceae > JABFXC01. The sequence continues at coordinate 4,740 of DATAIS010000077.1, read as the reverse complement.
CGTCAGACGCCGTTGCTTCACGCAGTTGCTGAGCGCTAACAGCTAACAGCTAATAGCTAACAGCCGTCGTTCAACCGGCTGCCGACCGCCGCTTCTTCGCGCTGCGCTTCGCCTGGATCGGCACGATGTCCGACTGCGCCGCGATCTCGTCACCGCAGCCGGGGACCGGCACGCCGCGCGGCTGCTTGTAGGTGAAGCGCTTTCCTTCGTAGTTGCGGAAGATCACTTCGTCGTCGTTGATCTCCTCGACGTACTCGGGGAGGAGCGGCACCTTGCCGCCACCGCCGGGGGCGTCGATGACGAAGTGCGGGACCGCGAGGCCCGACGTCCAGCCGCGCAGTGCCTTCACGATCTCGAGGCCCTTCTGCACCTGGGTGCGGAAGTGCTCCCCACCCGCGACCTGGTCGGCCATGTAGATGTAGTAGGGACGCACGCGCGCCTTCAGCAGCTCGTGCATGAGCTTCATCATCACTTCGGGCGTGTCGTTCACCCCCTTCAGCAGCACCGTCTGGCAGCCGAGCACCACGCCGGCGCGCGAGAGCCTGTCGAGGGCCGCCTTCGACGCCTCGGTCAGCTCGCTCGGGTGGTTGAAGTGGGTGTTCATGTAGATCGGGTGGTACTTCTGCACCATCTCGCAGAACTCCGGCGTGATGCGCTCGGGGAGGTGCGAGGTGATGCGGCTTCCGAGGCGGATGATCTCGACGTGCGGGATCGCGCGCAGGTTCTGCAGGATGTACTCGATGCGCCGGTCGCTGAGCATCATCGGGTCGCCGCCCGAGAGGATGACGTCACGGACCTCGGGGTGCTGGCGGATGTACTCGAACGCCGAGTCGTACTGGTTGAGCGGGATCTTCTCCGGATCGCCGACCTTGCGGCGGCGCGTGCAGAAGCGGCAGTAGCTCGCGCAGACCGGGCTGACGAGGAAGAGCACCCGGTCGGGGTAGCGGTGCGTGATGTTCGGCACCGGCGAGTCCGCGTCCTCGTCGAGCGAGTCGATCACGCCATCGACGATGTCGAGCTCCTGCACCGTGGGCACGTACTGCTGCCACATCGGGTCGCCCACTTCCTTGATCTGCTCCAGCGCCGCGGGGGTGATGCGCATCTGGAAGTTCTCGAACGCCGGCTTCAGCGCCTCGACGTCGATGACGTCGCGGCCGAACCGGTCGGCGAGCTTCTCGAGCGTGTCGACGGCGCCCTCGCGCAGGATCTTCTGCCAATCACTCATTGCTGCACCGCTCCCCGCCCCGTGGGCGAGTCAGTCTTCCGGTTGAACTGCCTGATGTAGATGATCCGGTCGTCGCCCGGCGCGTAGAACTCGCGCACGCGCGCGGCCTCCGCATAGCCACGCCGCTCGTAGAACGCGCGCGTGGGGGCGTACTCGGATCGGGACGAAGTTTCCACGACCAGCATGCGGGCGTTCAGTCCCTCGAGCCTTCGCTCAACCTCGGTGAGGAGTCGGGTGCCGCCGCCGGTGCCGTGCGTCCGCGGGTCGGTCGCGATCCAGTAGAGATCCCAGGTGCGATCCGTCTCGGGCGTCGGTCCATAGCAGGCATATCCCACCAGCTCGTCTTCCGGGGTGAAGGCGCCGAGGAAGGCGTAGGTCGAGCCGGCGGGGGGGGAAGTGGTAAAGGCCTCGTCGAACAGTTCGAGCGCGACGCCGACCTCCTCGTCGCGGAAGACCCGCGTCGCGCGCAGGATCTCGGCGATGCGACCGCGGTGGCGCGGGGCCAGCTCACCGACACGGACGGGGTGGGCCGGCACGCTGTCCACCTAACGCTGCCCCACCGCGAAGAGGTCGAGGGCGCCAGGGTCAACGTCGGCCGGTATCCCCGAGAGCTGCTGTGCGAGCTCCCAGTTGGCCGCCGTCGATGGCGCCGTCCGCGTCCTGCGCAGTGCGTGCTCGCAGACGGCAAGCACCAGCGCCGGGTAGTCGAGCCCCGCGACGCGCGCCATGCGCGCGAGCCCGGCATCGGGCGCGAAGTCGGGATTCGAGTTCACCTCGAGCAGCCACGGCTTGCCCGCGGCGTCGATGCGGAAGTCCACGCGGCCGTAGCCCTGGCCGCCGACGGCGCGCCAGGCGGCGAGGGCGATGCGCTTCAGCTCCGCCGCGAGGTCGGGCGCGAGATCGGCGGGACAGCGCGGCACCGAGCCGTTGTCCTCCTCCGAGCCGGTCATCCACTTCGACTGGTACGAGACGATGCGCCACATCCCGTCCGGCATCGCCCCGAAGTCGATCTCGGCGATCGGCAGCGCGGTCTCGCCGAGGATGCCGACGTTGACCTCGCGGCCATCGACGAAGCGCTGGACGAGGACCTCGTCCCAGCGCGCGTGCATCGCCTCGACGCGCGCGGCGAGCGAGCGGACGTTGCGCACCACCGAGCGCTGCTCGACGCCGACCGACGCGTCCTCCGCGACCGGCTTGCAGATCGCGGGGAAGCCGACCGACGGCAGCTGCGCGCCGGGCGTGACGACGGCGAACTTCGGCACCGGGAGCCCGACGCGGTCGAGCAGGCCGTTGACGACGTGCTTGCGGAGGCAGAGCGCGGTGGTCCAGCTCGAGGCGCCGGTGTAGGGGACGCCCATCAGCTCGAGCGCCGAGATCACCGAGGGCTCGAGGGCGCCGACGCCGTCGATCGACTCGCAGAGGTTGAAGACGAGATCGAACTTGCCGCGGCGAACGCGCTCGACCCAGCGCCCGTCGGGATTGACCGCGACGCGCGTGACGGCGTTGCCGGCGTCCGAGAGCCCACGCTCCACTGCCTCGATGGTATCGAGGATGAGGACGTCGGGCGTATTCCCGAGCGCTGAGAGTCCGTCGAACAGGACGGCGATCTTCATCGGCAACCTCCTCGCGATCCTTCAGTTCCTCACGCGATCGCGACCGCGCGGCGCCGCGCCTCGAAGGCGTGGCTGAAGCTTCCCGGCAGCCCGATCCCCTGGCGCTCCGCGGCGAGGCGGAGGCAGGTCTGAATCAGCTCGTCGTAGCTCAGCCCCGCGGCGCGAGCCGCCTTGGGGAAGCACGAGTTGTCCTCGGGGTTGGGCAGGATCCCGGGAAGCGGATTGACCTCGACGATGTTCGGCGTGCCCGCCGCGTCGAGCCGGACGTCGATGCGCGACCAGTCGCGGCAGCCGAGGACGTCGTAGGCGTGCAGCACCACCGACTCGATCGCGACGCGCTTCTTCTCGTCGACCGGGGCCGGGCAGCGGAACATCTCGAGCGGGTTCTCGGGGCGATCCCAGATCCACTTCGCCTCGAAGCCGTAGATCGGGAGCGCTCCCTCGGGAAGCGCGCCGAAGTTCATGCCGACGATCGGCAGCACCGTCGCCGCGCGCCCGTTGCCGAGGATCGCGCAGGTGAACTCGTCGCCGGGGAGGAACTCCTCGACGAGCACGGGCTGCTCGTAGGTCGCGAGGAGGAACTCGACCTGCTCCTCGAGCTCGGGGAGGGTGCGGCAGAAGTTCTTCTCGGTGATCCCCTTCGACGAGCCCTCGTGCACCGGCTTCGCGAAGAGCGGCAGGTGCATCGGCCGCTCGCTGGGCACGACATGCGCGGGCGTCAGCCGATGGGCAGTGCGGATCCGCTTCCGCAGCGGGAGGAGATCCGCGACCGAGCGCACGAGCGCGAACGACGCCGTGGGGACGCCGTGATAGGCGAGGACTTCCTTGGTGCGTGCCTTGTCGAGGCAGAGCGAGAGCGTGAAGGGGTCGCTCGCGGTGAAGGGAACGCCGAAGAACTCGCAGATCGCCGGGACGTGGGCTTCGCGGTTCGGCCCGCGGAGTCCCTCGGCGATGTTGAAGACGATGTCGGGCCGCGCCTCGTCGAGCCGCTGCGGGAAGTCGTGCGTCGCCTCGAGGCGAATCACCTCGCCGAGCGCGGAGAGGGCGCCGGCCACGGCGTCGATCGTCTCGGCGGAATCCCACTCGGCGAATTCGTCGCTCGTCGGCGCGGAGGAGGCGACTGTCTGGGCGCCCGGAGAGCCGGAAGCGCCCACGCGCTCGGAGCGAGTCGCGCTACTGGGAGGTTCTTCCTCGGGGCGAGGGCCCTCGAGCTCACCGCCGGGGAGCGGTGCCTCCTGCTCTGGCTTCTCGTTGTAGGCGAAACCGATTCGCGTCATCCGGGACCGGTGGAGGTGCTCGCATCGGAAGCGCAACAGAAGTGCCACCGAACGAGTGCCGGCCAAATTACGCGCGACGATTTTTTCGCGCAATGATTTTTTGGGGACGGAGAAAAAATTCTCGCGAATTTTTTTTGCGTCGGTGGGCATCGCGCACCGGCCCGGATTAACGCGGAGGCGCGGAGGTCCGCGGAGCTCGCGGAGGACGGCACACCCATCGTCGGACTCTCGGCGTGTGCCGTTCCAAAAGCATTTCGCAGCTCCGAGAGATTTTGGGGCAAGCGGGGCGAGTCAATCTCACCAGGTCCTCCGCGGCCATTCTCCGCGCCGCCGCGCCTCCGTCGACCGGGCCGGCGAGAGGAGCCGGGCGTCAGACCTTGTGGTACCCGACGCGCGCTGCCTCGCGGCGGTCGGCCGCCGAGTAGATCTCGAAGTCGGAGAAGAAGCCCGGCGCCTCTGCCTGGAGGACGCGAAGGACGGCGACGGCCATGCGGCGGATCTCCAGCTCCGCGGCCTCGCTCGCGCGGAGCTCGAGCATCGTGCGCCACGCGCGGGCATTCCCGGTGACGACGATCTTCGTCTCGGTCGAGTTGGGGAGGACGCCACGCGCCGCCTCGCGCGCCAT
>DATAIS010000076.1:0-5322 GCA_036262535.1 Gemmatimonadaceae bacterium | reverse complement strand
TTCCGGTGGCGGTGAGGGCAGCCGTGGTTGTTAGGCATTAGCCATTAGCGCGAGCATGCGCGTCGTCCTGGGAATCGTTGCGGTAGTCGCCGGAATCTTCGTCGTGCTGCTCGCGGCTGTCTGGTACCGGCAGGAGCGCATGGTCTGGCTCCCGCCGGGTGCGGTAGTCGCATCGGGCGATGTCGCGCGCCGCGTCGACTACGACGCGGAAGACGGGCAACGGCTCTACGGGCTTCTCGTCGGCGATCCGGCGAGTGCACCGGGAACGCTGATCGCCTTTCACGGGAACGCCGATCTCGCCGTGTGGCAGGTGCCATGGGCACAGGAGGTCGAGCGCCGCACGGGCTGGGCGGTGCTGCTCGCGGAGTACCGCGGCTACGGCGGGCTCGCGGGAAAGCCGACCTACGAGGGGTCGCAGCGCGACGGACGTGCGGCGTGGAATGCCGTCAGGCAGACGCTTGCCGTGGACTCGTCGGGCATCGCGATCTATGGCCACTCGTTAGGCAGCGCCGTCGCGACCGAGCTGGCCACCGAGCACCCGCCGCGGGTGCTGATCCTGGTCTCGCCGCTCTCGTCGGCGCGCGACGTCGCGCGCGGGATGCCCTTCCTTCCCCTCGGCGCGCTCTGGCCCGTGATGGGCCGGGTGAAGTTCGATACCCGCGCGAGGGTGGCTGCGCTCGATGCGCTGGTCTGGGTCGCGCACGGCGAGCGCGACGACGTGCTTCCGGTCTGGATGGGCCGCGCCGTCCACGAGTCCGCGCGCCGCCGCGGCGAGCTGCTCATCCTTCCCCGCGCGGGCCACAACGACATCGTCGACGCGGGGGGAGAGCAGTATTGGGACTGGCTGTCGAGAGCATTGGCCATTGGCCGTTAGCCATTGGCCGTTAGCCATTGGCCGTTAGCCAATAGCCGTTGGCTGAACGAGAAGCGAGGGACGAGCAGATTTGCTCGTCCCTCGTTCGCGAATGGCTAATGGCCGACGGCCAACAGCCGCAGTCAGGGTGTCGCCGTCAGCGTGAGCCGCAACGTCCGCGGCGCGCCCGGCATGATGTTGTTGTTCCCGTGCGACGTCCGGTAATACCGCGTGTCGAGGACGTTCTCGACATTCGCCTGCGCGCGCAGTCCGTGGCCGAGGCCGACGAACAGCGCACCATCCACTCGTGCGAAGCCAGGCAACGTCACCTTGTTATCGATGGCCGCGAACATGTCCGACTGGCTGACAACGCCGAGGCCGACGCCGAGCCAGTCGGTCGCGCGAAGGCGGTTCCAGAGCGACGCCGTGTGGCGCGGCACGAGCGGCACGCGCGCGCCGGCCGCGGCGCTCGACGTCCGGCTCACGATGCGCGCGCTCTGCGTCGCGTAGCCACCAGAGACCTGCCACCACGACGTCACGTTGCCGACGACCTCCGCCTCGATGCCCGTCGTACGCTGCTTGCCCGTCTGCACGAGCAGGTTGGCGTTCGTGGGGCTGGGGGCGGACGTGTTGGTGCGGTCGAGCTGGTAGGCCGCGCCGGTCACCACCAGGTCGGGGCGGATCTCCCACTTCATGCCGGCCTCGCGGTTCGTGAACCGCTCCGGCTCGAGCGTCTTCGTCGTCGCGGTGAGCGACGAGAACTGGTCGCCGGAGCTCGGCAGGTACGAGATGCTGTACGTGCCGTAGAACGAGAGCGGCTCCACCGGCTTGAGCACGAGGCCCGCGCGCGGCGAGAGCATCGCGTCGTCGCGGCTCAGGTCCGCGCTCCCCGGACGGTGGTCGTCGAAGTCCATCACGAACCGGTCGTGCCGGAGCCCGACGACCGCCTGGAGGTGCGAGCCTAATGCGAGCTGGTCCTGCGCGTACAGGCCGACGACGTTCGCCACCGCGCGGTTGTTCGCGTCGCTCGCCGACGCGCGGTACGAGACCGCCTTCGTCGGCCGCGGATCGTCGAAGGCAACGGTGTCGGCGAGCGTGTTGCTGGCGCCGAAGTACCCGGTGTGGCGGAGGTTGTCCGTCGTCTGATGCCCGAGCTCCGCGCCGACGAGCACGGTCTGCCGCAGCCATCCCCGCCCGACGGCGAACGAGAGGTCGGTCTGGTTGAAGGCGTTGCGGCGGTCGTGGATGTTCTCGTAAGCGTTGAGGATCGCCTGCGAGCCGCTGGCGGTCGTGCCGCCCGGGTACACGTTGCGGTAGAACTTGTCGTAGCCGGCGACGCGCGTGCGGTTGCGGAGCAGCACGCGCTCCGTCCACGCGCGCTCCAGCGTCGCGTCGGTCGAGTAGACGTCCACCTCCGAGCGGCTGGCATCCGGGTCGCCGAAGAAGCGGCGGATCGGCGCCGGCGCGGGGCGCCCCTGGAAGGAAGGCACACCCCGGTCGACAGTCCGTCGGTCGAGGAAATACTCACCGCCGAGCCGGATCATCGTGCGGCCGGCGGCGAAGGCGAATGTCGGGTTCACGGCGCGGCGCTCGAGCTCCGCGTCGCGGAAGGTGCGCGAGTCCTCGATCATCGCGTTGAGGCGCGCGGCTGCGTGCGAGGAGAGTGCGCCGCCGAAGTCGAGCATCGCGCGCTCGTGGCGGAACGAGCCTCCCTCGAGCGTCAGCGCGCGCGTCGGCGCCCACTGCGCTTCCTTCGTGACGCGGTTGATGACGCCGCCACCGCCGCCGCGGCCGAAGATCATGGCGTTCGAGCCCTTGAGGGCCTCGATCCGCTCGACGTTGTAAAGGTCGCGCAGGTACTGCGCGTCGTCGCGGATGCCATCGACGAAGAAGTCGGCCGTCGAGCTGTTGCCGCGGATGGTCGGCGCGTCGCGATGCCCCTCCCCCTGTCCCATCTGGATGCCGGGGATGTAGCGGACAACATCGGCCATGCTCTGCATCGACTGGTCGGCGATGAGAGTGCGCCCGATGACGGTCACCGCCTGCGGGACATCGCGAAGCGAGACGAGCGTCCTGGTCGCCGTGCGCGTGCGGCTCGTGACGTAGCTGGCGGGGCGGGTGGCGTCGGCGGTGACGCGGACGGTGGCGAGGGTGTCGCGCCGCGAGGTTGTATCGGCGCTCGATTGCGCCTGGATGGCGCAGGGAAAGAGGGCGCAGGCGAGTGCGCCGGCATGGATGGATCGCATTGAGCCGTAGGAGGTTACGGAGGACCGGAAGCGCGAAGCTAACCACGGTTCATAATTCCGACAAGTCCTGTCGGGTTTAGGGAGTCCATAGCGTGCCCATCGAGCTTCGCGCCGGCCCCGGCGTCGCCGAGTGCTGCGACCGCGGCGACCGTCCCCACTGCCGCTTCGCGATCGACCCGCGCCGCCGCACTGCCTAACGCTCGAGGGGCGGCCTCTCTGGGAGATCCCTCGGCGAGGCGCGTGGTTTCTCGCCACCATGCGCGGCGAGTGCCTCGCCAGCGGTCAACTCGTCCGGGTTTCGGGTGTCGCAACGCACACGCGAGCGCAGAGCGCTCGCGTGTGCGTTTCCTATGAGACGCCGGCTCGTCGCTTCTGAGTATTTCCCCCAGAGGGCGACCAAAATGTTCGAATCCTTCGCGCAGTTGTTCCCCGCCGAGTGGCGTGGGGCGATCCTCGCGCTCACGGCGCCGCTGCGCTGGCTCGCCGAGTGGCAGGGGTCGATCCTGCGACTCCCGTTCGCTGCCGACAGCACGCTCGCCGTCGTCGTCGCGTCGGCGACACTGCTCGTGCCGGCGCTGCTCGTCGCGGTCGGCATGTGGTGCACCGCGGCGTCGCTCTACACGCTGCCTTTCCGCTCGGGCCGCGGCGGCTTCCTCACTTCGCTGCTGATGGCCTGGTGGGATGCGGGGCGCTGCATCTGGCTCTTCTGGGCCGGAATGCTTCGCGTCGCGATCGCCCTCGTCGGCTGGGTGCTCGGCTCGATCAAGTTCGCGATCCGGTTCGTGAAGAACCTGATCCTCGGTCTGCTGCGCTCGCCGCTGACGGCGCTCGACTGGACGTCGCGCCGCTACTTCAAGCCCGGCATGCCGTGGGTCGCCTTCTTCATCCTCGTCCTCTGGTCGGGAATCGAGGCGACGATCTTCACCTTCACGCTCCAGCCGACGCTGAATGAAGTGTTCGGCGGGCTGACCGGCTTCGAGCCGGATCCGCGCGTGATGGGGCCGCTGCTCTGGTTCTTCCTCTTCATGCTCGTCGCCGGCTCGTTCGCCTGCGTCCAGGTCGTGACGGACGCGATCAAGGAGCGGAAGATCGGCACAATCATACAAATGCTCGTCGTCGAAGCCGCGGTGATGTTCTTCGAGGTGATCTTCCTCTACCGCGAGATGATCGACGCGATCACGCCGTGGATCGCGCAGCAGTCAGGTGGCGAAGTGCAGCTCGGCATCTTCGCGACGCTCGCGCTGGCCTCCTTCGGCTGGCTCGGCGTGCGCGGCATGACCTGGTTCCTCTTCGGCCGCTTCGGCACGCCGGCGCTGCTCGCGGTGCTGTCGCGCCAGACGATCTCGCAGGACGTCGCGAGCCCCGCGATGCCGCCGGTCGACAACGACCTCTGGCGCGCGCCGATCGACGCCCTCAAGTCGGAGACGGCGTGGTTCCATGCCGAGGCGAAGCGGATGCTCGAGCTGATCTCGCTGCCGGTGCTCCAGCTGCTCGCGGCGGCGCTCAACTTCGCCGTCGTGACCGTGCAGTCGCGGCCGATGTTCACGCTGCCCTTCAACACGCTCGAGGACATCCTCGCCGCGACGCCGGGCGCGAACGTGCGTCCGGACCGCGCGCCGGGCGTCCTGCCCGGTCCGCGGCCGACGCCGCGCGACATGGCGAGGGTGGCGTCGTGAGGCATACCATGACTCTCCGCGCGGCGCTCGCGGTCGCCGCGCTCTCGCTCTGCGGGACGACCTCATGCTCGTCGGCGAGGGCCGACGAGCACCGCGTGGCGCGCTCGACGCTCGTCGTCGGCATCGACGTCAGCGGCTCGTTCGAGGGGCGCGGACGCTACGAGAGCTCGGTGGACTTCGCGGCGAACTATCTCTACGCGCACATCCATGGGCTGGGTGGGCTGAAGCAGCCCACTGCCGTCTTCGTCGGCTCGATCGGCGGCGACAAGGCGTTCGAGACGAAGGCGTTCCAGCCGATTCACACCTTCCAGAACATGAGCGTGGAGGAGATCGCGGCCTGGATCCGGCGCGAGCACCCGCCGCGCGAGAGCTTCACCGACTTCAATCCCTTCTTCGAGCGCGTCGCGACGCTGGTGAAGCGGCAGAACCTCGTGCTGTCGCCGCTCAACGTCGTGATGTTCACCGACGGCGTGCCGGACACGCCGAACGAGCGCGGCGACACGCTGAGCAAGTACAAGAAGATCGACGTCAGCAAGCTCGAATACCT
>DATAIS010000075.1:0-12608 GCA_036262535.1 Gemmatimonadaceae bacterium | reverse complement strand
GGTGCCTTCAAGGTCACCGAGGGGCTCCTCGACCGCTTCGGCGAGAAGCGCGTCATCGACACGCCCATCAGCGAGATCGCGATCGTCGGCGCGGCCGCTGGCGCGGCGCACATGGGGATGCGTCCCGTCTGTGAGATGCAGTTCATCGACTTCATCTCGTGCGCGTACGACATGCTCACGAACTATGTCGCGACGGCGCGCTACCGCGCATTCCTGCCGACGCCGATGGTGGTGCGCGGGCCGAGCGGGGGCTACGTCCGGGGGGGGCCGTTCCACTCGCAGAACCCGGAGGCGGCGTTCCTCCACACGCCGGGACTCAAGATCGTCTACCCGGCGACGGCCGCCGACGCGAAGGGGCTGATGAAGGCCGCGATCCGCGACGAGGACTGCGTGCTCTTCTTCGAGCACAAGTATCTCTACCGTCGGGTGAAGGAGCGCATGCCGGCGGGCGATCACGTCGTCCCGATCGGCAAGGCGCGCCTGGCGCGCGAGGGGAGCGACGTCTCGATCATCACCTACGCCGCGACGGTGTGGAAGGCGCTCGAGGCGGCGGAGCAGCTCGCCGCCGAAGGGATCTCGGTCGAGGTGCTCGACCTGCGGTCGCTGCTGCCGATGGACGACGAGGCGATCGTCGCGACGGTGAAGAAGACGAATCGCGTCCTGATCGTTCACGAGGATACGCGCACGGGCGGCATCGCGGGCGAGATCACGGCGCGCATCAACGAGCTCGCCTTCGAGTGGCTCGACGCGCCGGTGCTGCGCGTCACGGCCGCTGACGTTCCGCTCCCATACTCTCCGCCGCTCGAGGACTACGTCCTCCCTCAGACCGCGGACATCGTCCTCGCGGTGCGGCGGCTGGCCGCGTACTGAGATGAGCCGCGTCAACACCAGCATCCCCGATCCGGACGAGCCGCCCCTCTCGCCGCGCACGCGGAACGCGATGGTCGGCTGCCTCACGGTGGTCGTCGGATTCTTCGGTGGCGGGATGATCGCGGTGCTGGTGGGGGTGATGGTGGACTTCATCCGACGCTGCACGCCGCCGGAGGGCTTGCCGACGTGCGGCAACTGGGCGGCGTGGGCGGGCATCGGTGGGCTGCTCGGCGCTATCATTCTTCCGACGGTGGCGATCATCAGGCTTCGCCGCGGCGACGCGGCGGCCCGTACCTCTGGTCATCAACAGGAGTAGGCTGTGGCGCGCATCGATGTGATCATGCCGCAGATGGGCGAGTCGATCGCCGAGGGCACGCTCTCGCGCTGGCTGAAAAAGGTCGGCGACGAGGTGAAGCGCGACGAGCCGATCTTCGAGATCTCGACCGACAAGGTGGACGCGGAGATTCCGTCGCCGACCGCGGGGGTGCTCGCCGAGATCATCGTGACGGAAGGCCAGACGGTCGCGGTGCAGACGGTGGTCGCGCGGATCGAGACGGAGAAGGGAGCCGCGATCGCGGCGCCGGCGACTGGTGGCGGGGCGGGGAACGGCGCGCAGTCGGCGGCGGGGGGCCCCCCCCGCGGTCAGGATACGCCCCCCGCGGCCTCGGCGCCTAACCGTTCCGCCGCGTCTGCACCCGCGAGCGCGCCGTCCGCTCCCGCCAACTCGCTCGAGGAACGGCTCCGCACCCGCTCCTCCCCCCTCGTGCGCAAGATCGCCGCCGAGCACGGTATCGAGATCGCCTCGCTCAATGGCAGCGGCGTCGCCGGCCGCGTCACCAAGCGCGACATCATGCAGGCGATCGAGACCGGCGCGAGACCGGGCACGCGTGGCCCCGCGACATCGCCCTCGATGTACGCCCCGGCCGGCGCCGAGCAGCACGGTCCCTCCCCCGAGCCGTGGCCGGGCGACGTCGTCGAGCCGATGTCGAAGATCCGCGCTCTCACGAGCGACCACATGGTCGCGGCGCGCCGGCACGCGGCGCACGTCACGTCCTTCTTCGAGATCGACCTCACGCGCATCGCGCGCATCCGCGCGAAGAAGCGCGCCGAGTTCGAGGCGCAGACGGGCCAGAAGCTCACGTACCTCCCGTTCGTCATCAAGGCCGTCACCGAGTGCCTGAAGCGGCACCCGGTGGTGAACGCCGCGCACGACGGGCGCCGCATCATCCACCGCAAGCGCTACAACGTCGGCATCGCCGTCGCGCTCGACTGGGGGCTGATCGTTCCCGTGATCAAGAACGCCGACGACCTCTCGCTCGCGGGCCTCACGCGGCAGCTCAACGATCTCGCCGCGCGGGCGCGGGCGAAGAAGCTCCAGCCCGCGGAGGTCCAGGAGGCGACCTTCACCATCACGAACCCCGGCGTCTTCGGCTCGCTGATGGGCACGCCGATCATCCCGTTAGGCACGTCGGCGATCCTCGGCCTCGGCGCGATCGAGAAGCGGCCGAAAGTAGTCGCCGGTGGCGACGGCGAGGACACCATCGCCATCCGCACCTGCGCCTACTTCTCGATCTCGTTCGACCATCGCATCGTCGACGGCGCCGACGCGGACCGCTTCATGGCCGACCTCAAGCAGACCCTCGAGTCGTTCCCGGAGAACGTGGGCTGACGATGCCGCGCGTCCTCACCATGCACCGGACGATCGTGCCGCCCGCCGAGCGCAAGAAGTACTTCGAGCGGCTGAAGGCGAAGCGCGATTACTACCAGCGTGCGCAGTGCCGCTTCTGGGCCTGCGAGGAAGCGGGATTGCCCGGCGCCTTCCTCGAGTTCTTCGAGTCCGCCGACGCCGAAACACTTGCCGCCGCGCACGCCGCGTCCCCCGGGTCGAGCACCGACCCGCGGCGCATCTACAGGGAAGTGGAGCTCTGACCATGCCGTTCCGCACCATCACCATCGACGGAAAGGAGTGGCGCGTCGTGCCAAGCGGACGCGTCACGCCCTACGACCGCGACGAGTTCGGCCTCGCCTTCGTCCACGGCACCGGCGCGACGCGACAGCTCCGGGTCACGCGCTACTCGCCGCAGCAGACGCGCGCCCGGGAACAGGCGCTCGCCGAGATGCCGGAGGCGAAGCTTCGCGAGCTCTTCGCCTGCTCGCAGCCGGGAGAGACGTCGCCCGAGGCGGGCTACCGCCCGTGACGGCGGGCGCGGCGACCTCCACGCCGCGTACCGTCGATCTGCACATGCACTCGACGGCCTCCGACGGCGCGCGCGCGCCCGAGGAGGTCGTCGCTGCCGCGCGGTCCGCGGGGATCGCGGCGATCGCGCTCACCGACCACGACACCGTCGCCGGGCTCGATGCCGCGCGCCGCGCCGGCGAGGCACACGGCGTTCGCGTCATCACCGGAGTCGAGCTCTCGTCGGAGGACGGCAGCCGCGAGGTCCACCTCCTCGGGCTGCATCTCCGCCGCGCCGACGCGATCGAGGGGACGATGGCGTCGCTGCGCGAGACTCGCGTCGAGCGTGCCCGCCGCATGGTCGAGAAGCTGAACGCGTTAGGCGTCCCGGTCACGTTCGATGCCGTGCGGGCGGAGGCCGGGACCGGCGCGATCGGCCGGCCACACGTCGCACGCGCGATCGTCGCCGGCGGCTGGGCGCTCGACCCGAGGGAGGTCTTCGACCGCTGGCTCGGCCAGGGCCGCCCGGCCAACGTGCCCAAGGCCCGCCTCACCGTCGCCGAGGCGATCCGACTCGTGCACGACGCCGGCGGACTCGCGGTCGTCGCCCACCCGGGGCCCGATACTACCCGCGCCCGCCTCGAGCGGTGGGCCGCCGAAGGACTCGACGGCGTCGAGGTGTGGCACCCGAGTCACGTCCCCGACGAGATCCGCCGCCTCCGCGCGCTCGCCGACCACCTCGGGCTCGTCGCGAGCGGCGGCTCCGACTGGCATGGCGCCATGGAAGGCCCACGCACGATCGGGGTCATGCGCGTCCCGTACGAGGTTCTCGAGGCGCAGGAGGCGAGGCTGGCCGCGCGCGACCGCGGCGAGCACGCATCGGCACCGGCGCGGAGCGCCTGATGCGGCTCGCGGGCCGGACCGCGCTCGTCACCGGCGCCGGGCGCCGGGTCGGCCGCGAGATCGCGCTCGCCCTCGGGCGCCGCGGGATGCGGGTTGCCGTCCATTTCAACGCCAGCGCCGACGGCGCTCGCGAGACCGCGCGCATGATCGCCGCCGAGGGGGGGGAGGCGGCGACGTTCGCGGCGGATCTGGGCGACGCGCGCACGATCGCTCCGCTCGTCGCTGCCGTGCGCGAGCGGTTCGGCGGGCTCGATGTCCTCGTCAACTCGGCCGCCGGGATGGAGCGCACCCCCTTCGGCGAGGTGGACGCCACGCGCTGGGACGCGATCTTCGCGCTCAACCTGCGCGCGCCCTTCCTTCTCTCCCAGGCTGCCGCCCACGATCTGGCGAGCGCCGAGGGCGCGATCGTCAACATCGCTGACCTCGCGGCGTTCGAGACCTGGCCCGAGTACGTCCCCCACGGCATCAGCAAGGCGGCGGTAGTACAGATGACGCGCGCCCTCGCCCGCGTGATGGCGCCGCGAGTGCGGGTCAACGCCGTCGCCCCGGGCGCGGTGCTGCTCCCGGAGTCCTGGGACGCGGCGGCGCGCGAACGGATGGAGCGGACGACGCCCCTCGAGCGCCTCGGCTCCCCCGCCGACGTCGCCGCCGCCGTGGTCTTCCTGCTCGAAGCCGACTACATCACCGGCGAGACGCTGATCGTCGACGGCGGACGCCACGTCAGACGTTAGGCTGTGCGCGCGCAGGGTGAGTGCCGCGAGTACGGCACCATCGTCGTCATCGGCGGCGGGTGCTACGGCGGCTATTACGTCCGTCAGCTCGCGCGCGCGAGCGAAGCGGGTGCGCTGTCGTGGCGGCGGCTCCTCGTCGTCGACCGTGACGCCGACTGTGCCGTCGCTCGTCGTGGCGGCGGCGCCGAGCTGGTCGTGAGCGAGTGGGGAGGGTTCCTCGACCGGTGGCTTGGCGACGCCGCGGACGATCCAACGGGTGCGGCGTGCGACGCCATCGTCCCGTCGCCGCTCATGCCGCACCTCGCGCTCGACTGGCTCGAGCGCCGGGCGCGGCGCCGCTGGGGTGCGCGCGCGGTCGAGCGCCTCGCCCTCACGACCGCGCCCGCCACGCCCTGGGAGCGCGCCGGCCACGACGGCACGCACTACGTGAGCTTCGCGACCTGGACCTGTCCGGTGAACTGCATCGAGCCCGCGCGCTGTCCGCACACGCGTGCTGAGCGCAGCTGGACGATGCCCGCGGCCGCGCGGGAGTATGTGTCCCTCCGCCGCGCGGCACGGGAACCGCTCGAGGGCCCGTTCGTGTTCCACTGTACGCATCGCGCCTACGGCGTCGGCATGCTCGACGTCGCCGACGTCCTGGCTGCCGACGCCGCGATCGCGTCGCGCGCGGCGGGCGGGGAGGCCGAGTTCCTCGTCGGCACCGTCTCGCACTGCCACGGCGCGCTCGGCAGGCTCCGCATCGGACCCTGACGCTTCCCCGGCCATGCGCCGACCGCTTACGATTCTTCGTCACGACTTCCGCGAACATGGGCGACCGCAAGACAGAGACTCTCGTCATCATCGGCTCGGGCCCGTCGGCATGGACGGCGGCGCTCTACGCGGCGCGCGCCAACCTGAACCCGCTCGTCTTCGAGGGTGAGCCGGTCGGCACGATGATCCCCGGTGGTCAGCTCATGACCACGACCGAGGTCGAAAACTTCCCCGGCTTCCCGGAGGGGATCACCGGCCCGGAGCTCGTCGACCGGATGCGGCAGCAGGCGCTCCGCTTCGGCGTGCGCACGATCCAGGAGCGGATCGAGAAGGTCGAGCTTCGCCAGCACCCTTTCGTGCTCAAGCCCTCGTGGTCGCCGGAGGTCGAGGCGCTCGCCCTCATCGTCGCGACCGGGGCGAACGCGAAATGGCTCGGCGTCCCCAACGAGGAGCGGCTCGCCCAGACTGGTGGCGGCGTCAGCGCCTGCGCGGTCTGCGACGGGGCCCTGCCAGCCTATCGCAACAAGGTCCTCGCCGTCATCGGCGGTGGCGATACGGCGATGGAGGAGAGTCTCTATCTCACGAAGTTCGCGAGCGAAGTGGTCATCGTTCACCGCCGCGACCAGTTCCGCGCCTCGAAGGTGATGGCGGATCGCGTGCTCGCGCATCCGAAGGTCCGCGTCCTCTGGAACAAGAAGGTGACCGAGGTGCTCGGCTACGACACCGTCAGCGCGCTGCGGCTCGAGGATGCGGTGACCGGTGAGCGGAGCGAGCTCCCCATCGGCGGCCTGTTCGTCGCCATCGGCCATGAGCCCAACACGAAGTTCCTCGAGGGGCAGCTCGACCTCACGCCCCACGGCTACGTTCGCACGCCGTCGCCGTGGCGCACCTGCACCAGCGTCGACGGCGTCTTCGCGGCGGGCGACGTGATGGATGACTACTACCGCCAGGCGATCACCGCGGCCGGCACGGGCTGCATGGCGGCGCTCGAGGCCGAGCGCTGGCTCGCGCACCATGGGTTGGGCATGTCGCCCCTCCTCGAGACGGCGGAGGCCCCCGTCCGCGCGAGCCCGGCCGCCGCCGCGGATTGAGATGCGGATTGAGATGCGGATCTCCGGTCTCACCGTCGGCGCCTTCCAGGAGAACTGCTACCTCCTCGTCGACGAGGACTCCTCGAGCGCGGTGCTCGTCGATCCGGGCGCGGAGGGGGATCGCATCGTGCGGCTCGTCCAGGCCAGCGGCGCGACGCTGGATGCCATCTGGCTGACGCACGCACACGTCGACCACGTCGGTGGGATCGCCGCGGTCCGCCGCGCCTGGAACGTGCCGATCCACATGCATCCCGCCGACGCGCCACTGTACGAGCGGGCGGCGATGCAGGCCGCCTATTACGGGCTGCCCTTCGAGGACCCCCCGCCGGTGGACGTGGCCCTCGCCGACGGGGACGTGCTCCGAGTCGGCGCCGCCGCCTTCGAGGTCCTGCACACGCCAGGGCACGCGCCGGGTCACTGTGTCTTCGCTGCCGACGGGCTTCTGCTCGCGGGCGACCTCCTCTTCGCCGGCTCGATCGGCCGCACCGACCTTCCGCTCGCGGATCCGCGCGCGATGACCGAATCGCTGGCGCGCGTCGCGGCGCTCGATCCCGCGCTGGTCGTGCATCCCGGTCATGGTCCGGCGACGACGATCGGGCGTGAGCGCGAGACGAATCCCTTCCTCAACGGCGTCGCGCGCGTCGTCGGCGCGTGACAGCGCAGCGCGGCAGCTGGCCCGCGGCGGCGATCGCACTGGCCGGCGCGGCCTGGCTCGGCGCGGTGGCGCTCTTCGCGACCATCGTCGCCCCGTCCGCATTCGCCGTATTGCCGGGCCGGTCGCTCGCCGGCGCACTGGTCGGGCGTGTTCTCCCCCCGCTATTCTTCGGGGGGATGCTCGCCGGGGTCGCAGGGCTCGCCGTCGCCCTCGCGGGCCGGCCGCGCGTGACGCGGACCGCGCTCGCCGGGTTTCTCGCGGCGGCCTGCTGCGGGATCGCACAGTTCGCGATCGGTCCGGCGATTGGCGAGCTTCGGGGCGCGGTCGGGGGGCCATTCGACGCGCTCGCCGTCGGGGATCCGCGGCGCGCCCTGTTCGGTAGACTGCATCTCGCGAGCGTCGCGCTGCTCGGCGCCGCCGCGCTCTGCATGATGGTCGTCGTCGTCGACGCGATGCGCACGCTACGTTCTGCCGCGCGTTGACGTCGCCAACTTCTCGAGGAGTCCGATGAGCTTTCGCCTGATTCTCACGCCGGTCGCGGCCGTCGTGCTCGCTGCCTGCAACACCACGACCGACCTCCCCGCGCCGCGGCCGTTCGCGCTGCTCAATGCGGAGCCAGTCCGCGACGGCTCACGACCCTCGGGCTACGCCGTGCGGGCGTTCGGCTCGTTCATCAACGAGCGCATCACGGGCGTCGTGACGAGCGAGAACCCCGCCGATGGCTGCTCGCTCCCGACCTCCTCGATCGTCGTCGGGGGCCGTCTGCCGAACTACATCCAGCCGGGCAACCCGCTCCAGCTGCGCGTGCAGGGCGCGGTGGGCTCCGCCGACCCCTCCACGCGCACCGTCCCGATGACGGAGCACCTGATCGGGCAGAGCCTGAACCAGAAACAGTGGCAGAACGATTCGCTGCCGACGTACTACCCGGGGACCGACACGGTGATCTTCACCTCGCCCGGTGTCGCGGGCGGCTTCCCGGCGTTCACGCTGAAGAACAGGAGCGTCCCGCCCTTCACCGCGCAGAGGATCGCCGACTCGGTGACGAGCGGCGGCATCGTCGCCAGCTGGACGGCGGCGCCAGCGGGCGAGCTTGGGACGTCGATGCAGATCCTGCTCCGCTACATGGCGACCTCGAGCTCGACGGTGCTCGACCGGCAGGTGCTCTGCGTCGCGAAGGACGACGGTACCTTCTCGATCCCGGCGCTCTACCTCGACGAGTGGCAGCAGGCGGGGGAGGACGCCTCCGGGCGGCAGCGGGCGGTGTCGTACACGCGCTACAAGACGAAGCAGGCGAACATCGGCGACGCGATCGCCGTCATGCTGACGACCTACGACACCACCATCACCCTGCCATAACGCCGGGAGCCGACGCATCATGGCCGAGGCATTTCGAACCGAGAAGGACCCGCTGGGGACGCTCCCCGTTCCCGCGAACGCGCTTTACGGCGTGCAGACGATGCGCGCCGTGCAGAACTTCCCGATCAGCGGCCTCAAGCCGCTGGAGCCGTTCGTGCTCGCGCAGGTCTGGATCAAGAAGGCCGCCGCCCTCACGCACCGGGAAACGGGGCGGCTCGATGCACAGCGCGCCGACGCGATCGTCCGCGCCGCCGACGAGGTGCTCGCCGGCCAGCATCGCGACCAGTTCGTCGTCGACCCGTACCAGGCGGGGGCCGGCACGTCGCACAACATGAACGTGAACGAGGTGCTCGCGAACCGCGCCAACGAGCTCCTGGGAAGCGCGCGGGGGACATACTCGCCCGTGCATCCCAACGATCACGTCAACATGGCGCAGAGCACCAACGACACGATCCCGACCAACATCCGGCTCGCCGCGCTGTCGCGGCTCGAGCCGCTGGTGCGGGCCTTCCGCGAGCTGCGCGACGCGCTGGCGGCGAAGGGGAAGCAGTTCGACCACATCGTGAAGGCGGGGCGCACGCACCTGCAGGACGCGATGCCGATCCGTCTCGGCCAGGAGTTCACGGCCTACGCCGGGTCGATCGATCGCGCGGTGCGACGCGTCGAGGATGCCGCCGACTACCTGCGCGACCTCGGCATCGGCGGCAGCGCCGTCGGCACCGGGGTGACCGTCGAGAAGGAATATCCGGCACTGATGGTCAAGCACCTCGAGCAGATGACGGGGCTCGACCTCCGCGTCGGCGCGGACCGCATCCAGCTCATGCAGAGCATGGGTGACGCGGCCGCGTTCAGCGCCTCGCTGCGCGGGCTCGCGATCGACCTCTCGAAGATCTCGAGCGACCTGCGCCTGATGGTGATGGGACCTCGCACCGGCATCGACGAGATCAAGCTGCCCGCGGTGCAACCGGGGTCGTCGATCATGCCGGGGAAGGTGAACCCCTCGATTCCCGAGATGGTGAACCAGGTGTGCTTCCAGGTCATGGGATGCGACACCACCGTCGCGATCGCCGCGGAGCATGGGCAGCTCGAGCTCAACGTCATGATGCCCGTCATCGCGCACAACGTTCTCCTCTCGATGACGATCCTCACGAACGCGGCCGCGACGCTGACCGAGCGCTGCGTGAAGGGGATCGAGGCGAACGAGCAGATGGCCGCGTACTGGGTCGAGCGGTCGGCGGCGCTGGCGACGGCGCTGATGCCGCACATCGGCTATGCGAAGGCGGCCGAGATCAGCAAGCAGTCGGTGAAGGAGGGAGTGCTGATCCGCGACCTCGTGCGGCGCGACGGCATCCTTCCCGAAGAGGAGATCGACGAGGTGCTCGACCTCCGCAAGATGACGGAGATCGGTGTCCCGGGCGGCAAGCACGGCGCGGTCGCAGCCGGGTGAACACGCCTCGTTCGTGTGCAGACAGGGGCTCGCGAGTCACGAGCCCCTTTCTCTTTCGCGCCGGGCCCCCTATCCTGAGAGCGTGAGGATCACCACCTGGGCCGAGTATGGCCTCATCTGCGCGCTCCACCTCGCGCGCCGGGTCAACGACGGCCCGATCACCGGACGACAGGTCGCGGCGCAGGAGCGGCTCCCCGGAGACTACGTCGAGCAGATCCTGCTCCGACTCCGTCGTGCCGGCATCGTGCGCAGCACGCGCGGCGCGCATGGCGGCTACTCCCTCGCGCAGGAGCCGCGCGAGATCTCCGTTCGCGCCGTGATCGCGGCCTCCGAGCTGACGACCTTCGACCTCCATTGCGTGAGTCATCCGGTGGAGGAGAACCGCTGCTCGGCGTCGGAGGGCTGCAGCATCCGGCCGGTGTGGATGATGCTCCAGCAGCGCATCGACGACGTGCTCGAGAGCGTCCATCTGGCGGACCTGCTCGCCGACGAGCGCGTGGTGCGCGAGCGCATCGGCGTGCCCCCGCGCGAGGTCGTCGCGCCCCCCGAGAGCGACGAAGATCCGGGACGGCGGCTGCCGGTGCTTCAGGCCTGACCATGGCGGGGCCGCTCGGCGGATTTCTCGCGGCGTGGCGCCTCAGGCGCCACGCCGCTTCCTACGTGCGGACGCTCTGGCGCGAGCCCGACGCGGCCGACGTCGCCTTCCTCAAGTCCCACGAGCCTAACGGCGACGAGGACCACGCGCGCTGGGAGCTGCGCTATGCATGGCGCGCGGCGGCCCTGCTCGCCGCCCAGCGCGACGCGGTGGACGACCGGACGGCGGTCGCGGTCGCCCGTGCGCTCGATGCCGCGTTCACGCACGACCCGCAGGTGGCGCGCGACCGGGTCGAGATCGCGAGCCGGCAGTTCAACGAGCGGCTCGCCGCCTACCGCGAGGTGCTGACGACGCGCGAGGGCACCCCCCTGGTTCCGCGCCTCGGCCTCGTGCTGCTGACCTTCCTCGGGCGCCCCACGGCGGCCACGGACCCGCTGGCACTGCGCGCCGGGACGATCATCAGCGACGCGCTCGCGAGCGCGAACGAAGCGCTGCGTCGGGAGTTCGGCACGGTGGAGCTGCCCGAGGACGTCGCGCCGTCGAAGGCGGTGGCGGGGCGCTGAACGCCGGCTGCCCGCGGCCAGCTGCCAGCTGCCAGCTGACAGCAGCCAGCAAGATGCGACGAGGGACGGAAGACCGTGATGGTCAACCGTCCCTCATTCGCTGGCAGCTGGCAGCTCGAGACTGGCAGCTGCTGCGAGTGCCGAAGGGGGGACTCGAACCCCCACGGGCTTAAGCCCACTGCGCCCTGAACGCAGCGCGTCTACCAGTTCCACCACTTCGGCGTGAGCAGGGAAATATAGGCGGCGCGCGGGGCGGCAGTCAACGCGATCGTTGCTCGCGTCCGCGGCCACGCCTAACTTGCGGCGCCCCCATGCCGAAGCACCCCTCCGACGACGCCGTCGAGCCCATCGCCCGGAACAAACGCGCCCGCCACGACTACCACATCCTGGAGACGTGGGAAGCCGGACTGGTGCTCAAGGGCACCGAGGTGAAGTCGCTCCGCAACGGCAAGGCGACGCTCACCGACGCCTACGGCGTGGTGAAGGGCGGCGAGGTCTTCCTCATCAACCTCCACATCTCCCCCTACGAGCAGGGGAATCAGTTCAACCACGAGCCCGACCGCACGCGCAAGCTGCTGCTGCACCGCCGCGAGATCCGGCGGCTGATCGGCGGCGTCGAGCGACAGGGGCTGACGCTGATCCCGCTCGACCTCTATTTCCGCGACGGGATCGCGAAGGTGACGATGGCGCTCGCCAAGGGGAAGAAGCTGCACGACAAGCGCGAGACCTCTCGCGAGCGCGACGCGGCGCGCGAGATCGAGCGCGCCGTCAGGCGGCGATGATCGGCGCGCTCCTCCTCGCGGCGCAGGTCGCCGCGGCGCAGGGTGCGCAGGGCGTGCCCACGCTCACCGTCCGCACCGACACGCGCGCCGTGCGCGTGCCGCTGACCGCGACCGCCGCCGGCCCCGCCGTCCGCGCCGACCTGCTCGCCGCCGCGCTCGGCGCCCGCGTCGGCCCGACGCCTAACGATCACTGGGTGCTGCGCGTCGCCGGCGCCGCGCTCGACGTCGCGCCGCACGTCCCCTTCGTCCGCGACGGCGACGTCGTCTACCCGCTCGTCGCGGCGCCCATCGTCGCCGACGGGCGGCTGCTCGTCCCGCTCCAGCTCGTGAGCGAGATCCTGCCGCGCGTCGCGCCGCGCGTCTTCCGCTTCGACGCCGCCGCCGACCAGCTCTACGTCGTCGACACCATCGCCGCGCGTGTCGTCGCCCCCGCGCCGGCGCCCGAGCGGCAGGCCGCGTCGCGCCAGCGCATCGTCGTCGTCGACGCGGGTCACGGAGGACCCGACAACGGGATGACGGGGCCGATCGGCCGGACGCGGAAGTTGCGCGAGAAGGACATCACCCTCGCCGTCGCCGCGCGCGTCGCCGAGGTCCTGCGCGCGCGCGGCTACGGCGTCGTGATGACGCGCACCACGGACACGCTCATCGCCCTCGTCGACCGCGGCCGCATCGCCAATGCGAGCAAGGCC
>DATAIS010000074.1:0-5499 GCA_036262535.1 Gemmatimonadaceae bacterium | reverse complement strand
GATGGCGCTGCACGGTGGCATCATCCCGTACGGCGGGACGTTCCTCGTCTTCTCCGACTACATGCGCCCGCCGATCCGGCTCGCCGCATTCATGGAGCAGCAGGTGATCTACGTCTACACCCACGATTCGATCGGACTCGGCGAGGACGGGCCGACGCACCAGCCGATCGAGCAGCTCGCCGCGCTGCGCGCGATTCCGCGCCTGACGGTGATCCGCCCCGCCGACGCGACCGAGACCGTCGAGGCCTGGCGCGCCGCGCTGCTGCATCGCGATGGTCCGACGGCGCTCGTGCTCACGCGCCAGAAGCTTGGCTTCATCGACCGGACGAAGTACGCGCCGGCATCAGGCACCCTCGAGGGCGCCTACATCCTCGCCGACGCTCCCGACGGGAAGCCGGCAGTGGTGCTGATGTCGAGCGGGAGCGAGGTCGCCCTCGTCATCGCCGCCCGCGAGAAGCTCGCCGCGGCGGGAATCGCCGCCCGCGTCGTGAGCATGCCGAGCCACGAGATCTTCGCGCGGCAGCCCGAGTCCTATCGCGAGTCGGTCCTCCCCGCCGGCATCCCCCGCGTCGCCGTCGAGGCAGCGCATCCGATGTCCTGGTACCGCTGGGTCGGCGACAACGGCCAGATCATCGCCATCGACCGCTTCGGCGCGTCGGCGCCGTACCAGCGCGTGTACGAGGGGCTGGGGCTGACGGTGGAGCGCATCGTCGAGGCGGCGAAGAGACTATCTGGAAGCGGCTCTTAGCTGTTAGCGTCGAGCGACGGCGTCTAAAGGGCACCTAACCCCTTGGACGCTGTCGCTTTACGCTAACAGCTAACAGCCTCGGGCGGGTGCATGCTCGCCTATCGGCCAGAGAATGTCGATTCTGGCTCGCTCCGTTCGACGTGTTGATGGAGCCCGGGACGAACCCGGGCCGTCAACCAGACACTGAGGACACGACAATGCCGCGGTTCATGCTCATCGTGAAGGCGAACAAGGACTCCGAGGCCGGGAAGCTGCCGAGTGCGGAGCTGCTCAAGGAGATGGGGAAGTTCAACGAGGAGCTCATCAAGGCCGGCGTCATGCTCGCCGGCGAAGGGCTGCATCCGAGCTCGAAGGGCGCACGCGTCCATTTCTCGGGAAAGAAGCGCACCGTCGTCGACGGGCCCTTCGCGGAGACCAAGGAGCTCATCGCGGGCTTCTGGCTCATCCAGGCGAAGTCGATCGACGAGGCCATCGAGTGGGTCAAGCGCGTCCCGAATCCGACCGGCGACGAAGGACAGATCGAGATCCGCCAGGTCCAGTCGGAGGAGGACTTCGGTCCCGAGCTGCTCGCCGCCGCGCCCGAGGTTTTCGAGGCCGAGCGGAAGGTCCGCCAGCGTGAGGACGCGGCGGCAAAGGAGCGGCAGCGGAGCGCCACGAAGAAGAAGTAGCTTCATGGCGTGAGCGACGCGCACGCGGCGATCGACGCCGTCTGGAGAATCGAGTCGGCGAAAATCGTCGCGGCGCTCGCCCGCATCACCCGCGACGTGGGGCTCGCGGAAGACCTCGCGCAGGATGCGCTCGTCGCGGCGCTGGAGCAGTGGCCGGAGTCGGGCATCCCGGAGAAGCCGGGGGCCTGGCTCATGGCCGCCGCGAAGCGACGCGCGATCGACCACTTCCGGCGCAGCCGCCTCATCGATCGCAAGCACGAGCAGGTCGCGCGCGAGCTGGAGGAGCTGCAGGACGCGACTCCCGACCTCGACGCCGCGATCGACGATCACGTCGGCGACGACCTGCTGCGGCTGATCTTCACCACCTGCCATCCGTTGCTGTCGACGGAGGCGCGCGTCGGCCTCACGCTGCGCCTGCTCGGCGGGCTCACGACCGACGAGATCGCGCGCGCCTTCCTCACGACGGAGCCGACCCTCGCACAACGCATCGTGCGCGCGAAACGCACCCTCGCCGATGCGGACGTCCCCTTCGAGGTGTCGCGCGGAGCGGAGTTCACGGCCCGCTTGGAGTCGGTGCTGCAGGTCATCTATCTGGTGTTCAACGAGGGCTACTCGGCGACGGCCGGCGACGACTGGGTGCGCCCGTCGCTCTGCGAGGAAGCGCTGCGGCTCGGCAGGATCCTCGCCGGCCTCGTCCCGGACGAAGCCGAAGTGCATGGGCTGGTGGCGCTGATGGAGCTCCAGGCATCGCGGCTCCGCGCGCGGGTATCGAGCACTGGCGCGCCAGTGCTGCTCCTCGATCAGGACCGTTCGCGCTGGGACCAGCTGCTGATCCGGCGCGGGCTCGATGGTCTCGCCCGTGCGCGGGCGCTTGCGAGTGCGCCCGGGCCCTACACGCTACAGGCGTCGATCGCCGCCTTCCATGCGCGTGCCCGGAACGCGGCCGACACCGACTGGCGCGGCATCGCCGACGCCTACGACGCGCTCGCGGAGCTGACGCCGTCGCCGGTCGTCGAGCTCAATCGCGCGGTTGCCCACTCGATGGCTTTCGGTCCCGCTGCCGGTCTCGAGATCGCCGACGCCCTCCTGGGCGAGCGTACGCTCGCGGGCTATCACCTCCTCCCGAGCGTGCGCGGCGACCTGCTGTCGAAGCTGGGTCGACGCGAGGAAGCGCGCGCGGAGCTCGAGCGCGCGGTGTCGATGACGCGCAACGCGCGCGAACGGGAGCTGCTGCTGGAGCGGCTGTCGGCGCTGGCGTGGGGCAGGCCGGGTTCGGGGTAGCTGCGAGTCAAGACTCCCGCGTCAATCTCGACATCGGCACAAGACCTGCCCTCATCATCGGCCCAAATACAACGCCTCACCCCATAACCGGAGCACGGGCCATGGCAGTCGACGATCTCAACAAACTCTTCAAGCACGAGCTCGGGGATCTCCTCTACGCTGAGAAGACCTTCCTCAAGGGTCTCAAGATGATGGCGAAGGAGACGAGCGATCCGATGATGAAGGACCGGATCCTCCAGCACGCCGACGAGACCGAGGGCCAGATCGACACCCTCGAGCGCGCGTTCGAGGCCGCGGGACTCAAGGTCAAGGCCGAGAAGTGCGACGCGGCGCTCGGCCTCAAGGAGGAGCACGACAGCTTCAAGGAAGAGGAGGAGCCGGAGCCCGAGATCCTCGAGGCGTTCAACCTCGGGTCGGGGCTTC
Source organism: Gemmatimonadaceae bacterium (assembly GCA_036262535.1). GTDB lineage: Bacteria > Gemmatimonadota > Gemmatimonadetes > Gemmatimonadales > Gemmatimonadaceae > JABFXC01. The sequence goes on along the minus strand of DATAIS010000074.1, from coordinate 2,379 downwards.
GCATCGAGCACTACGAGATCGCGGGCTACCGCGGCGCGATCGCGCTGGCGCGGGCACTCGGCTTCGAGGAGTCGGCGGCGCTCCTCCAGCAGAACCTCCAGCAGGAAGAGGAGATGGCGCGCTTCCTCGAGGCGAACGCGCCCGCCGCGCTGGCCAAGCTCGGCGCGCTCCAGGAGGGGATCGAGGTCGAGGTCGAGGTCGAGCCCGAGGTGAGCCGCGCTCGCGGCGGCAGCGGCACGCGCTCGAAGGCGAAGAGCGGCAGCAGCCGCCGGGCTTCCTCGTCGACTCGAGCCTGAACGCAACTGCCCGCGGCCGCTTCGCGGGCCGCTGATGCGAAGATTGCGAAGATCAGGGTGAGTCTGGGCGCACCGGACCATCCCTGATCTTCGCAATCTTCGCAATCAGCCTGCGCCGAAGGCGCGGCGAGCCGTTATTGCCGAAGGAATGACGAAAGCGGCGCCTATTCGTCTATAAGAGAATGTCGCCGAACGTCACCACCCTGATCATTCAGGGCATTGGCGCGCTGCTGATCGCGGTCGTCTTCGGACACTTCCAGCGCGCATTCCACCACGACTACCTCCGTCGGTGGACCAGCGCCTGGTATGCGGCGGCGGCAATGCTCCTCTTCGTCGCGCTCACGGCGGTGCTCCGCGACCGCGTCGGCCCGACGCACGTCGCCACCACCCTCGTCGGCGGCATCGCCTTCTCACTCGGCTTCCTGCGCAACGTCTGGCTCTTCACCGGCGCGTGGGAGCTGACGACGACGCGCACGGTCGACCCGCTGCGGATGCGGCGCTACCTCGCGGTCGCCGGCGCGCTCGGTCTCGCCGGAGGTCTCGTCTTCTCGGGCGACCTCGCCGCCGATCCGACGAGCGGGTTCTTCCGCACCCTCTTCCGCGCCTCGGCGGCGGGGTTCGCCTTCATCGGGGCGGCGATCCTCATCCTCCGTGCGCGCTCGTGGAAGGCAGGCTTCGGCCATCGCCTCATCGCCATCTCGTTCGTCGCCTACGCGGCGCAGCAGCTCCATTACATCGTCCTCTCCGCGCTGCGCATCGGCGGCTTCACGCCGTCGTACGAGCCGTTCCTCAACGTCGTCGACTTCCTGCTCCAGTTCGCGATGGCGATGGGGATGGTGATCTGGCTGCTCGAGGACGAGCGCCGCACCGCCATCGACGCCGCGACGCAGATCGAGCACCTCGCCTATCACGACGCGCTCACGGGTCTCCCCAACCGCCAGCTCTTCCTCGACCGGCTCGACGTCGCCGTCACCAGCGCGCAGCGCAGCGCGACGCAGCTCGCCGTCTTCTTCCTCGATCTCGACCGCTTCAAGCTCATCAACGACTCGCTCGGCCACTCGGTCGGCGACAAGCTGCTCCAGGTCGTGTCGCGCCGGATGCGCGCGGTGCTCCGCGACGACGACACCGTGACGCGGCTCGGCGGCGACGAGTTCACGATCCTCGTCCCGCACATCGAGCACATCGACGCGGCGATGCAGGTCGCGCGGCGCATTCGCGAGGCGCTCAAGCTGCCGATCGTCATCGACAGCCGCGAGCTCTTCGTCTCGGCGAGCATCGGCATCAGCGTCTACCCGACCGACGGCGAGGATGCGGAGACGCTGCTCAAGAACGCCGACACGGCGATGTACCGCGCCAAGACCCAGGGGCGCGACACCGTGCAGCTCTACGCGCCGGCGATGAACGCCCGCGCCCTCGAGCAGCTCACGCTCGAGAACCGGCTGCGGCGCGCGCTGCCTAACGGGGAGCTGGAGCTCTTCTACCAGCCGATCGTGGCGATGGCGACGCGTCGCATCCACGCGATGGAAGTGATGCTGCGGTGGCGCCACCCCGAGCTCGGCCTCCTCTCCCCCGACGCGTTCGTCGCACTCGCCGAGACGACGGGGCTGATCGTGCCGATCGGCGAGTGGGTGCTGCGGACGGCGTGCCGACAGCTCCGACAGTGGCAGCTCTCCGGGCTCCCCGATCTCCGCGCGTCGGTGAACCTCTCGGTGCGCCAGCTGTCGCAGCCGGACTTCGCCTCGCTCGTCGCCGACGTGCTCCAGGAGACGGGGATCGTCCCAGAGACGCTCGAGATCGAGCTCACCGAGAGCATGGCGATGCAGTCCGACGGCGACGATCTCGGCAAGCTGCGCGAGCTCGACCGGCTGGGCGTCCGCATCTCGATCGACGACTTCGGCACCGGCTACTCGTCGCTGAGCGCGCTGCGCGTCTTCCCCGCCGATTCGCTCAAGATCGACCGCGCCTTCGTCGGCGACATCACCAGGGACCCCGACGACGCCGCGATCTGCGCCGCGGTCGTCGCGCTCGCGCGCTCGCTCAAGCTCTCGGTGATCGCGGAGGGCGTCGAGACGCGCGAGCAGCT
>DATAIS010000073.1:0-2631 GCA_036262535.1 Gemmatimonadaceae bacterium | reverse complement strand
GCGCCGCGCGCGCCGCGGTGGCCGCGTCCTCCGCCACAAGGTGATGCTCGCGCTCCCCGTCGAGCAGCCACCCCGCCCACGTCAGGAACGAGCTGCCTAACGGCAGGGCGAGCGACGGCGCGTGGCCTTCGGCGAACGCCGCCGCCGGCCGCACGTCCACGACCGTCTCCTTCGTCCCGAACACCCGCCGCGCCCCCTCGGCGTCGTGCTCCGTGGGCTCGGCGATGGCGTCCATGGGCGGGCCGTCGCGGTTGAGCCGCTTCATCCGCGCGAAGTAGGGTGGGGGATCGACCTGACCCTCCTGGACCGCGGTCACGAAGCGCTCCTCGTCGTCGGTCCCGAAAGCCCAGTTGAAGCGCAGCTCGTAGCCGAGCGTCGACGACGGCACCGCACCGAGCGACTTGCCGCAAGCCGACCCGGCGCCGTGCCCGGGCCAGATCTGGAGCCATTCGGGCAGCGCACGCAGGCGCTGCAGCGATCGGAACAGCGTGCGCGCCATTTCGACGGTGGTTCCCGCCTCGCCGGCCGCACGCTCGAGCAGGTCAGGACGGCCGACGTCGCCGACGAAGACGAAGTCGCCGGAGAGGAGACCCATTGGTGCGTCGGCGCCCGCGGTGTCGGTGACGAGGAAGGCGATGTGCTCGGGGGTGTGTCCCGGCGTGTGCAGCACGTCGAGCCGCACGTTGCCGACGCGGATGGCGTCGCCGTCGCGGAGGGGCGCCGCTCCGTCGACCCCCGCGAAGCGGTATCGCCACTCGGCGCCGCCACAGTCCGACAGGTGGAGCTGCGCACCCGTATGCCGCGCCAGCGCGCGCACCCCGGAGAGGAAGTCGGCGTGGATGTGCGTCTCCGTGACGGCGGCGATTCGCACACCCTCGGCCTTCGCTGCCGCCACGTAGCGGTCGATGTCGCGATTGGGGTCGACGACGATCGCCTCGCCGGTCTGCTGGCAGGCCACGAGGTAGCTCGCCTGGGCGAGCGCGTCGTCGTAGAAACGGCGGATGAGCATGGTGGCGAGCGGAGAGTGCCCGATCACGCGCGAAGGGTCAAGCCCGCCGCTGGCTTTCGCCGAGGCCGGCGGCTACATTTGGCCATGGCGACCAGAATTCCTTCGACGCCACGGCCCGCTCCGGATCGCACCGGAGGCGGGCCATCGCGTTTCGAGCAGCCCTCGTCGAGCTCGCGGGTGCGCGAGGACCTCGCGCTCACCTTCGACGACGTCCTGCTCGCGCCGCGTCACTCGGCGACGCACCCGAAGGACGTGGACACGAGCAGCCGCTTCACCCGCGGCATCGCGCTCAACGTCCCCTTCATCTCGGCGGCGATGGACACCGTCACCGAGTCCGAGATGGCGATCGCGATGGCCCGCGCCGGCGGTATCGGCGTCCTGCACAAGAACATGTCGATCGACCGTCAGGCAGCCGAGGTCGATCGCGTGAAGCGGTCGGAGAGCGGGATGATCATGAACCCGATCACCCTCAACCCCGACGCGACGCTGCGCGAGGCGACGGCGCTGATGCAGCGCTTCCGCATCTCCGGCGTGCCGGTGGTCGACCGCGAGGGGCGGCTCGTCGGCATCATCACCAACCGCGACCTGCAGTTCGAGCGCAGCCTCGACCGGCCGCTGCGCGACGCGATGACGAAGGACCGCCTCGTCACGGCGCCGGTCGGGACGACGCTCGAGGAGGCGGAGCGGATCCTCGGCCGCAACCGCATCGAGAAGCTGCCGGTGGTTGACGCGGACGGCCGCCTCACGGGCCTCATCACCGTCAAGGACATCCACAAGCGCCGGCAGTTCCCCAACGCGAACAAGGACCAGCACGGGCGGCTGCGCTGCGCCGCGGCGGTCGGCGCCGGCGGCGACTTCATCGCGCGCGCCCGCGCGCTCGTCGATGCCGGCGTCGACGTCCTCGTCGTCGACACCGCGCACGGCCACGCCGAAGCGGTGCTGCGCGCGACGGGGCAGCTGCGCGACCTCGTGCCCGACGTGCAGCTCGTCGCCGGCAACGTTGCGAGCCGCGAGGGTGCGCGTGCGCTCGTCGAGCGCGGCGTGGACGCGGTGAAGGTCGGGGTCGGCCCCGGCTCGATCTGCACGACGCGCGTCGTCACCGGCGTCGGCGTCCCGCAGCTCACGGCGGTCCTCGACGCCGTCGAAGGGGCAGGGGACGTTCCGGTCATCGCCGACGGCGGCATCAAGTATTCGGGTGACATCGTCAAGGCACTCGCCGCGGGCGCGTCGAGCGTGATGATGGGATCGATGCTCGCCGGCACCGAGGAGAGCCCCGGCGAGTCGTTCCTCCTCGAGGGTCGCCGCTTCAAGATGGTCCGCGGCATGGGCTCGCTGAGCGCGATGCAGGACGGCAGCGCCGACCGCTACTTCCAGGACGGCGAGATGTCGCTCAAGAAGCTCGTGCCGGAAGGGATCGAGGGCCGCGTTCCCTACCGCGGTCCCGTCGCCGATGTCCTCTACCAGATGGTCGGTGGGCTCCGGTCCGGCATGGGCTACGTCGGCTGCGCGACGATCGACGAGCTCCGGACCAGCACGGAGTTCGTGCGCATCACCACCGCGGGCCTCCGCGAGTCGCACCCGCACGACGTCCAGATCACGCGGGAAGCGCCGAACTACAGCAC
>DATAIS010000072.1:0-2213 GCA_036262535.1 Gemmatimonadaceae bacterium | reverse complement strand
AGCTCGCCGTCAGGCTGCCGACGCAGCCCCCGGCGCGGCTCGCTGTCCTCGTGGCGTCGCCGCGAACGCCGCCGCTCCTCGCCTTCGTGATCGCTCATTTGACTGCCTCAGCCTGTGGATGCAGCGGCTCGACCTCGGGGGTCAGCCGCCGCTCTGTGCCGTACCGGAGAAGGAGCAGCGAATAGGGCGCGAGCACCACCGCGCCGTCGCTCGGCGCGCGCGGCCGGCTGCGCGCGGTGTCGAGGAGCGACACCCAGCGCCCCTCGCCGGGAAGCGTCGGCAGCGCGAAGCGGCACTCGCCCTCGTCCGGGTGGAGGAGGAGCAACATCGTATCCCCCCTGATCGGCCGGCCGCGATCGTCGACCTCGTCCGTCGCGTCGCCGTGCACGAGCATTCCGAGCGCATGGTTCTGGTCGCTCTTCCAGTCCTCCTCGCGCATCTCCTGTCCGTCCGTCCGGATCCACGTCAGGTCCTTCACGCCCTCCTCGACCTCCTTTCCGCGAAAGAAGTGCCGCCGCCGGAGGACCGGATTGGAGAGCCGGATGGCGAAGGCCTTGCGCGCGAAGTCGAGCAGCTCGCGGCGCCGGTCGTCGAGCGACCAGTTCACCCAGGTGATGTCGTTGTCCTGCGCGTATGCGTTGTTGTTGCCGCGCTGGGTGCGCGCGATCTCGTCTCCGTGCGAGAGCATGGGGATGCCCTGCGAGAAGGCGAGCGTGGCGACGAAGTTGCGCATCGCACGGAAGCGCATGTCGAGGATCTTCGGGTCGTCGGTCGGACCCTCGACGCCCCAGTTGCGGCTGATGTTGTCGTTGTGCCCGTCGTTGTTGTTCTCGCCGTTCGCCTCGTTGTGCTTCTGCTCGTAGCTGACGAGGTCGTGCAGCGTGTAGCCGTCGTGCGCGACGACGAAGTTCACGCTCGCATAGGCGCCGCGCTCTGTCCACTGGTAGACGTCGCTGCTGCCCGCGAGACGCGAGGCGACCTCGGGCACGTGGCCCTTGTCCCCCTTCCAGAAGTGGCGGAGCGCGTCGCGGTACTTGCCGTTCCATTCGGCCCAGCCGATGGGGAAGTTGCCGACCTGGTAGCCGCCGGGCCCGACGTCCCACGGCTCGGCGATGAGCTTCACCTGCGACAGCACCGGATCCTGCTGCACGATGTCGAAGAAGGTGCCGAGCCGGTTCACGTCGTAGAGCTCGCGCGCGAGCACCGGCGCGAGGTCGAAGCGGAAGCCATCGACGTGCATCTCCTGCACCCAGTACCGCAGGCTGTCCATGATGAGCTGGATCGTCCGCGGGTGGAGCATGTTGAGGCTGTTGCCGGTGCCGGTGAAATCCATGTAGAAGCGCGGATTGTCCGGCATCAGGCGGTAGTACGCCTTGTTGTCGATCCCCTTCAGCGAGAGCGAAGGTCCCATGTGGTTCCCCTCGCCGGTGTGGTTGTACACGACGTCGAGGATGACCTCGATGCCCGCCGAGTGGAGCTTCTTCACCATCGACTTGAACTCGTAGACCTGATGCATCAGGCCGCCGCTCGCGTAGCGGACGTCGGGCGCGAAGTAGCCGATGGAGTTGTAGCCCCAGTAGTTGGTCAGTCCCTTCTCGGCGAGGTGACGGTCGACGACGTAGTGATGCACCGGCAGCAGCTCGACCGCCGTCACACCGAGCGAGAGGAGATGATCGATCACCGGGTCGGAGGCGAGGCCGAGATACTTGCCGCGCAGCTCTTCGGGAACGTCGGGATGCTGGATCGTCATCCCCTTCACGTGGGTCTCGTAGATCACCGTGCGATTCCACGGCGTCCGCGGCGCGCGGTCGTTCCCCCACGTGAAGGCGGAGTCGATGACGACGCTCTTCGGTACGCCGCCGGCGCTGTTGGTCGAGTTGGGCTCGAGGTCCTCCTTCGGCCCGCCGACCTTGTAGGCGAAAAGCGCGTCGCTCCACTTGATCGTGCCGCTGATCCCCTTCGCGTAGGGGTCGATCATCAGCTTCGCGGGATTGAAGCGATGTCCTTTCTCGGGCTCATACGGCCCGTGGACGCGGTAGCCGTAGAGCTGCGCGGGACGGATGTCGGGCAGGTAGCAGTGCCAGATCTGGTCGGTGCGCTCCTTCATCCAGATCTTCTTCGATTCGATCGCGTCCTCGTGCTTCTCGTAGAGGCAGAGCTCGACCGCGGTCGCGTTCTCGGAGAAGAGGGCGAAGTTCACACCTTCGCCATCC
>DATAIS010000071.1:0-4228 GCA_036262535.1 Gemmatimonadaceae bacterium | reverse complement strand
CGCCGCGTCGAGCGACGCGATCACGATCCTCATCGCGCACCGCCTCTCGACGGTGCTCCACGCCGACCGGATCTTCGTCCTCGAGCGCGGCCGCATCGTCGAGCAGGGGCGGCACGAGGAACTGCTCGAGCTCAAGGGACTGTACTACGCGATGTGGCGGCAGCAGATCGGGGAGCGGCGCGAACTCCAGCTGCCAGCTGCCAGCTTCAAGCTGCCAGCTACAGCGACGAGCAAGGCCGGAAGCTAGGCGCGCGTTGTCTCCGGCAGCGGGCAGCCGGCAGCCGCCGTTCAATCGTCGGCTGCCTGCGCATTCGTGCAGAAAGCGTGCACGATGATCCAGCTGCCCAAACTGTAGCGATCGAGGCTGGAACGGGGCTTGCTCCCCCGGGGCGCGTCGCCTCGAGCGACGCACCCTTTTCCGTTCCATGAACCAGCTGAGGCTGACGCTCTACGTCGCCGGGGACTCGCCGCGTACGCGGCAGGCCAAGGCGAACCTCGAACGCATCTGCGCCGAGCACCTCGGCGGGGGTGCGCATTGCACCACCGTGGATGTGCTCGAGGCCCCTGCTGCTGCGGAAACCGAGCGCATCCTCACCACGCCGACGCTGGTGCGCGAGCAACCGCTGCCGCGTCGCCGGGTCACCGGCGACCTCTCGGACACCGGTCGCGTCCTCGTCGCGCTCGGGCTCGACGCAGCCTCCCCCGACATTCCCGAGCGTTCATGACCCCCAGCAAGCACACAGGCGGCGGGCACCTTCCGAAGCTTCGGACGGGCATCCCCGGCTTCGACACGATCGCCGAAGGTGGGCTGCCCCGCGCGCGGACGACGCTCGTGGCCGGCACCGCCGGGAGCGCGAAGACCGTCTTCGCCGTGCACTATCTCGCCGCCGGCATCGCCGCCGGCGAGCGGGGCGTCTTCGTGACCTTCGAGGACCCCCCCTCGGCGCTGCGCGCCAACATGCTCGGCTTCGGCTGGGACATCGCGCGCTGGGAGGACGAGGGGATGTGGGCGTTCGTGGACGCCGCCCCCGACCCCGACAGCCAGGCCACGGTCGTCGGCTCCTACGACCTCGGCGCGCTCGTGGCGCGCATCGACCACGCGGTGCGCAAGGTGAACGCGACACGCGTCGTCCTCGACTCGCTCGACGCGCTCTTCGTCCAGCATCAGGACCACGCGATGCTCCGCGCCGAGCTCCTGCGCATCACCGCGGCGTTGAAGCAGATCGGGGCGACGGTGGTCTTCACCGGCGAGCGCACCGACGAGTACGGCGACATCACGCGCAACGGCGTCGAGGAGTTCGTCGCCGACAACGTCATCATCCTCCGCAACGTCCTCGAGAACGAGCGTCGCCGGCGCACCATCGAGCTCCTCAAGATGCGCGGCACGCCGCACCAGCGCGGCGAGTTCCCCTTCACCATCACCCGCGAGGGGATCGTCGTCATCCCCCTCTCCGAGATCGAGCTCACCCAGAGCTCCTCCACGGTGCGCGTGACCTCGGGGTTGAAGGACCTCGACGGGATGTGCGGGGGCGGGTTCTTCCGCGACTCGATCATCCTCGCCTCGGGGGCGAGCGGCACCGGGAAGACGCTCCTCGTCACCCAGTTCATGCAGGGCGGCTTCAAGGCGAAGGAGCGAAGCCTCCTCTTCGCGTTCGAGGAGAGCAAGGACCAGCTCTTCCGGAACGCGGCGGCGTGGGGGATGGACTTCGAGGCGATGGAGCGGAAGGAACGGCTGATGGTGGTCAACCGCTATCCGCACGCGATGGCGATGGAGGACCACCTCGTCGAGATGCAGCAGATCATCGCCGACTTCCAGCCCAACCGCGTCGCCGTGGACTCGCTCTCGGCGCTCGAGCGCGTCTCGTCGCTGCGGAGCTTCCGCGAGTTCGTCATCAGCCTGACGTCCTTCCTCAAGAAGAAGGAGACGACGGGGCTCTTCACCTCGACGTCGCCCTCGCTCCTCGGCGGGACGTCGGTGACGGAGAAGCACATCTCCACGCTCACGGACACGATCGTGCTCCTCCGCTACGTCGAGACCTTCGGCGTCATGCGGCGCGGGCTGGTCGTGCTCAAGATGCGCGGCTCCGCGCACGACACGCGCATCCGCGAGTACGCGATCGACGGAAAGGGAATGCACATCGGCGACCCGTTCACCAACGTGAGCGGCGTCCTGAGCGGCCTCGTCACGTACGACGAAGACCGTTAGGCATGCACGCCGGGCGGGACCCCTCGACGAGCGCCCTGCGGCCGCGCTCCACCGCCGCGGCGGCGCGCGCCCTCGCCCAGCAGGCGTTGCGCGAGATCGTCGAGCGCCTCGCCGACGGCATCGTCATCGTCGACGCCGAGGGGACGATCCGCTTCGTGAACCCGGCCGCCGAGCAGCTCTTCGGCCGGCCCACGGCGGAGCTCATCGGCGAGGACTTCGGCCACCCGCTCGTCCCCGGCGCGTCGACCGAGATCGAGGTCGTTCACCGCGCGGGCAGCACCACCGTCGCCGAGGTCCGCGTCGTCGAGATCGAGTGGGACGGCGTCCCGGCGCGGCTCATCTCCCTTCGCGACATCACCGATCGTCGCGAGGCCGACGCCCGTGCCCGCGAGCTCGCCAGGGAGCAGACGGCCCGTCTCGAGGCAGAGGCGGCGAGCCAGGCGAAGAGCGACTTCCTCGCCACGATGTCGCACGAGCTGCGCACCCCGCTCAACGCCATCCTCGGCTACGCGGAGCTGCTCGACCTCGGCATCTCGGGCTCCCTCAGCGCGCAGCAGCGGCAACAGCTCCGTCGCATCACCGTCAGCGGCAAGCACCTCCTTGGCCTCGTCAACGAGGTGCTCGACCTCGCGCGCGTCGAGGCGGGACGGCTCAACGTCAGGCACGAGCCGTTCGACGTCGGGCGCGTCCTCGAGGCGGCGCTGGTCGTCGTCGCGCCCCTCGCCGAGGAACGTGGCCTCACGCTCCGCGCCCCGGGTGACGCCGCACGCGGCATTCGCCCCGTCGGCGACGAGGACCGCGTTCGGCAGGTCGTCGTCAACCTGCTCTCGAATGCGATCAAGTTCACCGAGCCCGGCGGATCGGTCGCCCTCGGGGTCGAGGAGACCGACTCGCCCGACGGTGCCGCCCATGTGCGCGGCGGGGGGAGTTGGGTTGCCATCAGCGTCACCGACACCGGCATCGGCATCGCGCGCGAGCAGCTCGACACGATCTTCGCGCCCTTCGTCCAGGCACAGGGAGGACACACCCGCGACCACGACGGGAGCGGGCTCGGACTGACCATCAGCCGCCGCCTCGCGCGACTCATGGGTGGCGACCTGACGGTGAAGAGCGCGGTCGGCAAAGGCTCCACCTTCGTCCTCTGGCTCCCCGCGACCGGGGCCGCGTCGAGCGAGCCGGAGTCCGAGCTCACCGGACGCGAGCCGCATGTCTCCGGCTTCACCGAGGTCGGCGAGTCGATCCTGCGCGAGGCGGACGCGATCGTGGACGAGTTCGTCGCGCGGCTCCGCGCCGAGCCCTCGATGCCGACGGCGAAGTCGCTTCGCTACACCCAGCTCGCCGACCACGCGACGACGTTCATCGCCGACGTCGCGGGCGCGCTGACGATCCTCGAGGAGGCCGGCGGCGCGCCGTCGCCGCTCCTCGCCGACGCTGCCGACATCCAGCGCTACATCGCCGAGCGCCACGGCATCCAGCGGGCACGGCTCGGCTGGACGCGCGAGGCGCTGTCGAAGGAGTTCGAGGTGCTGCGCGAGGAGATCGACTGCGCCGTCGCGCGCAACTATCCCGGCGCGCGCTCCTCCCGCGTCACCGAGGCGCTCGCGGTCGTGCGCCGCCAGATCGAGCAGGCCGCGCAGTCGAGCTTCCGCGCCCTCGAGCGCACGCTCGCCGAGGAGGCCGAGCGCGGCTGACGCCTAGCGGCCGGGCTGGTTCTGCTGGTCGAACTCCCGCGCCGCCTCTTCCGCGCCCTTGAAGCCGATCTTCGAGTGCGTGCCGTCGCAGAACGGCTTCTTCGTCGAGCCGCCGCAGCGGCAGAGCGCGAACACGTCCCGACCGCCAAGGTCGACCGGGTTGCCGTCGGCATCCACGAGGTTGACCACACCACTGACTCGGTAGGGGCCGTTGTTCCGGATCGTAATCTCGACGTCTGCCATTGTCCTACCTCGACGTTGCTCCCGTGGGCGCGATCCCCGGGGCTCACCGGCAGTGTAGCGGCCGGTCGCCAAGAAAACGAGCGCGAGC
>DATAIS010000070.1:0-7626 GCA_036262535.1 Gemmatimonadaceae bacterium | reverse complement strand
AGGGTCTGCGTGAAGCGGCGGTTGTAGTTGCGGTCCAGCGTGGCGGTGCGGCCGCCTTGCAGCGAGAACGTCATGTTCTCGTTCAGGTCCGTGTCGGCACTCAGCGAGAAGACACGGCGGCCGTTGTCGGCGAGGTAGCGGTTGAAGCGCGGGAGGGCGTTGCGGGTGCGGGCTTCCTGCCAGGCGAGGCGCGTGCGCAGCGGGGAGCGGGCGTTGAAGCGCGAGGGGAGCTTCCAGCTGCGCGAGACGTCCAGGCTCTTCTCGTTGCCGAGGCCGTGCTGGGCGGTGCCGGGGAGCGTGTCGTCGCGGATCGTGCGCGCCCAGCCGGCGCTCGTCGTCAGGTCGCCGAAGCCCCACGAGATCGTCGCCGTGAGCGGATAGCTGCGGATGCGCGAGACGCGCTCGTCAGGCGCGCCACCGACCGGGGGGGTGATCGACGCGACGCGGGTGTGCCGCGCGCCGAGGTTGAGCCCCGCGCTCTTCACCGCCCCGGCGAACAGGCCGCTCAGGCCGATCGTGTCGGGGACGACGCTCCAGCGCAGCACGACGTCGGGGAAGTCGCGCTGCACGCCGTCCATCTGGTCCTGCTGGCCGGCGGTGCGGCGGTACCAGCTGCGCGTCGTCGTCAGCGACCAGCGCGGCACGAGCGCGAAGCCGAGGGGGAGGTCGAGCCCGGACGACACCGCCAGCGCGTTGGTCAGCCCCGCCGCCGTCGCCGGGCGATCGCGCAGCCGCTTGAAGTTCCCCGCCCCGCCTAACGCGAACTGGTAGCCGAAGCCGGGGGTGAAGGTCTCGTCGTCGTAGGCGCTGGTCAGCGAGCGCGTGAACGACATGTCCACCGGCACGAGGGCGTCGCCGACGATGCCGAGCAGCCGCGAGGTGCGTGACACGTTGCGCAGCGCGCGCTGGAGGTCCACCTGCGCCGACGTCGTCAGCGTCTGGGTGTTGCCGAAGCGGCGCGGGATGACGTCGGCGAGCGAGTCGGCGCGCGAGAGCTGGCGCGCGTTCGGGTCGCGCACGAAGGAGAAGGTGCTCGCCATGTCCAGGCGCGGCTTGAGCCAGCTCGCGACCGGGGGCGCGAAGGAGGCGGCCGCGGTCATCTGCCGCTCGCGCTCGAGGCCGATGTCGGCGTTGAGCAGCCGCTGTCGCTCTCGGCGCGCCGCGTCGGCGGCGACGCTCGTGTCGCCGAAGACGTCGTCGTAGTCGCGAAGGTCGCGGATCGACGTCGCGTCCCAGCGCAGCGTCAGCGGCCCGACGGGACGCAGCTCGACGCCGGCGACGTTGCGCCAGAGCCGCGACTGCGCGCTCACCACCCGCGGCGCGTCGTCGGCCGACGCGGCCGGCTTGAGGAAGGTGCGCCGCTCGTCGTCGGCGCGCACGATGCCGCTCGAGAAGCGGATCTGCGCCGGATTCCAGCGCACCGACGCGCCGCGGATGGCGCGGCCAAGATCGGAGTCGGCGATCCAGGGCGGCAGGGCGCCGACCGCGCGTGATACCCAGGACGGGATCCCCGTCGTCCACGGCTGCGCCGCCACTACGTAGTCGGCGCTCACGTTCCAGTTCTTCGCGCCCCCGTCCTGGTACTCGCTGCGGGCGTCGGAGCTCGCGAGCGTGCCGGTGAGCGCGAGGTTGTCGAGGAGCAGCCCGAGGAACGGGTTCGACATCGGCGCGATGCGTCGGGCGCTGAAGGCGTACGACGTCGTGCTCGTCTTCGGCCGGCGGAGTCCGCGCACCGCGTCGCCCGGAAGGTCGGAGCTCGCGAGCAGCTCGGGCTGCGCCGAGCTCCGCGAATGGGCGATCGTGAGTGGAAGCGCGAGGCCTAACGCTTGTGGAAGAAGTCTGTCGACGCGTAGCGTCGACAGAATGTCGAGCCCATCGTCTCCGATGAACGACGGCGCCTCGCCGATCTGACGAAAGTACGGATCGCGCCGGCTCGCGACGACGCGCAGGTCGATGATTCCCCCCGCGGCGATGTCCATCGCGACCTGCCCCGCGTACCCGGCCGTGCGCTCGACGTCGGCCAGCCGCATGTCGTCCACCCAGAGCTCGAGCGAATCGCTGGGCGCGAAGACCACCGTCGAATCGACGTGGAGCATGCCCACCGACATCTCCTGCACCGAGGCGAGATTGGGCGGTGTCACGCCGGGAGAAGCCGAATACGCGATGTAGCCGTCGCGGCAGGCGGCGAAGACGCCGCTGTCGGTCACCGTCGCGGGACGCCGCGATCGCGCGACGAGGATCGAGTCGATGCCCGTGCAGTCGATGCGCTTCCCGCCGGTCAGGTACGCGTTCTGGATGCGTGCGCGGAGGTCCTGCAGGACGCCGAATCTGACCCTCATGTCCTGCCACGCCGCCGCGCCCGCGCCGGAATACGCCGGAGCGCGGTACAGATAGAAGTTGTCCTGGTCGCGGCCGAGCCTGACGAAGAAGTTGAGCGCGCCGGCGGTGCCCCATCCGGTGCTGTTGCCGCCGCGCGCCCAGACGCGGAGCTCCCTGTAGCCGAGGAACCCCTTCGCACCGTCGGGAAAGCGGAAGAACGCCTCGGCGCGTGAGAACGCGGGAAGCCGTGTCGCGCGGATGCGGAGCGATCTCTCGTTGATCTGCTGCACGCCCTGGTTGAACTCGTCGAGCTGGCGCTCCGCTTCATCGGTGACGCCGGGCGGGCTCTGGTAGCCGGGATCGTTGGTGCCGATGAGCGACGCCGAGACGGTGCCGATGAGGGCCGCGGTGGAGTCGCCGCCGGCGCCGGCGAGCGGGCGCTCGTCGCGCTTGAGCCAAGGCGGGCCGACGAGCCGCAGGCGCGCGACCGGCGTCACCGCCGCTTCGCTCGCGGGGAGCGCGGAGCCGGCGATCATCGTCAGGCGCAGCGCGCGCGCCCGCCGCCGCAGCGGCGAGCCGGCGGAATCGTCGGGCGCGGTGAGCGAGACGCGGATCAGCTTCCAGCAGTAGGGACCCGCCGCCGTAGAGTCCACCGACGAGTCGAGCAGCGAGCGATGGCACCAGCCGTCCGCGACCCAGCGCGTCGAGTCGCCCACGTCCACCACCCAGCGCAGGAAGCTCTCGTTGCCCCGCTCGGCGAGGCGGTAGTTGAGCTCGAAGTCGAGGTCGATGTCCTCCTCGTCGAGCCGGTTGTTGCGCACCGTGCAGTTGACGCGGTTGTCGCCTAACGGCCGGGCGACGCCGTAGTCGGCCGCGCAGAGGGTGACGGTGTCCTGGACCGGCGTGCCGTTGACGGTGAGGCCGGCGACGCGGTCGGGGGCGATGCCGCGGTCGTTGAGCGCGGCGCTGAAGGAGCGGGTGATCGAGTCGCGCTCGGTGTCGAGCGTGTCGAGGCGCACGGTGCGCCGGCCGCTGTAGACGCTGTCGCCGCCGGTGGTCGTGAGCGCGGTCGGGGCGAGGGCGAGCGAGTTCTCGGAGACGTCGCCGACGTCGATGACGAAGGTCGGGTTGCGGCGCGCGGCACCGGGACGGGTGTCGACGAGCGCCCAGAATTCGAGGTCCTCGGAGCGGGTGAGGTCGATCCCCGTCGGGCTGAGGATGGTGCGCAGCGAGCGCCAGCGGCGCGATCCCGTCGGCGGCGCGCCCGTCTCCCAGCGCGTCTCGCCTGTCGTGCTGCCGCGGCGGAAGCCGATCCCTTCCGGCTGGAGTGTGAGCCAGAGCAGCGTCTCGGGCCGCTGGAGCCGCCGGTCGCCCGCGCCGCGGCCGGAGAGCCTGATCCTGGGATCGATCTGGTCGGTGTAGTAGACCACCGCGTCGCCATTCCCGGCGTCCACGGCGTTCTGCCATACGACCGCGCCCGCGCGCGCGGTGTCGAACTGCGCGACCCCGGCGATGGTGTCGGTGGAGGCCGTGCCGCGCGGGATGCTCGAGAGAAACCACGCGGCCTCGAAGAGCCCGACCGGCGCCCCACCTTCGCCCTCGAAGCTCTCGAGCCAGGCCTGGCCGAGCGGGTTGGGCTGGGGGCGGCTCGTCGCGAGCTCGGCGCGGAGCGCGATCCGCGACGCGCCCGGACGCTCGCTCAGGAAGGGGAGCCTGCCTAACGCGTCGCTGAGGAGGGGGGCGTTGAACGACCAGCTCCCGTTCACCCCGGCGACGAGCGCCGATGCCGGCTCGAAGCCGAGCATCGGCCGGCGGTACTGCGTCTTGCGGTTCTGCGAGATCGCCGTGAAGGTCAGCTCGCCCTGTGGCGAGGGGAAGGTCGCGGCGACGCCGAAGACGTTGGTCGGCGCGTCGAGGAAGAGCGGGTTCTCCTCGTACTGCACCGTGACGCGGCGCGGCCTCGGGAAGAGCGTGTCGGGCCGGGTGAAGGTGACGCGGCCGAGCTCGTAGTCCACGTTGTAGTCCACTCCGCGCTGGAGCTGGACCCCGTCCACCGTCAGGCGCTCCGAGTTGCGGCGGAGCTGCACCGCGCCGAGCGCGAGCGAGCCCGGGTCGCCGCTCCCCTCGGCCTGGTAGCGGAGGCGGATGCGGTAGACGGTGGCCGGGTGGCGCTGCGAGAAGAGGTCTTCGGACGGTGTCGTGTAGATGGCGGCGTTAGGCAGGTTGCCCGCGCGCATGAGGCCGGCCGGGCGCTGGGCGAAGGGGCGACGCGACGGGAAGACCAGGAAGTAGTCCTGGATCGTGCGCGTCGAGCCGCCCCCAGCGGCGAGGGACAGGTTTCCGTCGCTCGCGCGCGGCCAGACGCGGTTCTCGGCGTCGAAGACCGCCGGGTTCGTGGACTGCGAGAGCCCGAACATCTGGAGGTACGTCTGCTCGGGCCCGACCGCCGGCTTCTCCTGGTCGCCGCCGGCGCCGGCGACGATGCGCGCGGTCACCGTGTTGCGGCGCACTTCCTCGCCGCCGATGCGGTAGACGGAGCGGATCTCGCGCGCGAAGGCGGGATCCTCCGGGCGGATGGACGGATCGTAGAGGAGCTGCGCCCGCTGATCGCGCGCCGCGACGTACTCGACGTCGGGGGTGCCGCCGATGGTAGAAATGACCGTGTCGCGGCCGCCGATGCGCACCGAGTAGGCGACGACGATGCGGTCGCGGTCGATGCTCGGCGGCCGCACGAGCGCGATCCAGAGCAGCGAGGGATCGATGTAGTAGTCGACGTTCTCGCGCAGCACCTCGTAGATCGCCTCGCGCCGGTTCCCGGACGGCAGCCCCTCGACGAGGAAGCGCGGACCGTTGGGATTCGGCGGGATGCTGCCGATCTGATAGCGATAGACGGCGACGCGGACGGGGCGCGCCTCCTCGGGGATCTGCGCGGCGAGCGAGGCGAGCTGCGCGCGGTTGAGGATGTCGATGCTGTCGCCGGCGCTCGCGAGATACTTCGCGGGATCGACGACGAAGAAGAAGCGCCGCGGCTCGATCTGATAGTCCTCGATGTCGCGGTCCACGGCGCGCTCGGTCCGGTCGCCGACGGTGAAGCTCGCATCGCGGACGATGTTCCCCTTCTGCTGCGCGGCGATGGCGCGGAAGCGCATGGGCCCGAGCTGCCCCGCCGCCTGGAAGCCGTAGTTCCCGGTCGGCACGCCCGCGGTGATGAAGCGCGACGGCGGCGGCGCGAAGGTGACGCTCCCGACCTCGAGCCGGTGCAGGATCTCGTTCTGCTTCCCCTGGTAGTAGACGGAGACGTTGTTCGACGCGTCGAACTCGCGCTCCGAGTCGTAGTCGACGTCGACGTGGATGCGATCGGCGACGACGCCGTTCGAGACGACGTTGAACTGGAAGTCGAAGTCGGGGGTGAGCGCGGTGCGGCAGGCGTCGTAGACCGACGAGATCTGCACCGTCAGGCAGGGCGTGACGCGAGCCCCTTCCCCCTTCGCCTCGAGCCGCGAGTTGAGCCGGAGCGAGAGGTCGGCGTAGTCGCCGACCTGGATCAGCGGCGGCTCGACGCCCGGTGCACGCTCCGGTGGTGCCGGCGCGACGGCGACGAGCGCCGGGGCGGGCGGGCGCCCGGGACCGAGCGAGCGCGTCACGAGCCTCCCCTCGCGTGCCGTCAGCGTCCGGCGCAGCACCCACGTCTCGCGCGACGCGACCGCGTCCGCGGGCAGCCGCTGTTCCGCGAGCCGGCCGAAGGGGCCGAGCTCGGGAAAGCGGGGCAGCTGGAGCCGCGCGGCGATCGAATCCCCCTGCACGGTCAGGCCGATCGCGCGCTGCCCAAGGACCGGCCGCGCAAGCGCGACCAGACCGAGGACGAGAGAGCAGGCTGCGCGCGTGAAACCGGACAAGGGGAAGACGAGAGAGGGTGACTAGGGACTAGCGTCGAGAGAAGTCATCGCCTTCGGCTCGACGACGGGGGACGGGAGTCGGGCGAGGAGCCGATGAGCGACGGGAGACGAGCGAGCGACCGGCATCAGGTAGTTGCTTCCTCGTCGGCTCTTCCCGCGGTTGGCTCCGTGACGAGCGAGGCGGCAACGAGGGATACCTGAGGCAGGTCGTTCCCTCGTCTCCCGTCTCTCTTCGCAGTATCCCCCGTCTCCCGTCCCCCGTCGCCGAGCGCCAGCGACGGCTTCGCGCGTCCCTGGTCCCCCGTCCGACGAGCGAGGAGCGCCAGCGAAGGCCTCTCTCGTCATCCCGTCCCCCGTCCCCGAGGAGCTTGCACTTGATTGGAGCCCCGACGACATGGGAGATTGCACTGCGTGAAGATACTGAGCCGCTACGTACTCAAGGAACACGCCGGACCCCTCGTCTTCGCGCTCGCCGCGTTGACGTCGCTTCTGCTCCTGAACTACGTGGCGAAGCAGTTCGGGCAGCTCGTTGGCAAGGGGCTGCCGTGGACGGCGATCGCCGAGTTCTTCGCGCTCTCGATCCCCTTCACCGTCGCGACGACGCTGCCGATGGCGGTGCTCATCTCGACGCTGTACGCCTTCAGCCGCCTCGCCGCCGAGAACGAGATCACGGCGCTCAAGGCGAGCGGGGTCGGCATGTATACCGTGATGCGGCCGGTCATCGCGGCGGCGACGATCGTCTCGCTGCTGATGATCGCCTTCAACGACCAGGTGCTCTCGCGGGCCAACCACCAGCTCGCGGTGCTGCAGACCGACATCGCGCGCACCAAGCCCACCTTCGCCCTTCGCGAGCAGGTCATCAATCCCGTCTCGCCGGGCCGGCTCTACGTTCGCACCGGGCACATCGACCGGGCGACCAACCGGATGCGCGAGGTCACCATCTACGACCTCTCCGATCCGTCTCGCGCCCGCACCATCGTCGCCGAGCGCGGCACGCTCGGCTTCAGCACCAACGGGCAGGACCTCGTGATGACGCTCTTCGACGGCTACATGTCGGAGGTGTCGAACACCGACCCGTCGCAGCTGCAGCGGCTCTTCTTCCAGCGGAACCGGATGCGCGTGCGCGGCATCGGCGGGAAGTTCACCGAGAGCGAGGACGTCAGCTACAAGGGGCCGCGCGAGAAGACGATCTGCGAGATGCAGGACGACTACGAGGTCGCCGCGCAGGCGGTGGATCGCTCGCGAGCCGAGCTCGAGGCCGTGCTCGTTGGCATCACGCACGTGGCCGCGACTGGTCAGTACCCGGCCGGCGAGCGGGAGCGTCGTGTCGCCCTGGACAGCGTGAAGCCGAAGCGCCGTCCCTTCACGATCGGCGGCGCCTACTGCGCCTTTCTCGGTCTCTTCGGCGTGA
>DATAIS010000069.1:0-13725 GCA_036262535.1 Gemmatimonadaceae bacterium | reverse complement strand
ATCGTCGCCGCCTCGCTCTCTTCGGGGGCGCTCGATCGAACCGGGGTCCCCGTCGTTGCCGCCTTTCTCCTCCTCGGCGTCGCGGTCGGGCCCTGGGGACTCGGGATCGTCGACGTCGGCTTCGAGTCGGGCGCGCTCCGTGCGCTCGCCACGCTCGGGCTGGCGTTGATGCTCTTCAGCGATGCGGTGACCCTCGAGCGCACCGAGTTCCGCCGACGGCGGCCGCTCGTGTGGCGGCTGCTCGTCCCGGGAACGCTGGCACCCGCGGTCGTCACGGCAATCGCCGCGTGGGGGCTGCTCGGCTTCTCCCCGCCGCTCGCCGCGATCCTCGGCGCGGCGATCGCGTCGACCGATCCCGTGCTGCTGCGCGGAATGCTCCGCTCCCCGGCGCTCCCGGAGACACCTCGCATCGCGCTCCGCATCGAGACGGGGATGAACGACCTCGTGCTCCTGCCGATCGTTGCGGTGGCGATCCTTCTCGTCGAAGTGGCGAGCGACACCCACGCCACGCACGCCCAGGGACTCGGGCGTCTCCTCATCGGCCTGTTCCTGCTCGGCCCCATTCTCGGCGCGATCGTCGGATGGGCCGGAATCTCGGCCCTCTCGTGGGTGCGGCGGCGCTCCGGCGTGCGCCGGGATTACGAGTCGCTCTATGCGCTCGGCCTCGCATTCACCGCCTATGCCGCCGCCGAGTCGGTCGGTGGCAGTGGCTTCGTCGCCGCCTTCGCCGCCGGACTTCTCATCGCCGGCCAGGACGAGGAGCTCTGCGACTGCTTCCTCGAGTACGGCGAAGCGACGGCCGAGATGCTCCTTCTGCTCACTTTCGTCGCGCTCGGCGCGTCGCTGATCTGGACCGGCCTCCGGGTCATCGATTGGCGAACCATCCTCTTCGTCGCCATCGCGCTCGTGACGCGCACCATCGTGCTCTTTCCGATTCTCGCGCGCGCCGGCGTGCGCGGACGCGATCGACGGCTCATCGCGCTCTACGGACCGCGGGGACTGAGTACCCTCCTCCTGACCCTGCTTCCGGTCTTCGCCGGCGTACCAGGCGCGGAGCGCGTCTTCGCCGTGGCGAGCCTCGTCGTGCTCGTCTCGATACTGCTCCATGGCGGGGCGATCGTGCAGTTCGTGCGCTCGCACGGTCGGACCCGGGCTGCGCTCCCGCAAGCGGCCGTCGAAAGCGCGTCGCCGGCTTCACCCGAGACCATCACCCTCGGCGAGCTCGCCGCGCTTCGCGAGCGCGACACCGATGTCGTCATCGCCGACTCGCGGACGGAGCGCGCCCTGCGCAACGACCCACGCTCGGCGTCGGGCGCGGTCCGCCTCGACCCCGAGGACCCGGTGCGGGATGCGACCGCGAAGCGGCTCTCGCAGCACGCGACGCTCGTCGTGTACTGTGCCTGACCCGACGAAGCGACGAGCACCCGGGTGGTGCGCCAGCTTCGAAAGGCAGGGTGGCCGCACGCGCGCGCCCTCGTCGGCGGGTGGCGCGGCTGGCTCGACGCGGGACTCCCGCTCGACGAGCCGCGCGACCTCGCGGCGACCTGACCCTGCCTAACGGACGCCGAGCCGGTGCAGCGCGTACTGCACCGCGAGCTCGGTGGTGCTCCACAGCTGCACGTCGGAGCCGGTGCCGTAGCGCACCGGACGCACGCGGCCGTCCGCGACTTCGTAGCTCCAAAGCTCGCTGTGGAACCCCGACGCCTCGACCGCGCCGGCGACGCGACGGATGGCGTCGGTCAGCTCGCGCGCCGCGGGATTGGCGGCGGCGCCGCCCGCTGCCGCGACGCGATCTGCCGCGCCGAGCAGGAACAGGTTGACCTCGCGGCCCCAGACGACGCGCGGCCCATGATACGGGTCGCGCTCGAACGCCGCCCACGTCGCTGGAGTCGCATAGGCGTCGTTGGCGACGACGGGTCCGACGCCATCGACGAGCAGCCCGACCGGATACTGGGTGGTGAAGAGCCGGACGTCGCGCAGCATTTCGGCCGGGTCACCGGACCCTGTCGCGCGCGGTCCGCTCGCGTCGAGGAAAAGTCGCGTCGCCACGTCGCTGTTCGCGACCGCGACCGGCTGGCCTCCCTGCTCGAGCGCAAGGGCGAGGAACTCGAGCGTGTCACGGGGCGCCATCGAGGTGGCGAGCACACCTTCCCAGTGCCTGCGCTCGGGCGCCGTCATCGCCGCGAGGCGACCGGCGATGCGCCGCCTCGCCTCGTCGGGCGCGAGACGCACCACGAAGTGGCGCCGGGCCTCGCGCCAGACGCCGACGGCGCGCTGCAAACCGGCATCGTCGGCCGCCCACTGGCCGAGTGGCGTACCAGCTCCGGCCGCGCCGGGCGCCAGCGCCGCAAGCCTCTCGGCGCCGAAGCCTACCGCGCCCAGCTCGGCGAGGATGTCACCGATCGCGGCGAGCGCGTGGGGCACCCAGATCGCGTTCACGTCCATCGCGAACCGCCCGCCCCCGTAGCCCGCGCCGCTGTCGCGCCAACTTGCCGACGACCAGTTCGTCGAGTCGCGGCGAGGGAAGGAGACGAGATTCGAGGCCACGGGCTGCGCCGCGTAGGGCGCGGTGAGCCGGGCCACGAGCGCGAGCTCGGCGAGCAGCCGCGCCAGCCGCGGCCCGTTCCCATCGCTCGAGTCGGCGAGGAACGACCGCTTGCGATCGGCCGTCACGCGCGGATCGCGCAGCCAGCGAGCGACGAGCACGGGTAGCTGGAGCTCGTCGTCGATCATGTGGTAGTTCTCACGCGTCCGGCGAAGATCGCGGACCACCGAGTCCGCCGCGGCGAGCAGGCTGTCCGCCGCGGCCCGCCGCCCGGCGCGCGCGGCCTCGAGATGCCGACTAACCAGCGAGGCGTATTCCCCGGCGTGCTCGCGCACCGCCTGGCCTCCGAGCGCCTCCTCGTGGCTCACCTGCCCGTCGAGCGACAGCTTGCGCAGCACGCTCGCGATCGCGAACTCGAGCATCTCCTCGCGCCAGATCGGCTGCATCATGAGCGCGGAGACGAGCATGTCGCGACCGAAGTAGGTCGCATACGCGGGAAGCCCGGCCATCAGCTTCTCGCGCGAGCTGAGGAGCTCGACGCCGCGCGCCTGGCGCTCGAGCCGCCGCGCGCGCGTCGCGTCGGCGGCCACGCCCGACGCGCGCGCAGACTGCTCCGTTGCGGCGAGGAACGAGAGAAATTCGGGTGTGAAGATCTCCTCACGGCTCAGTGCCGAGAGGGCGCGCGCGGTCGTCGCGACGCGAATCGTGAGCTCGATGCTGTCGCCTCGCAGCGCGCGCAGAGAGACGACGCCCCCGCTTCGCGTCGCCGCGATCTCGCGCGGATCGACGCTGATCTCGAGCGTGAGCGTGTCCGTCGCGTCGAGCGAGGGCTGCGTGACGCGTACCGTCCAGGCGTCGCCCCGCTGCCGCGCGGCGATCGCGGGCTGCAGTCGGCGGCGCAGCGAGGGAAGATCCCGCGCGTGCAGGTACCCGAGCTGCCGCCGGCGCACGGCCGGCGCGAGTCGCGCCAGCGCGTCGAGCAGCGCCGAGACCTCACGCACCTCGAACGTCGGACCCGCGAACGAGCGGCGATGCCGCCCCGAATACTGCAGGTCCCGCTCGACGCGCATCGAGCCGAGGAGGAAGAGGCCGAGTCGGAGCTCGCGGCTCCGGGCCACGAGCCCATAGGTCAGCGAGCGTGCGCGGCCCGCTGTGTCGATGCGGGCCTCTTCACCGTTCCACGCGACGTCCGCCGGGCGCCCCTTCACATCCCGCGCGGTGAACCCGATGCTCTCGTCGTCGGCGTTCGCGAGCAGGTGCACGATCCGGCCGTCTCTGCCCTCGAGATAGATCTGGACCGTATTTCCCGCCGCATCGCGATAGAACCGCGTCTGATAGCCCGCGTACGCCGCGGGGTCGTCGATCCCGGCTTGCGGGAACGCGAGAACGGGGCGGATCGGTTGTGCGGTCGCCGCGAGCTGTGCGACGAGAGGTAGCAGGACTGGGTTCATCGCCGGTCGGTGAGGGCGCTGGATTCTGTCGGGTGACTAGCCGGACCGGTAGCCCCCGCGGCAGGCTCCCGACCGGCCTGCGGGACGTCGCCCCCGGCCTTGACAAAGGTTCCGGGTGGAGAAATGATCACGTCGGGCCATCTCCCGCCGACAGGACCGGCGGGCGCCAACGCACATCCAGGTTTCACACCACGATGCAACTCCGCTGGTTCCCGACCGGCCAAGTCACGCTCGTCGCGCCCATGGCGCGTAGCGGAACCGTTTCCACGCACCTGCCGCTCGCCGTCCCGACGTACTGCATTCGCAATCGTCAGTGTCTTTCGCTTACCAACCATAGAGCTTGATCGCGCGCGCCATCACCGACCCGGGATGGCGCGCATCGTTTTGTAATCGTTCGTTCGGGTCGTTCCTGTCGGTGGTGCCAACGCCACCTCATCGCTTCCAATTCGCAGAGAGGCAGAAAACCATGGCACTGGGTCGTCGCCTAACCTCACCCCTCCTCGCCGCGCTGCTCTGGGCGGCGCAGGCCGGCGCGCAGGACGCCACGGGTACGATTCGCGGACGCGTCCTCGACGGGCCAAGTCAGCAACCCCTCGTCAGCGTCAACGTCGTCGTCGAGGGCACGACCCTCGGCGCGTCGACGCGCGACGACGGCAGCTTCGTCATGAGCGGGGTGCCCGCGGGCGCGCAGCGTCTCCGCGTGACGCGGATCGGCTACGCGCCGCAGACACGTGACGTGACCGTCACCGCCGGCGCTGCCAGCGAGATCACGTTCACCCTCGAGCGGCAGGCCACGGTCCTCGAGGAGGTCGTCAGCGTCGGCTATGGCACGCAGCGGCGCGAGGCGATCACCGGGTCGGTGGTGACCGTGGATGCCGAGAAGGCCAATGTCGGCGTCGTCACGAATGCCAACCAGATGCTGCAGGGTCGCGTCGCGGGGGTGAGCATCACCCAGAACAACGGTGAGCCCGGCGGTGGTGGGCAGGTCCGGATCCGCGGCGGCACTTCGATCAACGCGAGCAACGAGCCGCTCTACGTGATCGACGGAGTACCCATCTCCAACGAGGAAGGACCCCCGGGTGCGGTCGGCATCGGCAGCATCAACCCCGCCCTCGGCCGCAGCCCGCTCAACACGCTCAACCCGGGCGACATCGAGTCGATCACGGTCCTCAAGGATGCGTCCGCGACCGCCATCTACGGCAGCCGCGGCGCCAACGGCGTCGTGCTGATCACGACGAAGCGCTCCGGCCGCGTCGCCGGACAGATCGAGTACGACGGTTATTACGGCGTCTCGACCGCGCCGCGTCGTCTCGACTTCGCGACCGGTGCGCAATACCGCAGCTTCGTTCAGGACCAGGTCTCGCGAGGCTTCCTCCCAGCGACCGCTCTCTCGAACCTCGGGCCCGCGAACACGAACTGGGAAGACGAGATCCTTCGCCGCGGGATGGTGACCAACCACAACATGGCGTTCTCCGGTGGTTCGGCGACGACGACGTATCGCGCCTCGCTGAACTACTTCGACCAGAAGGGCGTCGTTCTGTCGAATGGACTCACGCGCTATCAGGGCCGGCTGAACGCCCAGCACAGCGCGCTCGCCGGCCGGATGCAGCTCGGGTTGAACCTCACGGCGTCGCGCGTGAACAACGACTATGCGCCGACCGAGAACACGGGCGGCTTCCTCGGCGGTCTGTTCACCAACATGGCCATCTTCAATCCGACATACCCGGTGAAGACGGCGCAGGGGACCTACTTCGAGAAGGGGAGCGGCGCCCAGGACGAACGCAATCCCGTCGCGCTTGCGCGCCAGTTCAACGACGTCGCGCCCGAAGATCGCGTGCTCGCCAACCTTACCGGGGCGCTCACGCTCTTCCCCTCCCTCGTCGCCAGCACGACCGTCGGCGTCGACAACACCGACGCAGTTCGCCGCACGTACGCGCCCCGCACCAGCCCCGTGGGCGCGGCGTACGGCGGCTTCGCGAGCCAGTCGCAGCGCAACCTCCAGAACCTGAACGTGCAGCAGCTGCTCACCTACTCGCCGCGTTTCGGCGCGAGCGAGATGGAGGTCGTTGGCGGCTACGAGTACAGCCTGAACGAACGGCGCGGCTTCACCGCCCAGGCCCAGGACTTCATCACCGACGCGTTCAACGTCAACAACCTGATCGCGGGGCGGCAGTCGGTTTCCCCACCGCCGCAGTCCTATCGCGTTCAGAGCAGGCTCGCCTCGTTCTTCGGCCGCGCCAACTACGGCTTTGCCGACCGGTACTTCCTCACGGGCGTGCTCCGCTACGACGGGTCGTCGCGCCTCGCCCCCGGACACCAGTGGGAGGTCTTCCCTGCACTCTCCGGGTCGTGGCGGATCAGCGAAGAGCCGTTCATGAAGGACCGGCTCGGTCCGTTGTCGCGGCTCGCCCTTCGTGCCGGCTGGGGCAAACAGGGTAACCAGTCGGTCGATCCATACCAGACGAAGCTGCTGCTCCGCATCGATCAGAGCGCGATCTATCCATTCGGCGGGCAGCTCGTGTACGGCCTTCGCGCGGCGCAGGTCGGCAACGCCGATCTCCGCTGGGAGACGGCGACGCAGACGAACGTCGGCATCGACTACGGGCTCCGGGACGAGCGCGTGACTGGCTCGCTCGAGTTCTACCAGAAGAACACGAAGGATCTGCTTCTCGAGGTCAGCGTGCCGCAGCCCGCGGTCGTCAGCACCCGCATCGAGAACGTCGGAACTCTGCGCAACCGAGGCGTGGAAGCCTCGCTCGACGCGCAGCTCTGGAACTCCGGCGCTCGCTCGCTGAGCGGCGGCCTCGTTTTCTCGGCGGAGCGGCAGGAGGTCACGAGCCTGGGACCGAACCGCAAGTTCATCCTCACCGGCTGGGTCAGCGGCCAGGGGCAATCGGGCCAGTACTCGCAGCGGATCATGCTTGGCGAGCCGCTCGGCACCTTCTTCGGCCCGCGCTTCGTCCGAGTCAACAACCTCGGCCAGCAGGTCTTCGCCTGCAAGGCGTCGAGTGCAGGCTGCACGAACGGACAGAGCCTCAACCCGACCGAGGAGGACAAGGTCGTGCTCGGTCACGCCAACCCCGATTTCACGCTCGGTCTGACGAACAACCTGAGCTGGGGTGCCTTCGACGCGAGCTGGCTGTGGCACGGCGAGTTCGGCCGCAGCGTCTTCAACAACACGGCCCTCGTCTACCAGACGAAGTCGGCGGCGAAGCAGGGGCGCAACTTCATCGCCGAGGCCCTGAGCATGCCGGACAGCATCAGCGAGCCGGCGAAGTTTTCGTCGCGCTGGGTCGAGAACGGCCGCTTCATCCGGCTGCAGAACGTGACGGTCGGTTACACCTTCGCCACCCCTCCACGACTGGGCTTCACCAGCACGCGTGTCTATCTCTCGGGCGACAACCTGGTGCTCCTCACGCCGTACAACGGCTACGACCCCGAGGTCTTCGTCGCGAGCGGGCTCGCCTCGCGTGGCATCGACTATCTGACCTATCCTCGTGCGCGCACCGTCACCTTCGGCGCTCGCCTCCAGTTCTGAACCGACCTTCTACTGCACAGGTATCTGAAGCCTATGACGATATTCGAGATGGTCCGCAGAGCGAGGAGGCGTGCGCTGATGCTCGTGCCGCTTGCGTTGCTCGTACCGGGCTGCACCGATCTGACCGAGGTGCCGCAGGATGCGCTCACCCCGGAAAACGCCTTCAAGACGGAAGCGGAGGTGCTGGCGGGAGTCGCCGCAGTCTATGCCCAGCTCCGTGACGTCGAGTGGGTGGGGTACATCACCCTCAACGATCTGACCACGGACGTCCAGATCGTGCCCACCCGCGGCAGCGACTGGTACGACAACGGCCGCTGGCTCGAGATCCACCGTCAGACCTGGACCGCGAACAGCGGCTCAGCCCTCGACGACATGAACGGGGCCTGGAACACGCTCTTCAGCGGCGTGGCGAAGGCGAACCTGATGATCGACGTGATCAGCAAGGCCGGCGGCCAGAATGCGCCGCGCACCCTCGCCGAGCTGCGCACCCTGCGGGCATGGTACTACTACATGCTGATGGACATGTTCGGCGGCGTTCCGCTGGTTACGACAACGGAGCTGAAGCAGTTCCCGCGCGCCTCGCGCCAGGAGGTCTTCGCCTTCGTCGAGAAGGAGCTCAAGGAATCGCGTGCCGCCCTGCCAGTGAAGTGGGACGCGAGTGGCTACGGCCGCGTGACCCAGGGGGTAGCCGACGCGATCCTCGCGAGCCTCTACCTCAACGCCGGGGTGTTCAACAAGAACAGCGGCGTCAACGCCACGGGCTACAACAGCTGCAACGTCTCCGTGGGCACGACCAACGGCTGCCAGGCAGCGATCGATGCAGCGGATCGCGTGATCAACTCCACCCTCACCCCGGGCGGCACCAAGACGTACGCGTTGAACCCGAACTGGTTCAAGAACTTCTCGCGCGACAACGAGACCTCCCCCGAGAACATCTTCGTCGTCGTCCACGTCTCGGAGCAGGCGCTCGGCATGAACCCTCCGATGCGCACCCTGCACTACAACCAGCTCAACACCGGCTGGGGGAGCCCGTGGAACGGCTTCGCGACTCTCGCCGAGACCTACAACGCGTTCGACCCCGCCGACGAGCGTCGCGGGATGTGGCTCGCGGGCCAGGCGTACAGCTTCGAGACGGGACTGGCGGTGAAGGACCGCGCCGGGAATCCGCTCATCTTCACGGACAGCATTCCCGACGCCGAGAAGGCCGACGAGGCACAGGGGGTGCGCTTCAACAAATTCCCGCCCCTCGCGAGCGCTCCGAGCGGTAACGGCCACCCGAACGACTTCCCCTTCTTCCGCCTCGCCGAGATGTATCTCGTCAGGGCAGAGGCGCAGAACGAGCTCGGAAATACCGCTCAGGCGCTCGCTGATCTGAACACGGTCCACAGCCGGCACTTCAACCCACCGCAGAACGTGGTCGCCACGACGCAGCAGCAGATTCGTGACGCCATCCTCAAGGAGCGACTCCTCGAGTTCGCGGGCGAGGGCAAGCGGCGGACGGATCTCATCCGTCATGGCAAGTTCCTGAACCGCTGGTCTACCACGATGCGGAACGGGAAGCAGGACAGGACGGCAGATACCTACCGGATCCTCTTCCCGGTTCCAGCGCCTCAGATCGCAGCGAACCCCCTGCTCCAGCAGAACCCGGGTTACTGAGGCTGACCTGATTCCGCGCTCCTCGTTCGGGCGCACCTGAAGGACCCACCATAGCCTGCCCCGGACGGGGCAGGCTATGGTGCATCAGGTATCCAGCCTCCAGATTGGCTGACGCGTACCAGGCTTGCAGCCCCCGCCCCGCCGGATCTACACCGAATGAGTGTCGCCCGCGCCCGCCTCGGGCCGTCTTTTTTTTGGCTCCTGTGTTCCGCACTGCCCATTGGCTGTTCGGGAACCGGGCGCGCGAACGAGGCGGTCGCCGCCGGTGGCCCGCTTTTCACACGGATGCCTGCGAGGGAGACCGGCATCCGCTTCGAGAACCGCATCGAGGAGACCAACGAGCGGAACGTCTTCACATATCGCAACTTCTACAACGGCGGCGGTGTCGCGATCGGCGATCTCACCGGCGACGGGCGTCCCGAGATCATCCTGACCTCGAACCAGAAGGGGCCTCGGGTGTTCCTGAACCTCGGGGATTTTCGTTTTCGCGACGTGACGCAGGCGTCGGGGCTCGAGCAGGTCGCCGACGAGTGGACGACCGGCGTCGCGATGGCCGACGTCGACGGCGACGGCCGACTCGATGTCTACGTCTGTCGCGCGGGCCCGCTGCTGCCCGCGCACCGCGCGAACGCCCTCTGGATCAACCAGGGAGTCGACTCTTCCGGCGTGCCGACCTTTCGCGACATGGCCCCTGCTCTCGGCGTCGCCGACCAGGGATTCGGCACCCAGGCGGCGTTCCTCGACTACGACCGCGACGGCGACCTCGATCTGTTTCTCGTCAACAACTCGCCGCGCCCCGTCAGCAGCTTCGGTCTCAACAACACCCGCCTCGTCCGCGACGCCAACAGCGGGGGAAAGCTCTTCAGGAACGATGGGGAGCATTTCACCGACGTCAGCCTCGTCAGTGGGATCTACAGTCCCATAGTCGCCTTCGGGCTCGGCGTCGCCGTTGGCGACGTGAACCGCGACGGCTGGCCCGACATCTACGTCGCGAACGACTTCTTCGAGCGTGATTACCTGTACATGAATCGCGGCGACGGGACCTTCTCCGAGGAACTCGACGCGCAGATGCCCGTCGTGAGCTACTTCTCGATGGGGCTCGACATCGGCGATCTGGATGACGACGGCTGGCCTGACGTCTACACGACCGACATGCTGCCCGAGGACGAGTTCCGGCTCAAGTCGACCGGCACGTTCGAGGGGTGGGACGTCTACATGGCGAAGGTGCGCAACGGTTTTCACCACCAGCTGATGCGCAACATGCTTCAGCGAAACAACCGCGACGGGACGTTCAGCGACGTCGGCCAGCTTGCCGGCGTGGCCCGCACCGACTGGAGCTGGAGCGCGCTCATCGCCGATCTCGATCTCGACGGCCGCAAGGACATCTTCGTGACCAACGGACTGGCGAGGGATGTGACGTCGCAGGATTACGTCGCGTTCCTCGCCAGCGACGCGACGATGAAGGAGATGACGGGCGGCGGCAGAAAGCGGGTGGATTTCATGCGCCTGACCTCGGCGATGACCACGACCCCCCTCCCCGACTACGCCTTCAGGAACCTCGGCGGCCTTCACTTCGAGAACGTCGCCGCCTCCTGGGGGCTGGCGACGGCGACCATCTCGAGCGGCGCCGCGTACCGCGACCTGGATGGGGACGGCGCCCTCGACCTCGTCGTGAACAACGTCAACGACGAAGCCTTCGTCTACCGCAACAACGCCCGGCGCATCCACCCGGAGCGAGGCTTCCTGCGCGTGCAACTCGTCGGCGAGCAGGCCAACCGCTTCGCCGTCGGCGCCCGCGTCAGTCTCTACAGCGGCGCCCAGCTCCAGATGCAGGAGGAGTCGCCGACGCGCGGCTTTCAGTCGAGCGTCGATTACACTCTCGGCTTCGGGCTCGGCTCGCGGCGGGAGCCGGATTCCCTCGTCGTCGAGTGGCCCGACGGGCGAACGAGCGTCGTGCCGCACCCCGGGACCAACAGGCTCGTTGTGGTGCGCCAGTCGGAAGCGGCGGCGCGGCGCAACCAATTGCGCGCCGCCCCGAGGAGCTCGGCCCTCTTCCATGACGTCACGGATCGCGCGCGACTCGCGTGGCGCCATCGCGAGAACGACTTCGTGGACTTCGATCGCGAGAAGCTGATGCCGAAGCTCGTCTCGACCGAGGGGCCCGCGCTCGCCGCGGCGGACGTGAATGGCGATGGACTCGACGACATCTATCTCGGCGGGGCGGCACGCCAGTCGGGAAGCCTGCTCATTCAACGTCGCGACGGCAGCTTCGCGAGCGGCAGTGCCGCGGTCTGGGCTGCCGACTCGGCGTTCGAGGATGTCGGCGCGGTCTTCTTCGATGCGGACGGCGACGGGGATGCCGACCTCTACGTGGTGAGTGGAGGCAACGAGTTCCCGGAGGGCTCGCCATTGCTCCAGGACCGGCTTTATCAAAACGACGGCCGCGGCGGATTTCAGCGAGCGCCGGGTGCGCTCCCGGTCGAGGGGATCAGCGGATCACGCGCTGCCGCCGCAGACTACGATGACGACGGCGACGTCGACATCTTCGTCGGCGGACGCGTCGTGCCCGGCCGCTACGGCCGCGACCCGCGCAGCTCGCTTCTGCTGAACGACGGCAAAGGGAATTTCGTCGACGCCACGGAGGCGCGAGCGCCGGCGCTCGCGCGGCTTGGAATGGTGACGGACGCGGTCTGGCGAGACGTGGACGGCGACGCGCGCGTGGATCTCGTGGTCGTCGGCGAATGGATGCCGATCAGGATCTTCAGGAATGGAGGCGACGGCACCTTGACGCCGCTCCAGGCCAGGGGCCTCGAGAAGAGCGACGGCTGGTGGAATCGCGTCGTCGTGGGCGACTTCGATCGGGACGGGCGGATCGACTTCGTGGTCGGAAATCTGGGTCTCAACGCGCGGTTGCGAGCGAGCGAGCGGGAGCCGACGACGATGTACGTCGGCGATCTGGACGGCAACGGCGTCGAGGAGCAGGTGCTCGCATGCTACAACGGCGGCGTGAGCTCTCCGCTGGCGATGCGCGATGAGCTGATTCGCGCGCTTCCTCACCTGAAGGCCCGCTTCCCCCGCTATGAGGACTACGCCCGCGCGTCGATCGGCGACGTCTTCAGCGCCACCGAGCGGGCCGCTGCGACGGAAAAGCACGCGTATATCTTCGCGACCTCCTTCGTTCACAACGAGGGCGATGGCTCGTTCACGGTCACGCCGCTCCCAGACGAGGCGCAGCTCGCTCCGGTGTACGGACTGGCCGCGGCCGACATCGACGCCGACGGGACGCTCGATCTCCTGCTCGGGGGCAACTTCGACGGGGTGAAGCCCGACATCGGCCGGCTGAGCGCGAGCTACGGCCTCTTTCTCGCCGGTGACGGCAGGGGAGGCTTCACGCCGGTACGACCCGTCGAGAGCGGCTTCTTCGTACCCGGGCAAACGCGCGAGATTCAGCCCCTTCGTACGCGCAACGGCGATGCCCTGGTCGTCGCGCGCAACAACGACCGCGCGCTCGTCTTCCGCGTCGCGCGGCCGGTGGTGGTGGCGCGCTCGAGGCGCCCGTGACAGGCGACGAGGGAGTGTGCCTGCGTCGACTCCGCACTCGGCGGCATGCAGTCGGCGCAGCCGACTGAGCCCGGCCGCTCAGGGTTTCGGCTGCTTCCGGTTCGCCTGCTTCGTCCTGATGATGATGACGCCGTTGGCGCCGCGCGAGCCGTACATCGCGGTCTCCGCCGCATCCTTCAGCACCCGGATCGACTCGATGTCGTTGATCTGCACGCCGGTCAGTGCTCCGCCGGCGCCCGGCTCGAAGGGGACGCCGTCGAGGATGTACAGCGGATCGTTGTTCCCGAACATCGACGATCCGCCACGAATGCGGACGGCGATGCCACCGTCGGGAGCCGTGCTCACGGTGACGCCCGAGATGCGGCCGCGAAGGAGCTCCTCCGGCGTCTGCGTGGGAGTCCGCTCGATATCGGCCGCGGACACTTCCGGACTCGCAGCGGGAGTCGGTCTGTTGCTACGCGACTTCGGGGCGCCACAGCCAAGCGCGGCCAGCGCGGCCAGGGCGAGCGCAAACGACGTGGTGGAGGGCAAGGGCGAGGGCGCCATAACGAACCTCACGAAAGGTTGGAGTCGGAACTCGAACGTCGACCGATCGGACCACCGGCGCCATGTCCGGCGCCGGGGCCCGTCCACATCAACCACAGGACCATGCCGTACCGCATCCGGACGTACGTACTCGCAGCCGCCTGCGCAACCATGGCGCCCGAGGCGGCCATCACACAAGCCCCGCTTCGCGTTCTGTCGCCCGACGGCCGAACCCAGGTCTCGGTCGCGACGCGCGACGGTGGCCTCTACTACACGGTGGAGCGCGACGGCCGCCCTCTCTTACTACGGTCGCGCCTCGGGTTCGAGTTTCAGGGAGCCCCTGCGCTCCGCGACGGACTTCGCATCGTGGGGAGCACGACGTCGTCGCGCGATACTACCTGGACGCAACCTTGGGGTGAGGTCGCCCGGGTCCGCGACCATCACAACGA
>DATAIS010000068.1:0-1751 GCA_036262535.1 Gemmatimonadaceae bacterium | reverse complement strand
CACGGCGATCGCCTGTCCGAGGCAGCCGCTGGTCTCACCCTGGTTCATCGCCGGCGCGTGCGCGGCGCGAATCGGCATCACCGCGAAGGGCGTCAGGCCGAGCCCGAAGGCGAGCGCGCCGGTCAGCAGCAGCCGCCAGCGGAGCAGCGTCGTCCAGCGGCGCGCCAGGATCGCCAGTCCGACGGCTGGCGCGACGAGCAGCCCCGCGGGATGGTTCGCGTAGCCGAGGCCGAGCAGGTAGGCGACGAGGACGAGCAGCCGGTCCGACGACGCGCTCTCGTCCGCGTCCGACCAGCGGACCATCAGCCACGACACCGCGGCGAAGAAGAGCAGCGAGACGGTGTAGACCTTCTCGTTGACGACGCTCTGGTTCCAGACCGTGAACACCGTCGCGGCGAGCAGGGCCGCGAGCGCGGCGCCTATCCGCCGCAGCGCGGGGCGCGGCAGCAGCGTCGTGAGCACGCGCTCGGCGATGAGGAACCATGCTCCGGCGCTCAGCGCCGAGCAGACGGCGGCGAGCAGGTTGACGCGCTGCGCCACCGTCGGCGCGATCGGCAGCCGCGAGAAGACGTGGCCGATGAGTGCGAAGAACGGGTTCCCCGGTGGATGCGGGATGCCGAGGACGTATGCCGCGGTGATGTATTCGCTGGTGTCCCACATCTGCGTCGTCGGCGCGAGCGTCGCGACGTAGAGCGCGAGGATCACTGCTGCCACACCGGCAGCGACGAGATATGAGGGACGTGCTTCCGCATGCGCGTCGCCGTTCTTCCGGCGCGGCATCTCGCTCGCGCGGTCGCCGGCGGCCCGACCGCGCAGGATCGCCCACGGCACCGCGATCACGTACGCCGCGATGAGCAGCATCGCCGGCACCGTCGTGGCGCCACGCCAGAGCAGCGCGTAGCCGACGACGAGCAGCAGGAGCGCGACCAGCCATGTGGCGGCGCTGCCGCGCCGCCACCTCGAGAAGTCCATCATCTTCGGGGAAGGCTCAGGTAGTCGTGTCGGGAGCGGTCCGCACCGAAGAATCCGGCGCGGAGTTCCGGCCCGCGCGCGGATCGGCGAGCACACGCGTGTCACCGGCCACGGCGACATTGGCGGCGACGCGGGCGGCGTCGGGAGCGACGAGGACGAAGCGCACGAGCTGCGTGGTGTCGCGCACCGCCTTCTGCACGCCGGGCATCGGAGCCCCGGCAAGCGGAGAGAGCACCGCGGCGAATGTCAGGCTCGCGGCGAGCGCGAACGCGACGAACGGGGACGTCATCCCATCGCGGGCGACGCGCCAGCGCGGAGGGGTGGCAGCACGGACGCGGGCCATCACACGCTCGACGCGCAGCCGCTCCGTGGCGACGGGGCGCCTCAGCTCGGAGGCGAGCCAGCGCTCGAAGCCGGCCTGTTCGGGAAATCCGCCGTCAGACATAGTACACCTCCGTGAGCAGTGCGCGCAGGCGTGCGACGCCGCGCGCGACGCGCATCTTCATCGCGGAGACGCCCGCGCCGGTCGCGGCGGCCATCTCCTGGTAGGTGAGCTCTTCACCGAGGTGCAGCACCACCGCCTCACGCTGCTCGGGCGCGAGCTGACCGAGCGCGCGCTCGAGGCGATCGCGGTCGGCGAGTGAATCATCGACTGTGCGGAGCTCGCTCGGCTGGAAGGTTTCTGGCGCGTCGGGTTCGACGTCGGGAAACGTCAGCTCGCGTCGCGCCGACCTGGCGACCACGCTCCGGCACTGGTTGATGAGGATGCGGAAGAGCCA
>DATAIS010000067.1:0-4224 GCA_036262535.1 Gemmatimonadaceae bacterium | reverse complement strand
CGGCAAGTTCCTCAGCGACACGGTGCTCTACGCCTCGATCACGAGCGCGGCGCAGCGCGGCGATTCGCTGCTCAAGCTGCTCACCAACGGCCAGGGGACGGCGTCGAAGCTGCTCACCGACCAGGAGCTCTACGAGCAGCTGACGAAGGCGCTCACCGACCTCAATGCGATCCTGACTGACGTGCGCCGAGATCCAAAGCGGTACACGAGGGGAATCATCAGCGTGTTCTAGCGAAAGCGAGCAAGGGAACGGCCGCCTGCAACCAGAGAACGAGCGGGTAAACGAGCAAGCCTGAACGAGCAAGACGAGCAAGGAAAGCAACGTTGCCTCCTTGCTCGTCTTGCTCGTTGCTCGTAGCTCGTTTACCTGCTCGTTTCTCGTTGCCCGCAGCAGGTCCCTTGCTCGTCGTCAACAAGCAATCGAGTGCGTCCAGAACGCCCCCTTGTTCCTCCCTGGTTGGTCCTCGTCGGGGTCCTCTTCGCCATCTCGACATCAGGCCCGCTCGTCCGTCTCTCGTCCGCGCCGCCGCTCGCGATCGCGACCTGGCGCGTCGGCTTCGCGCTCCTGTCGATCGCCGTCGCGCTGAGCTTCACCGGCGGGTGGCGGCAGCTGCGCGCGGCGCGCCCGGCGGACGTGCGGCTGGCGATGCTCTCGGGGGCGCTGCTCGCGCTCCACTTCTGGACGTGGAACGCGTCGCTCCGGCTCACGACCGTTGCCGCGGCGGTGGTGCTGGTGAACATGCATCCGCCGATCGTCGCCCTCCTCTCGGCGGTGTGGCTGCGCGAGAAGCCGACGCGGATCCAGGTCGTGGGGATCGCGGTGGCGATGATCGGCGCGACGATCGTCGGCCTCGCCGACGCCGCCCGTGCGCCGGCTGGCGATGCCAACGATCCCGTCTTCGGCGACATCCTCGCCCTGATCGGGGCCGCCGCCGTCGCGGTGTACTTCGTGGTCGGCCGGCGGCTGCGCGCGAGCTACGACCTGTGGCCGTACGTGGCGATGGTGTACGGCGCCTGCTTCGTCTGCCTGCTCGCCGCCTCGCTCGCGATGCGCGTTCCGCTGCGCGGCTATTCGGGGCGCGAGTATCTCATCTTCGCCGCGATCGCGGCGGGGCCGATGATGCTCGGCCACACGGGGATGAACTACGCGCTGCGCTATCTCCCGGCGTTCGTCGTCAACCTCATCGCGCTCGGCGAGCCTGTCGGCGCGACGATACTCGCGCTGCTCATCCCCGCGATCCGCGAGATTCCCAGCACCGCGACGATCCTTGGCGGGGTCGTCACGCTCGGGGGCGTCGTGCTCGCCGCGGCGACCGTGAGGCGGCGCCCACTCCCCGCCGACGCGGCCCGCGCGATCGATTGAGGGGCGCACTCTACCGCTCGCGGGGGCTCGATTATCTTGCGAAGGAGCCTAACCCGAGCCGCTCGTCGTGCCGCAGCATGCGATAAAGCAGGACCCGCAGCAGAGCTACGAGCTCGACGTCGTCGTGACGCGCGGCTCGTTCGTGGAGTCGCGGCACCGCGTGCACGCGGTCGTCGTCGACGAACGCGGACGGGCGGTCGGCGGCGCACGCGACTCCTATCTCACCACCTTCTGGCGCTCCTGCGCGAAGCCGTTCCAGGTGATGCCCCTCATCGCCTCGGGCGGCTTCGACCGTCTCAGGTGGGGCGACGACCAGCTCGCGCTCGCGTGCGCGTCGCATGGCGGCGAGCCCGAGCACGTCGCGATCGCGTCCGGGATGCTGCGCTCGATCGGGCTCGAGGAGGGCGATCTCGCCTGCGGCCCACACGACCCGCTTTCCAGCCGCGGCCTCAAGCTCGTCCGCGAGTCGGGGCAGCGTGTCTCGCGCCTCCACAACAACTGCTCGGGCAAGCACTCGGCGATGCTCGCGCGCGCGCAGACCGAGTCCTGGCCGACGCGTGGCTACGAGCGCTCCGGTCACCCGGTGCAGCGCGACTGCCGGTTGGAAGTCGCGCAGTGGACCGACGTCCCCGCCGACAAGCTGATCGAGGCAGTGGACGGCTGTGGCGTCGTCGTCTATGCGCTGCCGCTCTACAACATGGCACTGGCTTATGCGCGCCTCGCCGCCGCATCCGCGAAGGGCGAGGAGATCCCGCAGCGCGTCGTGAACGCGATGGCGACGCGACCAATGCTCGTCGGGGGAACTGACCGCTTCGACTCGGTGCTCATCGAGGAGACCGAGGGGCGCGTGCTCTCCAAGGTGGGCGCTGAAGGGGTGCACTCGGTGGCCATTCGCGATCAGCGGCTCGGCTTCGCGGTGAAGGTCGAGGACGGTGCCCAGCGCGCGCAGTTCGCCGCGGTGCTCCGCCTGCTTCAGTACCTCGGCGTGCTGCCCGTTACGCTCCCGCAGCGGCTGCAGGAGCTCGTGTCGCGCCCGGTGCGCAACACCCGCGGCGAGACAGTCGGCGAGATCCGTCCCGAGGTCTGAGCCGCGCTCGCGGGACGCCGGCGGCGCACGTACGATGACACCCGCTGCCGCCGCGAGCGATAGGATTTCCGCGCTCGACGCCCCGACCGTCGCTCTCGTTCGCCTCGCCGGCGCCATCGCCGCCGGCGGCGAGCGGGCGGTGCGCGACGCGATCGGTGCCGCGATCGGCGCGCGCGTCGATCCGGTCTGGGTCGAGGAGCTCATCCTGCAGTCGTACCTCTTTGCCGGCTTCCCGCGGACGCTCAACGCGATGCGCGAGTGGCGCCGCATGAGTGGCCGCGCAGCGCCGGAGGAAGACGCCGGCGCCGATGCGGCCGCGAACGCCGAGGTCTGGCGTGCCGAAGGCGAGGCGACCTGCGCGCGGGTGTACGACGGGATGTACGAGAAGCTGCGCGTCAACATCGCCGCGCTGCATCCGGCGCTCGACGCGTGGATGGTGGTGGAAGGCTACGGAAAGGTGCTTTCGCGACCGGGGCTCGACCTGCTACGGCGCGAGCTCTGCATCGTCGCGGTGTGCGCCGTGGCGCGGCAGGATCGACAGCTCCAGTCGCACCTGCACGGCTCGCTCAACGTCGGCGCGACGCGGGCGCAGGTGGCGGCGGCACTCGACGCCGTGTCGGACATGCTCACGCCCGACGAGAGGGCGCGCGCGGCGGCGATGCTGGCCAAGGTGGCGGGAAACGCAGAAACGGAGAGTTAGGTGTTCATCGACCGGGCAGTCGTACGCGTGGAGGCAGGAACCGGCGGATCGGGGGCGACCTCATTCCGCCGCGAGCACCGCGTGCCGATGGGCGGCCCCGACGGCGGCGACGGCGGGCGCGGCGGCGACGTCATCGTGCGCGGCGACTCCAACCTCTCGACGCTGCTCGACTACACATATCGCGATCGCTGGGTCGCCGAGCGTGGTCAGCACGGGATGGGGTCGAACAAGACCGGGTCGTCGGGCTCCGACGTCGTGATGCCGGTGCCGCCCGGGACCGTCATCCGCGACCGCGACTCGGGTGAGATCCTCGGCGAGGTACTCGAGCATGGCGACGAGCTGGTGGTCGCCAAGGGAGGCCGAGGCGGGAAGGGCAATGCGTTCTTCGTCACCTCGACCCATCAGGCGCCGCGCGAGTGGCAGCCGGGCGAGGAAGGGGAGCAGCGCAACCTCGAGCTCGAGCTCAAGCTCATCGCCGACGTCGGCCTCGTCGGCCAGCCTAACGCCGGGAAGTCCACGCTGCTTTCCGTCATCTCCGCCGCCCGGCCGAAGATCGCCGACTATCCCTTCACGACGCTCGCGCCCAACCTCGGCGTCGCGCAGCTCAGCGACCACCGGACCTTCGTCGTCGCCGACATTCCCGGGATCATCGAGGGCGCACACGAGGGGAAGGGGCTCGGCCTCCAGTTCCTGCGCCACATCGAGCGCACTCGCATCCTCGCGTTCCTCATCCCGATCGACGCGATGGACTGGCAGGCCGAGTACGACGGTCTCCGCGCCGAGGTTCGCGCGTACTCCGAGG
This sequence comes from Gemmatimonadaceae bacterium, assembly GCA_036262535.1. Taxonomy (GTDB): domain Bacteria; phylum Gemmatimonadota; class Gemmatimonadetes; order Gemmatimonadales; family Gemmatimonadaceae; genus JABFXC01. The sequence continues at coordinate 272 of DATAIS010000067.1, read as the reverse complement.
AGCTCGCGCAGAAGCCGCATTGCGTCGTCTTCACCAAGCTCGACCTCCTCGGCGAGCAGTACGTCCCCGAGATCGAGGCGCCCGACGCCTTCGGCAAATGGGCGATCAGCGCCGCGGGGCGGGTCGGGCTCGACGAGCTCCTCGCCGGCTGGTGGAGCAAGCTGCTCGAGCTGCGCCGGCTCGCCGCCGCACGCATCGACGTCGCAGAGTTCCCCTAGGTGGAGCGGACGCTCGCCGCGGCCACGCTCGCGCTGACGCGCGGCGTCGGGCGG
>DATAIS010000066.1:0-1740 GCA_036262535.1 Gemmatimonadaceae bacterium | reverse complement strand
CGCGCTTCCCGCCGCGCATGTCGCCGAAGCTGTCCGGGATGCGCGCGAGCCGCGCGTTCGCGACGGGAATGAGGATCTGCCGACTGACCAGGTACTCGTAATCGTCGCGCGTCACGCCAGCCGGGAGAGCGACGGTGCCCGACGTGGTGCTCGACGTCGTGCCGGTGGGCGCCGGCGCAGGCGGTGTGGGGAGATGGCCAAAGCGGCAGCCGACTACGAGGACGGCAACGACGCCGCACGCGAGTCGTCTTCCACGAGACGCCCTCGCGTACCTCGAAACTCCCACGACGTCCTGCCGCATGCTCGTTGTCACCATCTGGTGGATCGTCTCGTTCGCGGTCCTGTTCGCGGCGCCGATCTCGTGGCCGGCGCGCTTCGCGTTGCTCATCCCATTGATCTACATCGGGATGTTCGTCCAGTTCCTGCTCGTCGTGCGATATCCGCTCCGGCCGGCCGTGGCGCGCTTCGACGGAAGCGACGACGAGGTCGGCGCCGGGGAACTTTCCTTCCTCGGCCGTACCACGCTGCGGCTCCGCGAGAGCGGTTTTCGGCCCATCGCCGAGCTCGTGTTCCAGCCGCCGGCGCGTGGGCCCGTGAGGCAGCGGACACTGGGCGCCATCCTCGACGACGAAGCTGGCCGATCGCGCGCCTGGGTCTCGGCGACCCAGATCACGGCACCGAGACGGCGTACAGCTGTCGAGATGGTGAGCGTCTCGAGCCGTTACGCCGATGGCAGCATTCGCATGACGATCAACGCGCCGCCAAGTCGCGTCGATCCGGGCGACTCCGCACGGCGGGTCTGCGTCTACCTGCCGGACGTCGTGGATGCGTCGATGGTTGCACGTGTTCACGGCGCCCTGCTCGCCGGTGACGCGCGCGGCACGGCGAACGAGCTGACGCCGGTGAACGACCCCGTCGAGCTGGGCGCGAAGATGTACGTGGAGCTCTTCGAGGCCCTCGCCGCGGACGGCTACCTCTCTCGCGAAGCGAGCGCCGGCGAATACCGGCTCACCCTTCGCGGAGCGCTACGCCTCGTAGGGCGCGCGATGCCTCCCTTCAGCACCCTCCGCGACCGCCGCGCGCGCCGCGAGGCCGCCACGCTCCTCGCTTCCCTCGGCGTGGCCGGCACCCCGCCGCGCACCTAACGGGAACTGCCACTACAACAGCAGGGGCCTTCATGGGTAACTGCCACCGCTCTTTGGAACGGCCGAGGCGCGGAGGTCGCGGAGGACTGCACCTGCACATCTATCGGTGAACTACCGGCGTGTGCAGTTTCCAAAGCAGTTCATAACCCCGAGAGATTTTGGGGCAAGCGGGGCGAGTGTATCTCGCCAGGTCCTCCGCGCACCTCCGCGCCTCGGGCACTCAACCCGTGGTTGCAGTCACCCCATAAAGCCCCAAGCTGTTGCTGTTTGCAGCTAGGGGACGGTCGTGAAGGAGAAGACCGTCGGGCCGGCGAGGGCGTTGCCGGCGCGGTCGCGGATTCCCGAGATCGTCACCGTCACGGTGCGTCCCGAGGGGAAGCCGAGCGTGGGGATGAAGGTGACGCTCGCCCCGCTGATGTTGAGCGTTCCGGGCGTCGTCGGGTTGATCGCGAAAGTGTTCCCGGTGACCGTCGTCGAGTCGATGCTCTCCGAGAAGGTCGCCGAGACCGCCGTCGTCGTCGGCACGTTCTGACTACCGTTCACCGGCGAGACCGACACCACCGTCGGCGCGACGCTGTCCCTGCCCGTGCCGGGC
>DATAIS010000065.1:0-4257 GCA_036262535.1 Gemmatimonadaceae bacterium | reverse complement strand
CGCGCCGATCGCCTCGAGGTCGTCGAAGCTTCCCGTCGGCGTCGAGCCCGAAGTCGCGACCACCGCCATCACTCCGCGCCCCTCGCTCGCGAGGCGGTCGAGCGTCTCGCGCAGGGCGCGCGGGTCGGTGCGGAAGTTCTTCGTCGGCACCGACACGGCGTTGCGCATGCCGATGCCGAGCTCTCCGGCCGCGCGCGAGACGGCGTAGTGCGACTGCTCGCCGTAGACGAGCACGGGCGGGTTCGTCCCTACGCCCTCGGTCCAGGCATCCGGCATCGCCGCGGCGCGCGCGGCGAGGAGCGCGGTGAAGGTCGCTTCGGTGCCGCCGGTGGTGAGCGTCCCGCCACTGCCGTCCGGCAGGCCGGCGAGCTCGCACAGCCAGCGCACGATCTGCGTCTCGATCACCGTCATCGCCGGCGCCATCTCCCACACCGCGGTCGAGTTGTTGAGCGCGGCGACGAGCGACTCCGACCACGTCGCCGCGGGCAGGGGCGCCGAGACCTGATGTCCCATGTACATGGGGTGCATCAGCTTGTTGCTGTCGGGAATGACGTCGCGGGCGAGCTGCTCGACGATCTCATTCAGCTCCCGCCCCCGCCGCGGCAGCGGCTCGGCGAACCTCTTCGCGAGCGCGGTCGCCTCGTGCCGCGTCCACACCGGCATCGCTTCCTCGCGCGTCCGCGCGAGATAGTCGGCGACGAGATCGAGAAAGAGCACGCCTGCTTCCCGCGAAGCATCGCGCTCGTACGCGTCGAGAGTTGGGTCTGACATGCCCTGAATCTACGGCAAGTCCTGCTGCGCCAGGCATTTCGATCGAACCACAAAGTAGACGGAGTACAGACAGCATACGGGGAATGGTCTGGGGGTCGCGGGGTGATGCTCTCACCCCGCGACCCCCCAAAATCACTCCGTGTGTCTGCGTTCTCTGTGGTTCGAGAAGCGCCGTGTATCGCTCGTCGTCAGCGCGCTACAATCCGATCCGGACGACCTTGACTCCCTCGAGACGTGCCGATTCGCTGACGTAGCCGATCGCACTCGGATTCGCGCGCACGAACTCGATCACGTCGGTGTCGCTCGCGCGCTCCGGTGGGGGCACTTTTCGCGCAGTGAAGATCATCTGGTTCCAGTATGCCTTCACCGCGTGCGCGGCCTTCCCGATGATGTCGCGACTGAAGCGGTCGCGTACCGCTGCCTCCAACGGGAGGTCGACCGGTTGCATCGGCTGGCCACCGGCCCACGTCGTCGTGCGCTTCATGAAGATCGCCGCTATCTCCTGCTTCGAGAGCGAGCCGACTGGATTGCTGGAATGAACGATCACCCGGTAGCCCGCGCCGGCAGTCGTCCGCTGCGCCGGCGCGTCGCCGGCCCAGAGGAAGAAGAGAGTGCCGGCGAGAAGGAGCAGAGCCCGCGATGCCCTGACGTGTGCACGCATGGTCATATGCTCGATCAGAAGCTGAGCTCCGCGCCGACAACGACCTCGCGACCGCCGAGCGGCAGCTGCGAGCCGTGGGTGTGATACCCGACGTTGCCGATGTTCTCGAGCTGCGCACGCAGCTTCACGTGCGAGAGCACGGTGATCCCGCTGCGCAGCGAAACGACGTCATAGCCGGGCGTCCCTTCGGGGCCGATGAAGGGATCGACCAGGTCGTCCGCGCTGAGGCGGTGCTGCGCGCTCGCCGTCTGATAGACGGCTTCGATCCACGGCCGGGCCGTCATCGCCACCGGCGACCAGCGCGCGCGCGCCGTCCCGAACGCGGGCGGGTTGCGCGTCAGGTACGTGCCCGCCGTCTTGTCGCGGCCGAGCATGTACTGATAGTTCGCCGCAAGGTGGAGCGAGGGGAGCGGCGCGTACGCGACCGCCGCGGTCGCGCCGGACACGGTGACCTCGCCGAGGTTCTTGCGCTGCACGACACGCGGCTCGCCCGCATCCTGGATGCCGTTGCCGTTCGAGTCGAAGAAGCTGAGTCCCCGATAGGTGCCGGGTCCGGTGCGGATGATGTCAGTGCCGCGACTCGTCTGATAGAACAGGGAGCCGACGAGGCCGGGACGCAGGTACTTGACGCCCACCTCGTAGTTCCGGGTCCGCGACGGCTTGAGACCCGGGCTGGGGATCTCGTATGTCGAAGAGCGGCGGGCGATCGTCGAGAGATCCTCGACATCGGGGGCGCGGAAGCCGTCGACGACGTTCGCCGCGAGGCGCACCGCGTCGCTGAGACGATAGAGGACATTCAGCGACGCCGTCACTGCCTCGTTGGTGGTGGCGATGTCGAACTGCCCGGCCGAAGTGCTCTCCTTCCCTTGCGTGTCGAAGTGCGCGCCGCGAAGGCCGACGGTCGATACGAGCCGCTCGCCTAACGCGATCTGGTCCTGCACGTACGCGGCAACCATGCGATTGGTCGCGCCGTCGGTGAACCGCCCGCGGTTGCGTGCGACCGCGCCGGTGGCCATGGTGGTATCCTCGATGTACGAGGTCACCTTCTCGAGCGAGAGGTCGACGCCGTAGAGGAGGCGTTGACGGCCGGCGTGGCTCGCGAGCTCGAGGCTCAGTCCACTGCGTGCGACGTCGCTCGAGCTCCCGGAGTGCACCCCGGGCGCGCTCGCGCGAATCGAGTTGATGCTCGAGCCCGTGCGATCGTGGAACGCGGTGAGCTGGTAGCTCTCGACCCAGCCGTAGTCGCTGACATCGGCAAAGCGAACGCTGCCGAGGGTCTGGCTCGCAGGCTCGACGTAGCGCGCGTACGTCCCGCTCGTGTAGCGCTGCGGCCGCGGCGGGTCGATCAGTGCGTGCGTGCGGAGGCTCACCGACAGCGTGCGATCGGCGTTCAGAAAGTAGTCGAGATGCCCGTTCACGCCGCGGTCCACGTATCCCGAATACGGGAAGTCACCGATGCCCTTGCCGGCGCGGATGTCGTCGCTGTCGGTGTAGCTCCCGCCGACATGGTAGCGGAGGCGGCTCGTCTGACCCACGGCCTGCGCGAAGCCCGCCGCCGACGTCGAGCCGACTCGCGACGCCGTGCGCGCGTGAAGGGGGCCCTGCTGCCCGACGACCGGGCCGTGGCGGGTGATGACGTTGATGATCCCACCAAGCGCCTCGCTGCCGAGCACCGAGCCGACGCCCTGCACGATCTCGACGCGCTCGATCATGCGGGCGTCGAGGAGGCTGAGCTCGAAGGTGTTGATGGTATTGTTCGCCGGCACGCCGTCCACGAGGACGAGGATCTCCTTGCCGTTGAAGGCGCGGAGATAGACCCGGCTGTTGCTGTACATCGACTGCCGGACGTAGGCCCCATACTCCATCAGCAGGTCGGCGATCGTCCGCGGGTCACGCCGCTCGATCTCCTCGCGGCTGATGATGGTGACGTCGCGCGCGGTCTCGAAGGGAGACTCGGGAATGCGATTCACCGAGTAGACGAGCGTCGGCGCGGTGTCGGGACGGACGTTCGGCTCCTGGGCTGCGACACGGAAGCCGGCGAGCGTCAGGAGGGTGGCGGCGGCGAGCGTCGCTCGCGCGAGCCGGGCTGTGATGTGCATGGGGGGATTCTCCGTCGAATCCGGTTGGGGGAGTCGGCCGCTGGTCGAAGGGATGGGCTGTGAGGCGTGTCGGACGGTGGCGTGCGCTGAGAGTCTTCTAATCCGACTCCTGTCCGGCGCGGACGTCACGCTCTCAGTGTTTCTTCGGGCCTCCGGTCCCGAAGAACGCCCGTCTCCCGTCAGCTGCGCCCAGAGAACGGGAGCGACAGCAGCCGCGCCGGCGGCTGGGGCTCGCGTGTCCGCCAAGCCTCGATGCGCTCGATCCGCGCCGGACCGGGGACGCGCACCGCGAGGAGCTCCGCGGCCTCGTCCCTCGACAGCTGCCGGTAGAGGCTGAGCGTGACGTGGGGAGTGAAGGTGAACTTGGGCTGCTCGAAGCGGAGGCCGCTGCGGCCGATCGCGTCGTGGAGCTCGCGCAGGGGGCCGTGCGGGTCCATGGGAAGGACGACGACGTCGGACTGCATGAAGCGGTGCGGCGTGCCTAACGCCAGCACGAGCGGCGCGGTGGCGGCGGCGATCGGCCCGAGGGCGCGGCGCAGCTCGGCGACCGACGTTCCGGGGTGGACCGCGCCGAGCCCCGACGACCCGGCGAGCGTCAGGTGGGGTGGAAAGGCGCGCGCGAGCTTCGGGTCGTGCTTCTTCTGCAGATCGTGGAGCCTGGCGCCGAGCGGATCCTCGATCGGGGCGATGAGGAAGATCCTGCCCGGCGACGGGCTCACTCGCTGC
>DATAIS010000064.1:0-32799 GCA_036262535.1 Gemmatimonadaceae bacterium | reverse complement strand
GGCAAGCGCGGGCGCGACGTGGTGCAGGCGTGGAGCGACACCAGCGGCGTCGTCTGGACGGTGCGGGCGACCGAGCGCGCGCGCTACCGGATCGCCTTCGACTACGCCGCGCCGGCGGCCGCGGTGCTTCGCCTGACGGTCGCGGGCCGGCAGCTCGATGCGGCACTGGCGCCGACGGGCGGCGAGACGAGCTTCACGACCTCCAGCGTCGGCGAGGTGGCGCTCGAGCCAGGCGAATACGTGATGACCGTTCGTCCGACAACGGCCGGCGGCGCCGACGCTGTTCGGCTCCGCGCGGTCGGGTTCAGAAGCCTGTTGGGGCAGGATGCGGCCGATGTGGTCGACAGTGTCGTGCGTCGGCCGACGCGGAAGGAAGTCGCGGCGATCGAGCGTGAGCGGGTTCTCGCCGCGGCCCGCCGCTACCTGCGCGAGGCGCCGATCACGGTGACGGCGGTTCGCGCGGTCCGCAGCGCGGGCGGACCGCACGACTATTACTCGGAGGGCGACTACTGGTGGCCGAACCCTCTGAGCCCCGACAGTCCGTACGTGCGTCGCGATGGCGAGACGAACCCCGACAACTTCGCCGCCCATCGCGACGCGATGCGGAGATTGAGCCTCATCGTCCCCGCGCTGACGGCGGCGTACGAGATCACCGGCGACGAACGCTACGCACGACAAGCGACCGCGCACCTCGACGCGTGGTTCGTCGCCGAGAGCACGCGGATGAGCCCACATCTGCTTTACGGCCAGGCGATCAAGGGAGTGGCGACCGGCCGCGGCACGGGGATCATCGACACCATCCATCTCGTCGAGGTCGCGCGGGCCGTATCCGTTCTCGAACGATCGGGCGCGATTCGCGCCGCGACGCTCGCCGGAACGAAGGCCTGGTTCCGCGACTATCTCGGGTGGATGACGACGCATGCGTACGGGATCGACGAGCGGAATGCGAGCAACAACCACAGCGCCGCCTGGGCGCTCCAGGTCGCCGAGTTCGCGCGGCTCGTCGGCGACTCGGCGCGGCGGGACTCGACGCGCCGCTTCTTCAGAGAGACGCTGATCCCGGGTCAGATGGCCGCGGACGGCAGCTTCCCGCGCGAGCTGGGCCGCACGAAACCGTACGGGTACTCGCTCTTCCAGCTCGACGTGATGGCGATGGTGGCCGAGTCGCTGAGCCGCCCCGACGACGACCTCTGGACGTTCGCGACGGGCGACGGGCGGGGGATGCGCCGGGCGCTCGAGTTCATGTATCCCTACATCAAAGACCGGAAGCGCTGGCCGAAGCCGCCGGATGTGATGTACGGCGACCAGTGGCCGATCCGGCATCCGGCGCTCTTCTTCGGCGCGCGGGCGTTAGGCGAGCCGGCCTACCTCGAGCTCTGGCGTACCCTCCCCGCTGATCCGACAGTGGAGGAGGTGATCAGGAACTACCCCGTCCGTCAGCCCCTGCTCTGGCTGTCGCTCCCGGACCCTTCCCGCCCGGACCGCTCATGATCGCACTCCGCACTGTCATCCTCTCACTCGCCGCCGCCTTCGCCATCGCCTGCGGAGCGGGGGCGCACGGCGCGCGCGTGGCGGCGCCGTCGAGCGCCGCCGGGGGGCTCGCCCCGACCCCGCCGATGGGCTGGAACAGCTGGAACAAGTTCCACTGCGAGATCGACGAGCGGCTCATTCGCGAGACCGCCGACGCGATGGTCGCGAGCGGGATGCGCGACGCCGGCTACGTGTACGTGAACATCGACGACTGCTGGGAGGCGCCGACGCGCGATGCCAGTGGCGATCTCGCCGTCGATTCGACGCGCTTCCCGAGCGGGATGAAGGCGCTCGCCGATTACGTCCACGCCAAAGGGCTCAAGCTCGGGATCTACTCGTCGGCGGGGACGCTCACCTGCCAGAAGCGGCCGGCGAGCCTCGGTCACGAGGTGGCGGACGCGAAGAAGTTCGCGGAGTGGGGGATCGACTACCTCAAGTACGACAACTGCAACAACGAGAATCGCCCCGCCCTCGAGCGCTACGGCGCGATGGGCGCCGCGATCCGCGCCGCGGGCCGGCCGATGGTCTACAGCCTCTGCGAGTGGGGACAGAACAAGCCGTGGGAGTGGGGCCGGTCGGTGGGGGCGCAGCTCTGGCGGACCACGGGCGACATCAGCGACCGCTGGGTCTCGGTGATGCGGCTGCTCGACCGCCAGGTGGGGCTCGAGTCCTACTCGGGACCTGACGCGTGGAACGATCCCGACATGCTCGAAGTCGGCAACGGCCGCATGACACACGGCGAATATGTCGCCCATTTCAGCCTCTGGGCCCTGCTCAACGCGCCCCTCATCGCGGGGAATGACCTCCGCACGATGAGCGATTCGACCCGCGCGATCCTGCTCAACCACGAGGTGATCGCGGTGAACCAGGACTGGGGTGGCAAGCAGGGATACAAGCTGCGCGACGATGGGCAGCAGGAGGTATGGATGAAGCCGATGTCGACCGGCGATCGCGCGGTCGTCCTCCTCAACCGCGACACGACCGTGGCCGAGATCAGCGTCTCGGTGGACGACCTCGGGCTCGCCGGCAGGCGGCACCGCGCACGGGATCTCTGGACCGGCGCCGAGCGGACGGTGACCGGAACGCTCGCCGCGGCGGTCCCCGGGCACGGGGTGGCGATGTATCTCGTGCGCCGGTAGCGCGGCGTCCTTGACAGGCTTAATCGTTAAAGGCAAATCTCGCCCCTCTCTCCGATGCTCCCTCTCCCGCGCCCCAGATGTCCGTCGTGACGCTCAAGGACGTCGCCGAACGCTGCCGCGTGTCGACTGCCACCGTATCCGCGGTGGTCAACGGCGCACCCTGGGTCTCCGAGGACACCCGGGTCCGTGTCCAGCGCGCCGTGGACGACATGGGGTATCGGCCCAACCAGTTCGCGCGCGGCCTCAAGACGCAGCGCGGCTACGCGGTCGGGGTCATCGTCTCCGACCTCACGAACCCGTTCTTCACCGAGGTCGTTCGCAGCCTCGGCCACGCGCTGCGCGAGGACGGCTGGGCGCTCTTCCTCTGCGACTCCGACCACCGTTTCGACCTCGGCGACATCAACCTGCGGCGGCTCGTCGACGGCCATGTCGTCGGCCTCGTCATCATCGGCGACAGCGTGCGCGAGGAGACGCTCCAGTCGTACATGGGCCGCAAGCGACACATCCCGATCGTCGTCATCGAGCGGCAGTACGACATGGACGGCGTCAACTCCCTGCTCGTCGACTCCGAGCGGGCGGGGCACGCCGTCACCGAGCACCTGCTGCGGCAGGGCTACCGGCGGATCGCGATGATCGGCGGACCGCAGCAGGGCGCGGGGAGCGCGACGTACGGCCGCGCCCGGCGCTACCGCGGGTATCGCCGGGCGCTCGAGAGCGCCGGGATCGCGCTCGACGACGGGCTCGTCGCCGAGGGAAACTTCCGCTATTCCGGCGGACAGGACGCGATGCGCCGCCTGCTTGCCGCCGGACGGGTCCCGGAGGCGGTCTTCGCCGCGAACGACATGATGGCCTTCGGCGCGATGGCGGCGATCCGCGACGCGGGGCTCCGCGTTCCCGACGACATCGCCATCGTCGGCTTCGACGACGTCCCCGCCGCCGCCCTGAGCTCGCCGGCGCTGACGACCGTCGCGATGCCGAAGACGGAGCTCGGCAACGCCGCCGCCGCCGTCCTCGCGCGGCACCTCGCGCCTAACGGCAGGCCGGAGATCGTCCGCCGCACGTTCAACGCCGAATTGATCGTGCGGCAGTCGTCGCTGCGCCCGATCATGGCGGGCGTATGACCCGTCCCGCGCTCGACGCGAGCCGCTGGCCGGCAGACGCCTACGATCGTCGGGCCCTTCCCGAGCGCGTGCTGCAGTTCGGCACGGGCATGCTGCTCCGCGCGCTGCCACTCGCGATGATCGACGCCGCGAATCGCGCCGGCGCCCGCGCCGGACGCGTCGTCGTCGTGCAGAGCACGCCGCGCGGCGCCGCGGCCACCCTCAACGCGCAGGACGGGTTGTTCACCCTCGTCGAGCGCGGCGTCGAGCAGGGCGCGCCCGTCGAGCGGGTGCGCCTCGTCGGCTCGGTGTCGCGCGCGCTCGTGGCGACCGACGAGTGGGACGCCGTCCGCGACGTCGCCGCCGATCCGGCGCTGCGAGCGATCGTCAGCAACGTCACGGAGGCGGGGTTCCGGCTCGACCCCGACGAGCTGACGATGGATGCGCCGCTCGCGGCTCCCGGCGACCGGGCGCCGCGGAGCTTCCCCGCGAAGCTCGCCGATCTTCTCTACACGCGCTTCCGCCGCGCGCCCGAGGCCCCGCCGCTGCTCGTCATTCCCACGGAGCTCGTCGACGACAACGGGCCCCGGCTCCGTGCGATGGTCGAGCGACTCGCTGCGCGCGTCGCCGACGCGGGTCCATTTCGCGACTGGCTGGCGCGCAGCGTCGGCTTCCATTCGTCGCTCGTCGACCGCATCACGACCGGCGCGCCGGCGGCGGCCGCGCGCGAGGAGCTCGAGTCGCGGCTCGGCTACCGTGACGAGCTGCTCACCGTCGCCGAGCCGTATGCCTTCTGGGCAGTCGAGGGCGAGCCGGCCGCGCTCCACGCCGCCCTGCCGATCGACGTCGCGCGGCCACCGGCGGAAGGCGCGGAGCGGCAGGTCGTGTTCGCGAGCGACATCGAGCGATTCCGGACGCGCAAGATCCGGCTGCTCAACGGCGCGCACACCGCGCTCGCCCCGCTCGCCTGCCTGGCGGGGATTCGAACGGTGCGCGAGGCGGCGCGTCATCCCCAGCTCGGTCCCTGCCTCCACCGCGTTCTCTACGACGAGATCGTGCCGGCCCTCGAGCTGGGGGTGGCCGAGGCGACGGCGTTCGCGGCCAGCGTCGAGGACCGCTTCGGGAATCCCTGGCTCGACCACGAATGGACGGTCATCGCCACCAACCAGACGGTGAAGATGCGGCTGCGCGTCATCCCCTCGCTGCTCGCCTATGCCGCGAAGCAGGGGGAGGTGCCTAACGCGCTGGCGCTCGCGGTCGCCGCCTACCTCCGGTACGCGCGCGATGGCGGCGACGGCGTCGGTTCGTGGCGCGGCCGGTCCTACACGCTGAACGACCCGGATCTCGCGCTTCTCACGCGCCACTGGCGGGCCGCCGGCCCCGGCGACCCCTCCGAGGGCATCGCCACGGAGACGCTGGAGCGTGTCGCGGCGTCGGCGAGCGCGGATGCCGCGCTCTGGGGCGAGAGCCTCGCGCGCATTCCCGGGCTCGTCGCGGCGCTCACGCGGTGGCTCGTGACCCTCGAGCGCGAGGGGGTCGACGGCGCGCTCGAAACCCTGCTCGTCGCGACGGCGCGGAGCCGCTGAGATGCGACTGACCTTCCGCTGGTTTGGCGTGGACGACCGGATCCCGCTCGCATACATCCGTCAGATCCCCGGCGTGAGCGGAATCGTCAGCGCGCTCTACGACGTCCCCGTCGGTGCGACCTGGCCCGCCGACTCGATCGCGCGACTTCGCGAGACGATCGAGCGCGCGGGGCTCGAGCTCGCCGTCATCGAGAGCATCCCCGTCCACGAGGACATCAAGCTCGGCCGCCCGACGCGCGACCGGCTCGTCGACGCGTACTGCGCGAGCGTGTCGAACATGGGCGCGGCGGGCGTGCCGGTGCTCTGCTACAACTTCATGCCCATCTTCGACTGGACGCGGACCGATCTGGCGATGCCGCTCCCCGACGGGTCGAATGCGCTCGCCTACGATCATGCCGCGCTGTCGCGGATCGACCTCTCACGCGGCACCGGCGACCTGCCCGGGTGGGCGACCGCGTACAGCGCCACCGAGCTCGCCGCTCTGCTCGCGGCGTACCGCGACGTCGACGAGGAGCGGCTCTGGGAGAACCTCGCCTGGTTCCTCGAGCGCGTCGTGCCGGTCGCGGAGGAGGCGGGGGTGCGGATGGCGATCCACCCCGACGATCCACCGTGGTCGATCTTCGGCCTGCCGCGCATCATCACCTCCGGACCGGCGCTCGAGCGCTTCATCGACCTCGTCGACAGCCCGGCGAACGGGGTGACGTTCTGCACCGGATCGTTAGGCGCGGCGCCGGCGAACGACCTGCCGGCGATGATCCGGCGTATCGGCGGCCGGGGGCGGATCCACTTCGCGCACTGCCGCAACGTCGTCGTCACGGGTGACCGGCGCTTCCACGAGTCGCCGCACCCGTCGGCGACCGGCGACGTCGACATGCTCGAGGTGTTGCGGGCGCTGCGCGAGACCGGCTTCGCCGGGCCGATGCGGCCCGACCATGGCCGCATGATCTGGGGCGAGACCGGTCGCCCCGGGTACGGGCTGTACGACCGCGCGCTCGGCGGGATGTACCTCTACGGCCTCTGGGAAGCCCTCGCGCGCGCAACGGCGCCGAGCGTTCCCGGCCTCGCGCACGCGGAGGCGTGATGGCGACGGAGCGGCAGACGGAGCGACCTGTGAAGCAAGGCGCGGTGCTCGGCGGCGCGTCGGCGCCACGACGACGGTGGGGCTACCGCTGGACGGTGTGCGCACTGCTCTTCGCGGCGACGACGGTCAACTACGTCGACCGGCAGGTGCTCGGCATTCTCGCGCCTACGCTCCAGCGCGAGCTTGGCTGGACCGAGACGCAGTACGGCGACATCGTCTCCTGGTTCAGTCTCGCCTATGCGGCGGGCTTCCTGCTCGCGGGGCGGCTGCTCGATCGCTTCGGCGTGCGGCGCGGCTTTGCCGGCGCGATCGTCGCCTGGAGCATCGCCGCGATCGGTCATGCGTTCGCGCGGACCGCGGTCGGCTTCTCGATCGCCCGTGCCGCGCTCGGCCTCGGGGAGTCGGCGAACTTCCCGGGCGCGATCAAGGCCATCGCGGAATGGTTCCCGAAGCGCGAGCGCGCGCTCGCGGCGGGGATCTTCAACGCCGGCACGAACGTCGGGGCGATCATCACACCCCTGCTCGTGCCATGGATCGCGCTCCACTGGGGGTGGCGCGCGGCGTTCATCGTCACCGGTCTGCTCGGCTTCGTGTGGCTCGCCGCGTGGCTCGCGATGTACCGCGATCCCGAGCACCACCCGCGCGTGTCGGCGGAGGAGCTGGCGCTCATCCGCAGCGATCCCGCCGATCCGCCGGTGCGCGTGTCGTGGCTCCGGCTGCTCGGACACCGCCAGACCTGGGCGTTCGCCGCCGGGAAGCTGCTCGCCGATCCGGTCTGGTGGTTCTATCTGTACTGGCTGCCGAAGTTCCTCGACGCGCGCTTCGGCGTGAAGCTCGGCCAGGTCGCGGCGCCGCTGATCGCGATCTATCTCGTCGCCGACGTCGGCTCGGTCGGGGGCGGCTGGCTCTCGAGCGCGCTGATCAAGCGCGGCTGGACGGTGAACCGCGCGCGCAAGACGGCGTTGCTGCTGATGGCGCTCACGATCGTGCCGACGATGCTCGCGCCGCGCGCCGAGAGCCTCTGGGTAGCGGTCGCGATCGTGAGCGTCGCCGCGGCGGCGCATCAGGGCTGGTCGGCGAACATCTATACCCTGGCGAGCGACATGTTCCCGCGCCGCGCCGTCGCCTCGGTCGTCGGCATCGGCGGCTTCGCGGGCGCGATGGGCGGGGTGCTCTTCCAGCGCGCCACGGGGCGAATCCTCCAGGCCAACGGCAACGACTACGCGCCGATCTTCGTGGTCTGCGCCCTCGCCTACGTCACGGCCTGGCTCATCATCCACCTCCTCGTGCCGCGGCTCGCGCCCGCGCGCATCGACGACTCCTCACGCTGACAATGCTTCGCTCTCTCCCGCTTCGTTCCTGCAGGCCCGCCGCGCGGTGGTCGATCGCCGCGCTCACACTCTGGGCGATCGCCCCTGGCTGCGCCCGCGCACCGTTGCGGGCGACGGCGGACGGCAGCGTCGCGCGGGCGGCGGCGGGCGGCGCCGCGAATCAGCTCACCGACGCCGAGCGCGACGCGGGGTGGAGCCTTCTCTTCGACGGGAGCACGCTCCGCGGCTGGCGCGGCCTCGCCGCGAGCGAGGTTCCGGCGACGCACTGGGTGGTCGAGAACGGCGCGATCAGGAAGGTCGCGAGCGGCAAGGTGCCGGTGCAGGCCGACGGCCAGCCGCTGCAGGGCGGCGATCTCATCTCCGAGGGGACCTATCGCGATTTCGAGCTCTCATGGGAGTGGAAAGTGACTCCCGGCGCGAACAGCGGCGTGAAGTACAACGTCTCCGAAGAGCTGTCCGCCGTCATCGCGCCGACGCACGCGGCCAAGGGGTTCGAGTATCAGATGATCGACGACGACCGCCACGCTGACGGCAAGCTGCCGACGCATCGCTCGGGCGCACTGTACGACCTGATCGCGCCGCCGGAGAACAAGCCGCTGCGCCCGGTCGGCGAGTGGAACGCGTCGCGCATCGTGCTCGCGGGAGGCCGCGGCGAGCACTGGCTGAACGGCGTGAAGGTCGTGTCGTACGAGCTCGGGACGGCGCGCATGGACTCGCTGCTGATGGCGAGCAAGTACCGCAGCTGGCCGTGGTTCGCCGACCGCCGCGCCGGCCACATCGTGCTCCAGGATCACGGCGACGACGTGTACTTCCGCAACATCAAGATCCGCCCACTCCCCGCCGGTCGTTAGGCGCGGGACCCCTTCATCTTCACCGGAGGACGACCGACGATGGCGCCATCCGATTCGACCTGTGACCGCCGCGCCTTTCTGAAGACCGCCGGCGCTGCCGGCGCCGCCGGCATCTTCGCGGCGACGCGACCGTCGCCGCTCTTCGCCTTCCCGAGCGCGCCCAACGACAGGGTCGTGGTCGCGATCATGGGGCTCAACAGCCGCGGCGAGGTGCACCTCCAGAACTTCCCCGTCGCCAGGAACGCCGAAGTGGCGTACGTCTGCGACGTCGACTCCCGACTGCTGGGCAAGGGCGTCGAGATGGTGTCGAAGCTCCAGTCGCGCGCGCCGAAGCCGATCGCCGATTTCCGGCGCGCCCTCGATGACAAGGACGTCGACGCTCTCGTCATCGCCGCGCCCGATCACTGGCACGCGCCGGCGGCGCTGCTCGCGCTCGCGGCGGGAAAGCACGTCTACGTCGAGAAGCCGTGCGGCCACAATCCGCGCGAGGGCGAATGGCTCGTCGCCGCGCAGCGCCGCTACGGGCGTGTCGTGCAGATGGGGAACCAGCAGCGTTCGGCGCCGCGCTCGATCGAGGCGGTGGAGATGATCCGCAGCGGCGCGATCGGCCGCCCGTATCTCGCGCGCGCCTGGTACGCCAATCGGCGCGACACGATCGGGCGCGGCAAGGTCGCGCCCGTGCCATCGTGGCTCGACTGGGAGCTCTGGCAGGGGCCGGCGCCGCGGACGCAGTTCCGCGACAACGTCGTGCACTACAACTGGCACTGGTTCGCGCGCTGGGGCACCGGCGAGCTGGCGAACAACGGCACGCACGAGATCGACGTCTGCCGCTGGGCGCTGGGTGTCGACTACCCCGTGAAGGTCACGTCGGCCGGCGGACGCTACGCGTTCGAGGATGACTGGGAGTTCCCCGACACGCAGGAAGTGACCTTCGAGTTCCCGGACCGGAAGGCGCTCGTCTGGCAGGGCCAGAGCTGCAACAGCTTCACGCCGAATGGGAAAGGACGCGGCTCGACGATCCACGGTACGACGGGCACGATCTTCGTCGACCGGAGCGGCTACACGCTGTACGACGCGAAGAACAAGGTGGTGAAGGAGTCCTACGGCGACGAGAAGGGGGATGGCCTCGACACCCGCGCGCCCGACCGGTTGACGGGCCTCCACATCGCCAACTTCCTCGACGCCGTCCGGACCGGCGCGAAGCAGCATTCGCCGATCGAGGAGGGGCACAAGAGCGTGCTGCTATGCCACCTCGGGAACATCGCGCAGCGCGTGGGCCGCGCCCTCCTCGTGGATCCGGCCAACGGGCGCGTGATCGGCGACGAGGACGCGCGGCAGCTCTGGAGTCGCGAGTACGCGCCGGGCTGGGAGCCTGCACCCGATGTGGTTCGGGCGGCCGGCGGCTGATGGCTCGATCGTTCAACCGGTATTGACGCCCCTTACTTAAACGCTATAGTAGCGCTCCTTCCCATCTTTTCCCTCTGAAGTCGCTTGGCCGGCTCGGGACTCGTACGAGCCGGCGCGTTCGCTGTTCGCTTCACCTGTTCGCCACGTATCAGGCGCGCCCGTCGTGCCTCACCCCGCAACTCCTGCCTGGAGGTTTCGGCCATGATCCGTCGGATCGCCATCTGTCTGCTCGCGGTCCTCGCGCTCCTTCCCTGCAGTCTCGCCGAAGCGCAGGGGGGGCCGACCGGCCGCATCGCCGGCGTCGTCACCGCCACCGAGACCGGCCAGCCGCTCGCCGGCGCACACGTCACCGTCATCGGCACACGCGCCGGCGCGGTGACCGGCGCCGACGGCCGCTATCTGATCCCCATCGCGCCCGGCACCTACACCGTGCGCGCCTCGATGATCGGCTTCGGGCCGGTCGCCGTCGCGGACGTGCCGGTCGTCGCCGATTCGCTCGTCACCGTCGATTTCCGCCTCCGTCACCAGGCCGTCGAGCTCGAGCAGGTCGTCACCATCGGCTACGGCACCCAGCAGAAGAAGGACGTCACCGGCGCCGTCGGCGTCGTCTCCGAGGAAGCGCTCAAGACGCAGCAGGCGCAGAACATCGGCGAGTCGTTGAAGGGCCGCGTCGCCGGCGTCGACATCGTGACGACGGGGAACAAGCCTGGCGACAGCTTCCGCATCCGCATCCGCGGCACACGGTCGCTCAGGGCGTCGAACGATCCCCTGTATGTGCTCGACGGAATCCCGCTCGCGGGGGGGATCGGCGACATCCCGAGCACGGACATCGAGTCGGTACAGATCCTCAAGGATGCATCAGCCACCGCCATTTACGGCTCGCGTGGCGCGAACGGCGTGGTCCTCATCACGACCAAGCAGGCAAAGGCGGGACAGACGACCTTCGACTACGAGGCGTACGGTTCGATCCAGCAGCCGCTGCGCCGGGTCGACATGATGACCGGCCCCGAGTTCGCCGAGCTCAAGCGCGAGTCGCGGCGCACCACGAACCACTACATCTGCCCCGGCGGCCAGACCGTCTGCGGATCCGCCGACTCGGCGATCTTCTATCCCGAGGAGCTGGCCGCCCTTCAGTCCGGGCGCTGGACCGACTGGCAGGACCTCATCATCCAGCGGGGAACGCAGTTCAACAATCAGCTGCGCATCGCCGGCGGCGACGAGAAGACGCGCTTCTCGATGAGCATGAGCCAGTTCCATCAGGACGGCGTGGTGAAGTCGCAGTGGTACCTGCGCCGGTCGCTGCGCATGAACTTCGAGCATCACGCGAGCACGCGATTCCGCTTCGGCAACACGACGACGCTCGTGCGCAGCACCCAGAACCTCGGACGCGGCGACGCGGTCTACGGGGAAGCGCTCGGCGTGAATCCGCTCGGGATGGCCTATGACACCCGCGGTGCGCTGCTCTTCAAGCCCGTTCCCGACGGGCAACGTGTCAACCCGCTTTCCGACATCCAGAATCACCGCGACGAGCGGGTCCGCACGCGCATCTTCGGCACCCTCTACGGCGAATACGACCTGATGGAGGGGCTGAACTGGCGGGTCAACTTCGGCCCCGATCTCACCTTCGCCCGGCAGGGTGTCTTCCGCGGCGCCTTCACGGCGGCACATCAGGGCAGCGGCAATGACGCGTCGATCAACGACGACCGGACGCTCGCCTTCACTTTCGACAACATCCTTTCCTACCGCCGGTCGCTCGGCGCCGACCACCGCTTCGACGTGACGGGGCTGTACAGCATCGAGAAGAACAAGAGCGACAGCCATGACACCGGCGTCGACGACGTCCTCCTCGAGCGGCAGGAATGGTTCAGCCTTGGCAGCGGCAGGACGGTGTCCAACGTCGGCAGTGGGCTGAGCGAGTGGGCGTTGCAGTCGTACATGGGCCGCGTGAACTACGCCTTCAAGGACCGCTACCTCCTCACCCTCTCGACGCGCGTCGACGGCTCGTCGCGACTCGCCGAGGGTCACAAGTACGCCGTCTTCCCTTCGGTTGCGCTCGGTTGGCGGCTCGTCAACGAGCCATGGATCGCCCGCACGGGGATCTTCTCCGACCTCAAGCTTCGCGCGAGCTATGGCGAGACGGGCAACACCGCGATCAGCCCCTATCAGACGCAGGCGGCGCTGAGCCGGATCATCTATTCGTTCGGTGACGCCGCCGCCCCGGGGCTCCGGCCGAGTGTCCTTGGCAATCCCGATCTGCGCTGGGAGCGCACCGCGCAGAACGACGTCGGTCTCGAGTTCGCCGTGCTGAAGGGGCGCGTGTCGGGCACCGTCGACGCCTACTGGGCGAAGACGCGCGACCTCCTCATGGACCGCGTTCTCCCCTCCTCGATCGGCTTCTCGAGCATCCTCCAGAACGTCGGCGTGACCCGGAACACGGGGGTCGAGGTGGGACTCTCGACGGTGAACGTCGAGAACTGGAAGGGGCTGCACTGGACGACCGATTTCATCTGGTCGACGAACAAGAACCGGATCGTCAGCCTCTTCGGCGGCCAGGGGAGCGACGTCGGCAACCGCTGGTTCATCGGCAAGCCGATCGAGGTCTACTACGATCAACGCTTCCTCGGCATCTGGCAGCTCGGCGCGGATCCGGCGGTGCTCGCGAAGCTCAAGCAGAAGCCGGGCGAGATCCGGGTGCTCGACGTCAACGGCGACACCGTGATCAACGAGAAGGACCGTCTCATTCTCGGCTCGAACTATCCGGAGTGGACGGGGAGCGTGGCGACGCGGCTCGACTACCGCGGGTTCGACTTCTCGGCGCTCGTCGTGACGCGGCAGCACTTCATGGTCAACAACACCTTCCGCACGAGCCAGAACCAGCTCTTCGGCCGCTACAACAACCTCCGCGTCAACTACTGGACGCCGACCAATCCGAGCAACACCGATCCGCGGCCGAACGAGGACCAGGAGTCGCCGCCGTTCGGCGGCACTCGCGCGTACGAGGACGGCTCGTTCGTTCGCGTCCGGAACATCACGTTAGGCTACACGGTGCCCGACCAGTGGCGCCGCCAGGTACGGGCGCGGTCGATGCGCCTCTACCTGACGGCCCAGGATCCGTTCCTGTTCACGAAGTTCAAGGGGCTCGATCCCGAGTCGCGCACCAGCAGCGGCGTGCCGAGCTACTACTCGCTGCTCGGCGGCGTCAACATCGGGCTATAGGGCGCGTCCCAAACACGACCATCAGTCATGGAGAGGCACATGAGAAAGATCGCCGTGATCCTGGGCGCGCTCGTCATTGGCTCGCTGCCCGCCTGTATGGATCTCAAGGAGGAATCGATCGCCGGCGTCACCCGTGCGGCGTACGGGACCCCCGACACCTTCGAGGCCCTCGTGAGCGGATCGTACGTCGCGCTGCGCGACTTCTACGCGCAGGAGCGCGGATTCACGCTCACCGAGTTCGGCACGGACATCTTCACCAAGGGCTCGGACGGTAGCCACAAGTTCTTCAACGATTACACCTCGCAGCTCAACTCCGGGGCGACCTATGCCCGCGAGCTCTGGGACCTCATGTACCGCGGGATCAACACGGCAAACGCCGCGATCGAGCAGGGCGGCGCGGTCGCGATGGATCCCACCCTTCGCGACACGCGCGTCGGCGAAGCGCGCTTCGTGCGCGCGCTGTACTACTTCATCCTCGTCCAGACCTACGGTCCCGTCCCGCTCAACCTGAGCGAGACCAAGGCGGTGACGACGACGCAGACGCGCGCACCGGTGGACTCGGTCTACGAGGCGATCATCCAGGACCTGACCTTCGCCGAGGCGAAGCTCCCCGCGGTCCAGAAGGACTACGGCCGCGTCACCAGGGGCGCGGCCCAGCACCTCCTGGCGAAGGTCTATCTCACGCGGATCCGCGGCGCCGACTCCACCGCCAACGAGGCGGCGAAGACGGCCGCCGGCGACTTCGCCAACGCCGCGACGTGGGCGCTGAAAGTCATCAACTCCGGCCAGTATGCGCTGCTGCCGCGCTTCAAGGACGTCTTCGCCTTCGACAACGAGCGGAACCAGGAGGTCATCTGGTCGGTCCAGTTCACCAAGGACCCGCTGCTCAACGGCAACGGGAACCGTGGGCATCTCTACTTCCTGATGGAGTACGACGCCCAGCTGGGGATGCAGCGCGACATCCAGAATGGCCGACCCTTCAAGCGCTTCCGGCCGACGTCGTTCTTCCTCGGTCTTTACGACCGGACGAAGGACGCGCGCTACGACGCGCAGTTCACCCGCGTCTGGTTCGCCAACAACCCGAACACGATTCCGAAGGACGCGAACGGCGTTCCGAAGTTCAGGGTCGGCGACACCGCCATTGTCGTCCTCGCCAGCAATGCCGACACGGTGAACTATCGCGGCAAGCCGTACATGGTGATCCCGCCGTCGAAGTACACCAACAAGCTCTTCCCCTCGCTCAACAAGCACCACGATCCCTTCCGGGCGAGCGTGAACCAGGAGGAAGGCTCGCGCGATTTCTTCGTCGCCCGGCTCGCCGAGACGTACCTCATCGCCGCCGAGGCGCTGCTTCGCGACGGTCGTCCCGCCGAGGGGCTTCCCTACATCAACGCCGTCAGGCGGCGCGCCGCGGTCCCGGGCCAGGAGGCGGCGATGACGTACACGCTGCCGACCCAGCTCACCCTCGCCTCGGTACTCGACGAGCGGGCCCGTGAGCTCACCGGCGAGATGGTGCGCTGGTTCGACCTCGTGCGAACCTTCACCCTGCTCTACCGCACGAAGCTCTACAACTCCGACGCGAAGGCCAACATCCAGGCGTACCACATGCTGCGTCCAATCCCCGTCACACAGATCGAGCGCACGAGCGGCGTGTTCCCGCAGAACCCGGGGTACTGACGTTGTCCGCGCGCGGCCCCTCCGAGAGCATCATCGCGGCGGGGCCGCGCGCACCCGCCGCCATCGGCCCGGCCTCATCGACCCAACCGATCGATTCATGGTGCGGGTGCGCATGTGCGCGTCCGCGACCGCTCGACGAATCGCACGGCATGCTCGCTTCTGCGGATCCGGATGATGTCGAGTGGCGCGCTTGCCGTCGCGAACACACCACAATGCAAACCTGCCGTGGTGGTGGTCACGATGACGATGACGGTATCGGGGGTGGCTTGGACCGAATCGATACGCACCTCACAGCAGGAGTCGCCGCGGTATCCGAGCCCGGCGACGAGGAGCATGTCCCGCGTAAAATCAATGACCGGCTGATCGACCGGCCCATCCACAACCCTGGTCACTTCGCTCCAGAGGCGGCGCCAGGCATCGGCGTCGCGGATGACTGCTCGGGTCGGTTCACGGACTCCGCTGTATGAACGGAACCCACCGGATTCCCCGAGGACGTGCGACATCGCCGACCGCGCCATCGGGTCGGGGTCGGCGATGTCGACTGCCTTGGGCGGGCGCGATGAGCGCGCGACACAGGCAACCGCACCACCGCCGGTAACCAAGGAGAGGGCTAGTGACCACGCGATACGCAGATGCTTCACGCGGCGCGTCATCCCATGTCCACGCGGAACCACCATCACGTCACACGCGACCGTACGACAGGCGGCGAAATCCTCTTCGTCAGGCATCGCGGAGCATCCTGGCCATAGTGCCTGGCGTCAGACGTACGCAATGCCGTCAACCGCATCGCGCGTGCCGTTAGCACCTGGTTCGAACATTTCCTCATTCACCGTGTACCGCCCGTCCTCGTCGGAGCAGTCGCAAGCGTTGGATCGACCGACAGCGCACGCCTCGTTCAGCCCGCGGCGACTCCGCGCCTGGCTCGGGCGCGCCGGCCCCTCGCTCGGACTGGTTGCGGTCGTCCTCGCCTTCGCGCTCCTCACCGACTCGCCCGAGCGCTACCTCTCTCCCTTCAACCTCCGCATCGTCCTCTCGCAGACGACGATCGTCGCCCTCGGCGCGATCGGGATGACGATGATCATCGTCTCCGGCGGGATCGACCTGTCCGTCGGCGCGACCGTCGCCCTGACGGGGGTGTGCACGGCACTCGCCGCGGCGGCCGGCTGGCCGCCGGCGGCCGCGGTGCTCGCGGCGGTGCTCGCCGGCGGACTGATCGGAGTCGCCAACGGCGCGATCATCATCGGCTTCCGCATCGTTCCCTTCATCGCCACGCTCGGCATGCTCGGCATCGCCCGCGGGCTCGCGAAATGGCTCGCGCACGAGCAGACGGTGAACGCGCCCCCGACGTGGATCAACGATCTGCTCGTGAGCGTTCCCCGGAAGTCGTGGATGATCTTTCCGCCCGGAGTCTGGATCGCCCTCGTGCTCGCCGTGCTCGTGGCGCTCGTGTTGCGGCGGACCGTCTTTGGGCGGCACGTCTTCGCGCTCGGCTCGAACGAAGCCGCTGCGCGCGCCTGCGGCATCGCGACCGACCGCCTCAAGCTCCTCGTCTACGGCGCGGCCGGACTTCTCTTCGGACTCGCCGGCGTGATGCAGATGTCACGACTCCGGCAGGGCGATCCGACGGTCGCCGTCGGTACGGAGCTCGACATCATCGCCGCGGTGGTGATTGGCGGCGGCAGCCTGAACGGCGGCGAGGGAAGCATCGCCGGCTCGATGATCGGTGCGCTCATCATGGCGTTCCTGCGCAATGGCTGCCAGCAGATGGGGTGGCCGAACTACATCCAGGAGATCATCATCGGCTGCATCATCGTCCTCGCGGTCGCGCTCGACCGCGCTCGCGCGAGCTGGGCGACGTGACGACCGGCGTCATCGACGCCCACGCCCATTTCTGGGATCCCGGGGCGCTGCATTACCCGTGGCTCACGGCGCTGCCGCCGCTCGACCGTCCCTTCCTGCCGCACGCCTACGCCGCCGACGCGGCGGGCATTCCGCTCGCGGGCGTGATCTTCGTCGAGTGCAACTGCCTGCCCGAGGAGAGCGATCGCGAGGTGGCGCTGGTCGAGCTGCTCGCCGAGACGGAGCCGCGGCTCGCCGGCATCGTCGCGTTCGTCGATCTGTCCGACGCCGCGGCACGCGAGTCGGCGCTCGCCCGGCTGCGAGGCGTCTCGCTCGTACGCGGTGTCCGCCAGAACATCCAGGGGCAGCCGACGGGATTCGCTCTCGAGGAGGAGCTCGTCCGGGGCGTTCAGCGCGTCGGCGACCTCGGGCTCACCTTCGACCTCTGCGCCACGCACGACCAGCTTGGCGAGGTCGCGGTGCTCGCGGCGCGCTGTCCCGACACCCGGCTCGTTCTCGATCACTGTGGCAAGCCGCCGATCCGCGAGCGCGGATGGGAGCCATGGCGCACCAGCATCGCGCGGATCGCGGCGCATCCGAACGTGGCCTGCAAGCTGTCGGGGCTTCTCACCGAGGCGGCGCCGGCGTGCGACGACGAGGCGCTCGTTCCGTACGCGGCGCACGTGCTCGATGCGTTCGGCGCCGAGCGACTGATGTACGGCAGCGACTGGCCCGTGCTGACGCTCGCCGGCACGCACCAGCGGTGGTACGACTTCACGGCGCGATTCACGGCGGCCTGGCGTCCCGCCGAGCGCCGGTGCTTCTATCACGACACGGCCGTGCGCGTGTACGGGCTGTGAGCGACCATCGACCCATCGTTCTCGTATGGCGGCACGACGACCGGCGCACGACCTGACGGGCAAGACGGCGATCGTGACCGGAGCGGGCTCCGGGATCGGACGCGCGATCGCGATCCGCTTCGGCGAGGCGGGCGCGCGCGTCGCGGCGCTCGACATCGACGCCGCGGCGGCGGAGCAGACCGCGGCGGGGATCGCCCGGAGCGGCGGTGAGGCGGCGGCGATCGCCTGCGACGTCACCCACCAGTCGCAGGTGGACGACGCGTTCCGCATCGCGCACGAACGGCTCGGTGCGGCCGACATCGTCGTCAACAGCGCCGGGATCGCCCATGTCGGCACCGTCGAGCAGACGACCGAGGCCGATCTCGACCGCGTCTACGCCGTCAACGTGAAGGGGGTGTACAACTGTCTCCGCGCCGCCGTCGCGGCGATGAAGGGGCGGGGCGGCGCGATCCTCAACATCGCATCGGTGGCGTCGACGGTCGGGATACCCGACCGCTTCGCCTACTCGATGAGCAAGGGCGCGGTGCTCACGATGACGTACTCGGTGGCGCGCGACTACGTCACGCATGGCATCCGCTGCAACTGCGTCGCGCCGGCGCGCATTCACACGCCCTTCGTCGACGGGTTTCTTGCCAGCAACTATCCGGGTCGGGAGCGCGAGATGTTCGAGACGCTCTCGCGCACGCAGCCGATTGGACGGATGGGACGTCCTGAGGAAGTTGCCGACCTCGCGCTCTTTCTCTGCTCCGACGACGCGGCGTTCGTCACCGGCAGCAACTATGCGGTCGACGGCGGGTTCGTGACCCTCAAGATGTGAGCAGATGAAGCTGATCCGCTTCGGGGAAGCCGGCCGCGAGCGCCCCGGCGTGCTGCGCGCTGACGGCGTGCGGATCGACGTCTCCGGCTCCGGCGTCGACTACGACGAGGAATTCTTCGGCGACGATGGGCCGGCGCGGCTCGAGCGCTGGCTGGCCGGCGACGGGCGCCGCGCCCCGACCGTCCCGGCCGACGCACGGCTCGGCGCTCCGCTCTGCCGGCCGAGCAAGATCATCTGCATCGGGCTCAACTACCGGGATCACGCACGAGAGACCGGCGCCGCGATTCCCGCCGAGCCGATCATCTTCTTCAAGTCGACGACCGCGCTCTGCGGCCCTGACGACGACGTCGTGATCCCGAAGGGAAGCACGAAGACCGACTGGGAGGTGGAGCTGGCCGTGATCATCGGGCGGCGCGCCACGTACGTCGAGCGCGCCGACGCGATGCGGCACGTCGCCGGCTACGCGCTCCACAACGACTACTCCGAGCGCGCCTTCCAGCTCGAGCGCGGCGGCCAGTGGGTGAAGGGCAAGAGCTGCGACACCTTCGCGCCGTTAGGCCCGTTCATCGCGACCCGCGACGAGATCGCGGACGTTCACGACCTGCGGCTCTGGCTGACCGTGAACGGCGAGCGGAAGCAGGACGGCTCGACGCGCGACCTCATCTTCGACATTCCGACGCTGGTGAGCTACGTCAGCCAGTTCATGACGCTGCTCCCCGGCGACGTCATCTCGACCGGCACGCCCGCCGGCGTCGGGCTCGGCGAGAAGCCGCCGCGCTATCTCGTGCCCGGCGACGTCGTCGAGCTCGGGATCGACGGACTCGGCACGGCCCGGCAGCGCCTCCGCGCCCACGCATGAAGCGGCTCGACGGGAAGGCGGCAGTGATCACCGGAGCGACGACCGGCATCGGCCGCGCGTCGGCGCTCCTCTTCGCGCGCGAGGGGGCAAGCATCGTGGTCGCGGCGCGCGATGCGGCTGGCGGCGCGGCGCTCGTCCGCGAGATCGAGTCGGCGGGCGGGAGAGCGGCGTTCGTTCCCTGCGACGTGCGCAGGCGCGCCGACAACGAGCGCGCGATCGACGCCTGCGTCGCCGGCTATGGCGCGGTCGACATCCTCTTCTGCAACGCGGGGGTGACGCTGCCGAAGCAGCTCACCGAGAGCGGCGACGATGAGATCGACGAGCTGCTCGCCGTGAACCTCTACGGGCCGATCCACGCCGCCCGGTATGCGATCTCGATCATGCTCCGTCAGGCAGGCGGGGGCGCGATTCTCTTCAACGCGAGCAAGACCGGGCTCGTCGCCCAGGCCGACTCGCCGGTGTACTGCGCGAGCAAGGGGGCGGTGGTGATGCTCGCGAAGGCCCTCGCCCTCGACTATGCCACGCGCGGCATCCGCGTCAACGCGCTCTGCCCCGGCATCATCGACACCCCGATGCTCCGCACCTTCGCCGACGCGATGCCCGATCCTCCCGCGGCGTGGGCCGCGTACAGCGCCGCGCAGCCGATGGGTCGCCTCGGCACCGCCGAGGAGTGCGCCGACGCGGCGCTCTGGCTGGTGTCGTCGGAGGCGTCGTTCATCACCGGCGTCGCGCTTCCTGTGGATGGCGGCTTCACCGCGATGTAGCTCGTGAACCACGGCCTCTTTCTCCTCTCGCCTCGCCGCGTTTGACGACGATCACGCGCATCGAAGTCTCCGACATTCGCTTCCCGACGTCACGCGCGCGCGACGGGTCGGATGCGATGAATCCGGACCCCGACTACTCGGCGACCTACGTCATCCTGCGGACCGACCGTCCAGGGCTCGAGGGGCACGGCCTCACCTTCACCATCGGCCGGGGCAACGAGCTGTGCGTCGCCGCAGGCCACGCCCTCTCGCCGCTCGTCCAGGGGCTGACGCTCGAGGAGATCGCTGCCGACATGGGCGCCTTCTGGCGGCGCGTCGTCGGCGACTCGCAGCTGCGCTGGGTCGGGCCCGAGAAGGGTGTCGTGCACCTCGCTGCGGCGGCAATCGTGAACGCGGTCTGGGACCTCTACGCCAAGGCCCTCGGAAAGCCCCTCTGGAAGCTCCTCGCCGACATGAGCCCCGAGGAGCTGGTCCGGTGTGTCGATTTCCGCTACCTCACCGACGCGCTCACCCCGGAAGAAGCGATCGAGATCCTCGAGCGCGGCGCCGGGACGCGCGCCGTACGCGAGGCCGAGATGCGCCGCGTCGGCTATCCCGCCTACACGACGTCCGCGGGCTGGCTCGGCTACTCCGACGAGAAGATCCGCCGGCTCTGCCGTGAGGCGATGGCGCAGGGCTGGTCGCACTTCAAGATCAAGGTCGGGCGCGACCTCGCCGACGACATCCGCCGCGCCGGGATCGTCCGCGAGGAGATCGGGCCGGCGCGCAAGCTCATGATGGATGCGAACCAGGTGTGGGACGTGGACGACGCCATCGCCTGCATGCGCGAGCTGGCGCGCTTCGATCCGTGGTGGATCGAGGAGCCGACGAGCCCCGACGACATCCTCGGCCACGCCGCGATCGCGAGGGCGATCGCGCCGATCGCCGTCGCGACCGGCGAGCAGTGCCACAACCGCGTCATGTTCAAGCAGCTCATGCAGGCGGACGCCATCGGCTTCTGCCAGATCGATAGCTGCCGGCTCGGCGGCGTCAACGAGGTGCTCGCCGTCCTGCTGCTGGCGGCGAAGTTCGGCGTGCCCGTCTGTCCGCACGCCGGGGGCGTCGGGCTCTGCGAGTACGTGCAGCACCTCGCGATCTTCGACTACATCTGCGTCAGCGCCTCGCTCGAGGATCGCATCGTCGAGTACGTCGATCATCTTCACGAGCACTTTCTCGACCCCGTCGTCGTTCGTGGCGGCCGGTACATGCCCCCGACGGCGCCGGGCTACAGCATCGAGATGCGCCCCGAGAGCCTCGCGACCTACTCGTACCCGAATGGACCGGCCTGGCGCGCGAGCAGCGGCGCGGGCCCGATGAACAGGGAGAGCTGAGATGCCCGATGCCGTGAGGACCGCCACGACCTTCTTCGTCGCGCTGCTCGCGAGCGCGCCCAGTCTGACGGCGCAGACCCCTCCCGACAGCGCCGCCGTGGCGCGCGAGGCGGCCGCCGCGCGCGACGCGCGGATGGCGTGGTGGCGCGATGCCCAGTTCGGGATGTTCATCCACTGGGGCGCGTACGCGGTGCCGGCAGGGACCTACCGAGGAGAACGGGTGGCCGGCATCGGCGAATGGATCATGTCGCGGGCACGGATCCCGATCCCCGAGTACGAGCAGTTCGTCCACCGCTTCAACCCGGTCCGATTCGATCCCGACGCGTGGGTACGAGTCGCGAAGGACGCGGGGATGAAGTACATCATCATCACCTCCAAGCACCACGACGGCTTCGCGCTGTTCGACTCGAAGGTCTCGCCATACGACGTCGTCGACGCGACGCGGTACCGGCGCGACGTCATCAGGGCGCTCGCCGGCGCGGCGCGCCGGCAGGGACTGAAGTTCGGCGTCTACTACTCGATCATGGACTGGCACCACCCCGATGCGCAGGCGCCCTTTGCCCCCGAGTACAACACCCGCACGCAGTCGAACCCGAGCTTCGGGCGCTACGTCGAGGACTACATGAAGCCGCAGCTGCGCGAGCTGCTGACGCGAAACCCCGAGATCGAGGTCCTCTGGTTCGACGGCGAATGGATCCCCGACTGGAGCGACGAGCGGGGCGAGGACCTCCAGCGCTACCTGCGCGCGATCCGGCCGACGCTCATCGTCAACAACCGGGTCGGCCACACTCGTCAGGGGCTCAGTGGCCTCAACAAGGAGGGGCGCGTCGGGCTCGGCGACTTCGGCACGCCCGAGCAGCGCGTCCCACCCGAAGGGCTTCCCGGCGTCGACTGGGAAACCTGCATGACGATGAACGACACCTGGGGGTTCAAGTCCTACGACGACGGCTGGAAGGACACGCGAACGCTGCTGCGGACGCTCGTCGACGTCGCCTCGAAGGGCGGCAACTTCCTGCTCAACGTCGGACCGACCGCGGATGGCCTCATCCCCTCGCCGAGTGTCGCGCGGCTGCGCGAGATGGGCGACTGGATGCGCCAGAATGGCGAGGCGATCTACGGGACGACGGTGAGTCCCTACGGCATGCCGCAATGGGGACGCTACACGGCGAAGGGGCGAACGGTGTACGCGCACATCTTCGACTGGCCGAAGGATGGGCGGCTGCCGCTCACAGGCGTCGCCTCGCGGCCGTCGCGCGCGTATCTGCTCGCCGACCGGAAGCCGCTCGACGTCGAGAGCGATTCCGCCGGCCTCGTCGTGAAGCTGCCGAAGGTGGCGCCGAGCTCGATCGCCTCGGTGCTGGTGCTCGAGCCCGCGCAGGCGGTTCCCTGATGATCGCCGAAGTCGCCCGTCGCGAAGGGGCCGCGCGGCGCGGAACGATGCGCGCCGCGGTGCTCGTCGACGTGGGGCGCTTCGAGCTTCGCGACGTGCCAGTGGCGCCCCTCGCGGATTCCGCGGTGCGGTTGCGCGTCGCGGCCGTCGGCCTGTGCGGCACCGACTTTCACATCTTCGCCGGACACGCGAACTACAATCGCGATCGCGACGGCGCGGTCATCCCCCTCGCGCGCGAGCCGCAGATCCTCGGCCACGAGATCGCCGGCGTCGTCGACGAGGTGGGCGCGTCGGTGCGCGACCTTCGCCGCGGCGACCTGGTCGTCGTCGACCAGGGGCGGAGCTGCGTCAGCGAGGGGCGCTCGCCGTGCGAGTACTGCGCGACGGGCGACTCGCACCAGTGCGACGGCTATCGCGAGCACGGCATCAGCGGCCTCGCCGGCGGGTTCGCGGAGTACCTCGACGTGCCCGCGGTGAACGCCGTTCGTGTCGAGTCCGACCTCGAGCCCGCCGCGGTGGCGCTCGTCGAGCCGCTCGGATGTGTCATCCACGCCTGCGACGTCCTGATGCGCGCGCCGGCGCGCTACACGATCGCGGGCCGGGGCGACTCCGGCGTCCGCACGGTGCTCGTCTGCGGCGCCGGACCGGCGGGGCTGCTCTTCGTCCAGTATCTGCGCCGCGTCCTCCGCTTCGCCGGCGCGCTGCTCGTCGCCGAGCCTAACGCTCGGAAGCGGGCGCTCGCCGAGCGCTTCGGCGCCGAGACCATCGACCCGCTGGCAGCCGATCTCGCCGCCACGGTGCGCGAGCGCAGCGGCGGCCGCCGCGTCGAGCTGGTGATCGAGGCATCCGGCTCGGCGGCGGCGCTCGCGGCGATGCCGGCACTGATCCGCAGGCAGGCGACGGTGCTCCTCTACGGCCACGGGCACGCGGGGGCGGATGTCAGCCTCCTCAGCCCGCTGCAATGGATGGAGCCGACGCTGCTCACGCCGACCGGCGCCTCGGGTGGACACGAGCCCGACGGGCGGCCGAGCACCTACCTGCGCGCGCTCCGCCTCATCGAGAGCGGCCGTGTCGACGTCGCCCCGCTGATCACGCACCGCTACGATTCGCTCGCCGCGATCCCCGGCGCCTTCGCCGGCGTCCACCGCGCGCCCGATTACGTGAAGGGCGTCGTTCTCCTCTGACGGCATGCGCGTCTCACTGTTCGTGACCTGTCTCGTCGACCAGCTCTGGCCGTCGATCGGCGTCAGCACCGTCGAGGTGCTCGAGCGCGTCGGCTGCGAGGTGGTCTTCGACGAGCGGCAGACGTGCTGCGGACAGCCGGCGTTCAACACCGGCTACCGCGACGAGGCGCGCACGCTCGCCAGGCGCTTCATCGAGATCGTCGAGGCCGCGGCGGCCGACGCGTTCGTCAGCCCGTCGGGCTCCTGCACGGCCATGGTCCACCATTACGAGGACCTGTTCGAGGACGAGCAGTGGCGCGCCCGCGCCCGCGCCGTCGCCGCGCGGACGTACGAGCTGAGCGCCTTCCTCGTCAACCGGCTCGGTGTCGAGGATGTCGGTGCGCGCTTCGCGGGACGGCTCACCTGGCACGACGCCTGTCACGCCCTGCGCGAGCTCGGCGTGCGCGGCGAGCCGCGGCGGCTGCTCGGCCGCGTTCAGGGCGCCGAGCTCGTCGAGCTGCCTGACGCCGACGCGTGCTGTGGCTTCGGCGGCACCTTCGCGGTGAAGCACGCCGACATCTCGGTGGCGATTCTCGACCGCAAGGTGGACGAGATCGAGGCCGCGGGCGTCGACGCCGTCGTCTCCGCCGACGCGAGCTGTCTGATGCAGATCGGCGGCCGCCTCTCGCGGCGCCGCTCGCGCGTGCGCGCGATGCACCTCGCCGAGGTGCTCGCCTCGGTCGCATGACCGCGCTCCCGCCGACCCCCGCGGGGTTCGCCAGCAACGTGCGCGGCGCGCTCGGCGACGTACAGCTCAGGCGTGCGCTGCGACAGGCGACGTCGCTCTTCGCGACGCGCCGCCTCGCGGCGATGACGAGCGTCGCCGACTGGGAGGGAGCGCGTACGCGGGCGCGCGCGATCAAGGACGAGACGCTGCGTCACCTCGACCGCTACCTGGAACAGTTCGTCGCCAGCGCCGAGCGCGCGGGGGCGCGCGTCCACTGGGCGGTGGACGGCGAGGAGGCCTGCGCCATCGTCGCCGGCATCGCCCGCGCGCGCGGCGCTCGCACCGTCGTGAAGAGCAAGAGCATGGCGACGGAGGAGATTCACCTCAACGCCGCGCTCGCGCGCGAGGGGCTCGAGCCGGTGGAGACCGACCTCGGCGAGTACATCATCCAGCTCGCCGGCGAGACGCCGTCGCACATCGTCGTGCCGGCGATCCACAAGACGCGCGCGCAGATCGCGGCGCTCTTCGCCGAGAAGCTCGCCGCCGGCGGGGCGGATGACGTCGCGAGCCTCACCGCGACCGCACGGCGCACGCTCCGCGAGCGCTTCGCCGACGCCGACATCGGCATCACCGGCGTGAACTTCGCCGTCGCCGAGACGGGGACGATTCTCATCCTCGAGAACGAGGGGAACGCGCGCCTGACGATGACCCTGCCGCGCACGCACGTCGCGCTGATGGGAATCGAGAAGGTCATCCCGCGCCTCGCCGATCTCGAGGTGTTCCTCCAGCTTCTTCCGCGGTCGGCGACCGGCCAGCCGCTGACGGCCTACCAGTCGCTGATCACTGGCGCGGGCGGCGGCGTCGACGGCGAGGGGCCCGCGGAGCTGCACATCGTCCTCCTCGACAACGGCCGCTCGCGAATGCTCGCGCATCCCGTCACGAGGCAGTCGCTGGCCTGCATCCGCTGCGGTGCCTGTCTCAATGCCTGCCCCGTGTACCAGCAGATCGGCGGTCACGCCTACGGGTCCGTGTACCCGGGGCCGATCGGCGCCGTGATCACGCCGCAGCTCGTCGGGCTCGCGCGCTCGTCGGAGCTGCCGTATGCGTCGAGCCTCTGCGGCGCGTGCCGCGAGGTCTGTCCGGTGAAGATCGACATCCCCGCGCTCCTGCTCCATCTCCGCTCGGAGGTCGTGGCGGCGGATGCGCGCGGGCCAAGGCGCGGAGAGCGCCTCGCGTTCCGAGCCTATACCGCCGTCATGGCGCGCCCGTGGGCGTATCGACTGGTGACGCGCTTTGCGCGCGCGGTGCAGCACTTCTTCCGCGTCGGCGAGACGGTGGGCCGCCGCGGCATCGCGCAGCGCATCGTACCAGCGCTTGGCGCGTGGACGGCGTGGCGCGACCTGCGCCCCCTCGCGCCGCGCAGCTTTCGTGAGGAGTGGAAGGTCCGACGGCGGCGCGGCGGGCCGCCCGAAGGCGGGTCGGCATGACGGCGCGCGACTCGCGCCGGATCATCCTCGACGCGATACGCGAGCATCTCGCGGCGGGCGACGCCCACGAGCACGCGCCGCACGACGGATCCTCGCCGCGCGCGCCGCATGGCTCGCTTCCCGTCATCGCGCCGGATGCGGTCGCGCTCCTTCCCACCGCGGACATGGCCGATCTTCCCGCCTTCTTCGTCGCGCGGGCGGAAGCGGTCGGCGGCCGCTGCACCCGCGTACGCGGCGCGGCCGGGGCGGCGCTTGCCGTCAGGGCCATCCTCGCCGACGCCGATGCACGGCTCGTGGTCTCGTCCGGCGCGCCGCTCGTGGACCACGCGCTCGGCGAGCCGGCAGATCCGTGGCGGGTGCGGAGCGCGGCGGAGCTCTCGCGTTCCGATCTCTTCGCCTGCGACGCCGGCGTGACGACCGCGCAGTGGGGGATCGCGGAGACGGGGACGCTCGTGCTCGAGTCGGCGCGGGAGCGGAGCCGGCTCGCCTCGCTCGTTCCTCCGCTCCACATCGCGCTCCTCTCGACGCGCTGCATCCGCGCGACCCTTGGCGACGTCCTCGCCGCGGTCGACCCGACCCTCGACGGCGCGATCACCCTCATCACCGGCCCGTCCCGCACCTCCGACATCGAGCTGACGCTCGCGATCGGTGTACATGGACCGCAATCGCTCCACGTCGTGCTCATCGACGACGACTCCGACGCCAATCCGGGAGACTTCACGTGACCCACTCGCGCTTCGTCCTTCTCGCGCCCTTTGCCATCCTCGCTGCCGCCGGTTGCGGCGATGGAAAGTCGCGCGGCGCCGCCGGCTCCGCCGATACCACCGCGGCGCTCACGATCGCCGTCGTCCCCAAGGGAACGTCGCACGAGTTCTGGAAGAGCATCCACGCTGGAGCGAACAAGGCGGCGCAGGAGCTGTCGGCGGCGGGGACGCCGGTGCGGGTGATCTGGAAGGGACCGCTGCGCGAGGACGACCGCGAGCAGCAGGTACAGGTCGTGGAAGGATTCACCAGCCAGCGGGTGACGGGGATCGTGCTCGCGCCGCTCGACGACCGCGCGCTCGTGCGGCCGGTGGAGGAAGCAAAGGCCGCCGGTGTGCCGACGGTGATCATCGACTCCGGGATCGACTCGGATGCGATCGTGAGCTTCGTCGCCACCGACAATGAGAAGGGCGGCCGACTGGCCGCCGATCGGCTCGGGCAGTCGCTCGGCGGCAAGGGGA
Organism: Gemmatimonadaceae bacterium; assembly: GCA_036262535.1. Taxonomy (GTDB): domain Bacteria; phylum Gemmatimonadota; class Gemmatimonadetes; order Gemmatimonadales; family Gemmatimonadaceae; genus JABFXC01. Next base: position 5,382 of record DATAIS010000064.1, on the reverse strand, counting down.
AGGTGCTGGTGCTGCGATACGCGGAAGGCTCGGCGAGCACGCACGCCCGCGAGGAGGGATTTCTCGCCGAGCTGAAGAGCAGGTACCCTCGGATCGACGTCGTGTCGTCGGACCAGTATGCCGGCCCGACGCGGGACACGGGGAAGCGCGCCGCGGAGAATCTGCTCAACCGGTACGGCGACGTCGTGCAGGGGATCTTCACGCCTAACGAGTCGTCCACGGTCGGGATGCTGCTCGCGCTCCAGGACGTCGGCAAGGCGGGGAAGGTACGGCTCGTCGGGTTCGACGCGAGCAGGACGCTCCTCGATGCGCTGCAGGCAGGCCAGATCGACGGTCTCGTCGTCCAGGATCCGCTGCGCATGGGATACCTCGGCGTCACGACGATGGTCGATCACCTGAAGGGGAAGCCGGTGGAGCGGCGGGTCGAGACGGCGGTCGTGCTCGTGACGAAGGAGAACCTCGGCGAGCCGGCTGTTCGCGACGTCGTCAACCCCCCGCTCGAGCGGTACCTCGGCGGGCGATGAGCGAGCGGCCCGTGGATGCGACAGTCGCCGCGGAGCGGGAGGCGCTGCACGTCGAGGGGATCGCGAAGCGCTTCGGCGCGACGGTCGCTCTCGACGGCGTCGATCTCCGGCTCGCGGCGGGAGAGGTCCACGGGCTGATCGGCGAGAATGGCGCCGGCAAGAGCACGCTCATGAACGTCGTCGCCGGCTCGATCCGGCCCGACCGCGGCATGATGCGGCTCTTCGGCCGCGAGTACGCGCCGTCCAGTCCCGCCGTCGCCCGGCAGAGCGGGATCGCGCTCATCCACCAGGAGCTGTCCATCTGTCCGCACCTCTCCGTCGAGGAGAACGTTCTGCTCGGGACGGAGTCGGCGCGGCTGGGGTGGATCGACCGGCGGCGCTCACGCGAGCGAGCGATGGCGCTGCTCGAGAATTTCTCGCACCCGGAGATTCGTCCCGGGCGGCGCGTGGGAACGCTGCCGCTTGCCGCGCAGCAGGTGGTCGAGGTGTGCCGCGCGCTCGCCGCCGACGCTCGCGTCATCCTGATGGACGAGCCGACGAGCAGCTTTCAGCGCGCGGACATCGAGCGCCTCTTCGCGCTCGTCCGCCGGTTGTGCGCCGAGGGCGTTGCGGTGCTGTACATCAGTCATTTCCTCGAGGAGGTTCGCGAGGTCGCAGACCGCTATACCGTGCTGCGCGACGGGAGGAGCGTCGATCATGGCCGCATCGCGGCGGTGGAGGACGAGCGCCTGATCACGCAGATGGTCGGGCGTCCGATGGGCGGGTTGTTTCCCGCGCGGCGCGCCGCCGGCTCGGAGCCGGTGCTCGCCGTCGAGGGGCTCGCGGCGCCGCCGGCGCTGCGCGACGCCAGCTTCGAGCTGCGGCGGGGAGAGATCCTCGGCGTCGCCGGCCTGATGGGCTCGGGGCGAACGGAGATGGTGCGCGCGCTGTTCGGTCTCCAGCAGCCCGCGTCGGGCCGCGTCGTGGTGCGCGGACGCGCCGTCGCCGTTCACGGCGCGACACCGTCGGCACGGCTCGACGAGGGCTTCGGCTATCTGAGCGAGGACCGTAAGAACGAGGGCCTCTCGCTCGCGCTCTCGGTAGCCGACAACGTCTGCGCGACGCGGCTCGGCAGCCTCGCACGCTGGGGATGGCTCGATCTGCGGCTGCAGCGCGCGCGCGCCGAGGCGTGGATCGATGCGCTGCGGATCCGGGCACAGTCCTCCGAGCAGCCGGTGCGAACGCTGTCCGGGGGAAACCAGCAGAAGGTCGCGCTGGGGAGAATCCTCCATCAGGATGCGGAGATCCTGCTGCTCGACGAGCCGACGCGCGGCATCGACATCGGCAGCAAGGCGCAGGTCTACGAGGCCGTCGTCCGGGCGGCCGCCGAGGGGAAAGCAGTGCTGATCGTCAGCTCATATCTCCCCGAGCTGTTCGGTCTCTGCGACCGGCTCGCGGTGATGTGCCGCGGCCGGCTCTCGCCGGCGCGGCCGATCGAGGCATGGACGCCGCAGCAGGTGATCGCCGCGGCGATCGGCGGCGGCGAGCGTGCCGCTAGCCCCGGGAGCGCTTCCGCGTCGTGATGAGGATGACGCCGTTCGCGCCGCGCGAGCCATACGCGGCGGTGGAGCCGGCGTCCTTGAGCACCTCGATGCTCACGATGTCGGCCGGCTCGAGGCCGGTGATCGCGCCGCCCTGGAGGTTGAGCACCGGAGATCCGTCGATGACGAAGAGGGGCTCGTTCGAGCCCATGAGGCTGCGCCGGCCACGGATCCGGATCGAGACGCCACCGTTCGTGAGCGGCTGGACGTCGACGCCGGGAAAGCGGTCGCGAAGCATCTCGGCGACGGTGGCCGGCGAATGACGGCGGGCCTGCTCGCCGGACATCGAGGAGATGGCGCCCGTGACGTCCTTCCGCGCCTGCGTTCCGTAGCCGACCTCGACGAGCTGGGAGTCGCGGGCGGGGGTCGGAGGAGGAGCGGGGGTCGCCGGCGAGGGCTGACAGGCGGCGACGGCGGCGGCGGTGCCTAACGATGCGACCGCCGCACGGACGATCGCGCTCGGGCTGCGCGGCATGGGACTCTCCTCGTCCCCAGGGGGACGATCTCTGTGGAGCGGTGGCGCGGCGGGCCGCCGACGCGACCGTCCTGCTATGAGCTATACCTGTCTACGCAGTGAGGCAAGCTGATGTTGCAAGGCACCGCGGGAAGCGGGGTCGGCAGCAGGCCCGCGAGGCGATTGCCGGGGATGGTGGCGTGGTGTACATTGGCGTCCTGGCCCAGGTTAAACGATTAAGAACGGGCGTCGACGGTGGCGCCGTGAGGTGATCCGCATGTCCGATCGCGACGTCCCGCGCCGCACCTTTCTCGCCCTCGCCGCGAGTGGCGCCGCGGCGGCAATCGCCGGAGCTCCCGCGGCGGCGCTTGCCGGTCAACCCCGCGGCGACGAGGACGCTGTCAGCGACTCGCCCAAGCCCGCGCCGACCCTCAAGCTCGGCGTCGCCAGCTACTCGCTGCGCAAGCTTCCGCGCGACAAGGCGATCGAGATGATCGGGGCGCTCCGGACGCCCTGGGTCAACATCAAGTCGGTCCACCTGCCCTACGACCTTCCCCCGGAGCAGATCGCCGCGGCACGTGACGAGTTCACCCGCGCCGGCCTTCAGATCGTCGGCGGCGGTACGATCACCTTCGACAAGGATGACGACGACGAGGTCCGCCGCTACTTCGAGTACGCGAAGGCCGCCGGCATGCCGACGATCGTCGCCACCACCGACCTCCCGATCCTTCCACGCATCGAGCGCTTCGCGAAGCAGTACGACATCAAGGTCGCGATCCACAACCACGGCCCCGAGGACAAGCGCTTCCCCTCGCCCTACGACGTGCTCAAGGCCGTGCGGTCGATGGACCGGCGGATGGGGCTCTGCATCGACATCGGCCACACCGTCCGGACCGGCACCGACGTCGTGAAAGCCGTCGCCGACGCCGGCCCGCGGCTGCTCGACATGCACGTCAAGGATCTGCGCGACCTGACCGAGAAGGGGAGCCAGTGCATCGTCGGCGAGGGCGTGATCCCGATCGCCGAGATCTTCCAGCAGCTGCTCGCCATGCGCTACGGCGGGTACGTCAACCTCGAGTACGAGATCGATGCCGACGATCCGCTGCCGGGGATGAAGCAGTCGTTCGCCCACATGCGTGGCGTGCTCGCGGGGCTTGCCGCGTCACAGAAGCCGCGCCCGCGTCGCGTCGCACGCGCGTGAGCTCGCGTCCGCGGTCCGCCACATCCAGTCACTCAGCCCAACCGTCATTGGAGGAGAAGGCAATGCCCGATCAGCAGCAGCCGAGCGCCACTCGCACTCCGCTCGCCGAGCGCGAGGTCGCGCGTCGCGAGTTCCTCAAGACGGCCGCGGCCGGCGCAGCCGGCCTCGCGCTGACCGCCATCCCCGGCGCGAGCTACGCCGCCGCGATGCCGGCCGCGAGCTACGCGCGCATCCTCGGCGCCAACGATCGCGTCCGCGTCGGCGTCGTCGGCTTCTCCGACCGCTTCCGTCAGGCGCACCTGCCGATCTTCGGCAAGATCGCGAAAGAGATGAACTTCGAGATCACCGCGCTCTCCGACATCTGGAGCCGCCGCCGCGAGGAGGGGACGGCGCAGATCGAGAAGACCACCGGGTCGAAGCCGCGCGTCTTCCGCAACAACGAGGAGATGTACGCCGCGCGCGCCACCGACGCGGTGCTCATCTCCACCGCCGACTTCCAGCATGCCTACCATGGCGTCGAGGCGATGCGCGCCGGCCAGGACGCGTACATCGAGAAGCCGCTCGCACACACCATGCGCGACGCGATCGCCATCCGCGACGCGGTGACGAAATCGGGGCGCATCGTGCAGATCGGCACACAGCGCCGCAGTGCGCGCAACTACCAGCAGGCGAACGAGTACCTCCGCTCCGGGAAGTTCGGCGACATCGTCATGGCCGAGATGACGTGGAACGTCAATCAGCCCGGTCGCTGGCGCCGTCCCGCGCTCGTCGCCGCCATCCGCGAGCAGGACACCGACTGGAAGCGCTATCTCATCGACTACGCGTACGAGCCCTGGGATCCGCGCAAGTACCTCGAGTACCGGCTCTTCTGGCCCTACTCGTCGGGGATTCCCGATCAGTGGATGGTACACCAGATCGACACCGTGCACTGGTTCACCGACCTTCCGCGTCCGCGGAGCGTCGTCGCCAACGGCGGCGTCTATCTCTGGAAGGACGGCCGGAAGAACTGGGATACGGCGACGATCGTGTTCGATTACGGTCCGCTCGCTGATCCGACGAAGGGCTTCCAGGTGGTGTACTCGTCGCGCATGACCAACTCCGCCGGCGAGACGAAGGAGTACTACTACTCGAACGGCGGCATGCTCAACCTCGACACGAACGAGATCTCGCCCACGGGCGGGATGGGCGCGAAGGCGGCCGCCGAGATGAACATGCAGGCGAACCAGCTGCCGGCGATGAAGCTCGCCGAGGCGGTGAAGACGGAGACCGCGGCCAACACCGGCGCCGACCCGTCGACGACGGCGCACGTCCGCAACTGGATGGAGTGCGTCCGGACCCGGCGCAAGCCGAACGCCGACATCGAGGCCGGCTACAACCACTCCGTCGCGCTCTGCATGACCGTTGCCGCGATCCAGACGGGGCGGAAGGTCACCTTCGACGACGTGAAGCAGGACGTCGTCGCCAACTGAGCTGCCGGGCGGCGGGACGCCTGACGGCGTCCCGCCGGCCCCCTCCCGCACCGACATCGCATTCATGCACAGAGCCCACCGGGCCGCCGCGGCCGTGCTCAGCTCCCTCTCGCTCCTCGCCGCCGGCTGCGCGCGCACGTCGACACGCAGCGCA
>DATAIS010000063.1:0-3962 GCA_036262535.1 Gemmatimonadaceae bacterium | reverse complement strand
ACGCGCGTCTGCTGCGCCGTGCTCGCCGGCGTCTCGGTGACGATGAGGAGCGCCCGGCCGTTAGGCGAGGGGAGGAGCCGGGCGATGCGCTCGCGCTCCTTGAGGTAGAGCGTCTTCGGGCGGAGCTTCTCCCGGGCTTCGCGCTGCGCCTTGGCGATGCTGTCGGCACGGAGCCGGTCGCGGATCGCCTCGAGGAGGATTCGCTGCTGCGCCTGGAGCGCGCCGCGCTGGCCGGCGGGGGTGCTGTCCGGCTTCGGCGCGGGACCGGTGCGGATGTCGGTGAGCTGCCGCGTCAGGCCGCCGTCCAGCTCCACCGCATAGACGTTGTTGTCGCGCGTGAAGTAGACGCGGCGGCCGTCGCCGCTGAACGACGGCTCGCTCTCGGTCGCGACGGTCTCCGTCAGACGCCGTACCGCCGCGGTCCGCTGGTCCACGACCCAGATGTCGCCCTGCGCCGCCACCGCCTCGAAGCAGCCGTCGGGCGACCGTGCGCCGCGCTCGAATGAGGGTGCGGCGCTGTCCCAGGCCGCTTCGCTCAACACTTCGGGAGTGGCGCCGGCCGCCGCGCGCACGCGATACGGGCGGAGCTGCTCGCGCCAGTCGGTCCCCGGCGGCAGCCAGCGGAAATAGATCCAGCGGCCGTCGGCGCTGAAGCGGGGACGCTGCGGCTCGCGCCCGTAGACTTCCGGGCCGCGCATGATGTTGTCGATCGTGAACGCAAACCCGGACCGGGGTGCCGCCTGCTGTGGCGCCGCGACCTGCGCGGACGCAAGGTGCGCGGGTGCGAGAACGAGGGCGAGTGCCAGGTGGCGTTGAATCATCGTCAGGCTGCGGCGGAAGGCTGGGAGGCATACTCGGCGGGTGTCTCGGTGCTTCGCGCAGGCTTGCGGCCGCGCAGCACCGCCACCCACTCCCGCGCCGACTCGGCGAGGATCACCACCACCGAGACGAGGAAGAACGCGGCGACCGCCGCGTCGAGGCGTTCGTTGAAGATCATCTGGCGCACCTGGTCCGCGGTACGGCCCGCGGGGAGCGTCCCGCTCGCCAGCGCCGACGCGAGCGAGCTCGCCCTCGCGAGGAATCCGAGCGTGGGCTCGGGCGACGTGAGCTTCGTCCAGCCCGCGCTCATCGTCACCACCACCAGCCAGGCGAGCGGCGTCAGGGTCACCCAGGCGTAGCGCGCGCGTCCCGTCTTGATGATCACCGTCGTGCCGACGCACAGCGCGACGGCGGCGAGGAGCTGGTTCGAGATGCCGAAGAGCGGCCAGAGCGAGTTGATCCCGCCGAGCGGATCGAGCACCCCCTGGTAGAGGAAGTGCCCCCACATCGCGACGAAGAGCGCGCTCGTGATCAGCACCCCCGGATACCAGCCGACGCGGCCGAGCGGCGCCCAGGCGTGCCTGACGAGGTCCTGGAGCATGAAGCGGCCGACGCGCGTTCCCGCGTCGAGCGTCGTGAGGATGAAGAGCGCCTCGAACATGATCGCGAAGTGGTACCAGAGCGCCATCGCCCCCGCGCCGCCTAACGCGTTGGAGAAGATGTGGGCCATCCCCACCGCGAGGCTCGGCGCCCCGCCGACGCGCGACAGCAGCGAGCCCTCACCGACGCTCGCCGCCAGCGCCGACAGCTCGCCGGGCGTGAGCGTGAACCCCCACTGCGAGATCGCGAGCGCCGCCGATTCGGGGGTCGTCCCGATCGCCGCCGCGGGCGAGTTGATCGCGAAGTAGACGCCCGGCGTCAGCACGCAGGCGGCGATCAGCGCCATCACGGCGACGAAGCTCTCCATCAGCATCGCGCCGTAGCCCACGAGGCGCGCGTCGGGCTCCCGCTGGAGCAGCTTCGGTGTCGTCCCGCTCGCGACGAGCGAGTGGAAGCCGCTGATCGCGCCGCAGGCGATGGTGATGAACGCGAAGGGGAAGACGTTGCCGGCGAAGACCGGCCCGCGCCCCGTCTCGGCGAACTGCGTCAGCGCCGGCATCTGGAGCGGCGGCAGCACGGCGACGATCCCGATCGCGAGCGCGGCGACGACGCCGATCTTCACGAACGCCGAGAGGTAGTCGCGCGGCGCGAGCAGCAGCCAGACCGGCAGCACCGAGGCCGCGAAGCCGTAGACCATGAGCAGCCATGCGAGCGTCGTCTCGCTGAGCGTGAACGTCGGCGCCAGCCCCGGGTTCGCCGCCACCCACCGTCCCGCGTACAGCGACGCCACGAGCAGCACGATGCCGATCACGCTCGCCTCGAGCACGCGGCCGGGCCGGATCCACCGCATGTAGACCCCCATCAGCATCGCGATCGGGATCGTGAGGCCTATCGTCACCGTCCCCCACGGGCTGTGCGCGAGGGCCTTCACCACCACCAGCGCCAGCACCGAGATGAGCACGATCATGATCCCGAGCACCGCCACGAGCGCGGTGAAGCCGGCGATCGGGCCGATCTCCTCGCGCGCCATCTGCCCGAGCGACTTGCCGTTCCGCCTGACGCTCGCGGCGAGGATGACGAAGTCCTGGACCGCCCCGCCGAGTGCGACGCCGACGATGATCCAGAGCGCGCCGGGGAGGAAGCCGAACTGCGCCGCGAGCGTCGGCCCGACGAGCGGACCGGGACCGGCGATCGCCGCGAAGTGGTGGCCGAAGACGATCCAGCGGTTCGTCGGCACGTAGTCGTGGCCGTCGTCGAGCCGCTGCGCCGGTGTGCGGCGCGCCGGGTCGAGCGCGAGCACCTTCGCCGCGATGAAGCGCGAGTAGAACCGATAGGCGACCGCGTAGGTCGAGAGCGCGGCGACGAGCAGCCAGGCGGCGCTGATCGTCTCGCCGCGGGCGAGCGCGATGCGGCCGAAGCCGACCGCGCCCGCGAGCGCGACGGCGGTCCAGACGAGGATGCGTGGGAGGGTGCGCACGGCGAATGTGCGGTGAGGTCGCCGGAAGGTGCGGCCCTGCGCGAACGCGGTCAACGGCGGGTGCCGTCGCTTCGCGAGCCCGGTTAGCTTCTTACGCGGACTCTCCTCAGCGTGGTGCTCGTGATTCGTGACATGCGCGGCGTGGCCGTGGCGGCCTTCCTCGTCCTCGGCGCGGCATGCGGCGGCAAGAAGCAGCAGCAGCCGCCCAAGCCGGCGCCGCTCCCCGCGCGCCCCTTCGCCGGGCTCGCCGGACAACAGGTCATCGTCCTCCCGACGCATTACGTGCGGCCTGACACGATGGGCTGGAGCGCGCGCATCACCGACCAGCGCGCGACGCTTGCCGCGCTCGACAGCGCGATCGAGCGCGTGCTCGGCGACCGTGGCTTCCGCACGTCGTGGGTCTACCCGGCGGCGCTCGCGCGCTCGGCGAAGCGCAATCCCGGCTACGTGTCCGATCCGTACGCCCTCGCCGGCGAGCGGCTGCGCCCGCTCGCGCGGATGCCGATGGGACAGATCAACGAGCCGCTCGCCAGCCAGCTGCGCAGCCTCATCGCCATGACCAACGCGCGCTACGCCATCTTTCCCGTCGAGCTCCGCTTCGAGCCGGCGGCGAACGGCGCGGCGCGCCCGGTGCTGCGCGTGGCGCTGATCGACGCTCGCGCGTCCAGCCTTCGCTGGGCTGGCGACGTCCGTGGCGACACGACGACGACACTCGGGCCGGCAGCCCTCGAGAGCGTCGCGACGACGTTCGCCGACCTCGTGTCGGCTCCCTGAACCGCATTTAAGGAACACTGCAGTCATGCCCACGCACGTCACCCTCATTCCCGGCGACGGGATCGGTCCCGGGATCACCGACGCGACGGTGCGCGTCCTCGATGCCGCGGGCGCGGACCTGGTCTACGACCGCCAGCTCGCCGGGATGGCCGCCGTCGCCGCGCACAACGACCCGATGCCCGAGGCCACGCTGGCGTCGATCAAGCGCACCCGCCTCGCGCTCAAGGGTCCGCTCGAGACGCCGGTCGGCGGCGGATATCGCTCGGTGAACGTGGCGCTGCGCAAGACCTTC
>DATAIS010000062.1:0-11290 GCA_036262535.1 Gemmatimonadaceae bacterium | reverse complement strand
TTCCCCGACCTCAGCGGCGGCGTCCAGCTCAGCTGGAACCTGTTCGACTATTTCCGCACCAGGGGCAACATCGACCTCGCCCAGGCGCAGGCCGATCTCGCCCGCATCCAGTACGAGACGGAGCGCGACGCCGCCGCCGTCGAGATCGAGCGCGCCAAGGCCGAGCTCCTTCGCGCCCGCTCCTTCTACGCCGCGCGCCAGCAGGCGGCCGAGGAGTCGCAGGAGACCTTCCGCCTCGCCTCACTCCGCTACAACCGCGGCCTCGGCACCCAGCTCGACGTGAGCGACGCGCAGATCGCGCAGCTCACCGCCGAGACCAACGAGGCGCGAGCCGCCGTCGACCTCTATCTCGCCGCGGCCGAGCTGGCCTACTCGCTCGGCCGTCCCCTGCCTCTGCCACCCAGCGCGCCCGTGCCCGTGCGCGCGACGTCCAACTCTCGTGAGCCGAATTCGCCCTAGCGTCCTCCTCCTGTCCGTCGTTTTCGCCGCTGCCTGCTCCAAGGGCGAAGGCGGGGACGCGCGCGCCGCGACACCGGGCGGACAGGGTGGCGCCGGCGGCGCGGGCGGGCGCCGCGGCGCGACGATCACGCTCGCTCAGCCGGACATCGGCCGCGTCGCGCGCCTCGCGCTCGAGGAGGGAGTCTCCGTCACCGGCGACCTCCGTCCCATCGAGACGCAGGAGGTCCGCGCCCGCATCGAGGGCGACCTCACCGACGTCTACGTCCGCGAGGGCGAGCGCGTCGCGAAGGGGCAGGTCCTCGCCCGCTTCGAGGCCAGCGAGGAGCAGAGCGCCCGGCGCAGCGCCGAGGCCGAGGAGGTCGCCGCGCGCGGCGACCTGTCCACCGCCGAGTGGAACTTCCAGCAGTCGAAGGAGCTCTTCACCGCCGGCGCGGTCCCGGAGCGCGATCTGCGCGTCGCCGAGCAGACCGTCGCCACCGCTCGCGCGCGCCTCGCCGCAGCGCAGGCGCGCGTTCGCGCCGCGTCGTCCACCGAGGAAGACACGCGCGTCGTCGCACCGACGACGGGCGTCGTCGAGCGGCGCGCCGTCGAGCCGGGCGAGCGCGTGCAGCGCGGCGCGGTGATGTTCACCGTCGTCCGCACCGACGTCCTCGAGCTCGCGGCGTCGCTCCCCGCGGCGCAGTCGGAGGCCGTGCGTCCCGGGCAGGTCGTGCGCTTCGAGGCGCAGAGCCGCGAGCTCCAGGGACGCGTCGCGCGAGTCAGCCCGACGATCGATCCGACGACGCGCGCCGTCACCGTCTACGTCCAGGTTCCGAATCCCGGCAACACCATCCGCGGCGGAACCAACGCGACGGGGCGGGTCGTCACGCGCACCATTCCCGACGCGCTCGTCGTCCCCTCGGGCGCGATCCGTCCCAGCCCGACGGGCGAGCGCACGCTCGTCTATCGCATCGCGAACCAGGAGCTCGAGCCCGTCACCGTCGGCACCGGCGCCGTGGACGATGCCCGTGCTCTCACCCAGGTGACGAGTGGACTGCGCGAGGGCGACGTGGTCGTCGTCGGCAACGTCGGCACCCTCGGTCGCGGCATGAAGGTCACCATCATCGGCGCCGACACCGGCAGCCGCGGAGCGCCGCCCGCGCGCGCCGCGACCGGCGGCTGAGCGCCAGGACGCTCGATGTTCCTCTCCGACGTTTCCATCAAGCGCCCCGTCTTCGCCACCATGATGATGGTGGCGCTCGTCGTGCTCGGCATCGTCTCGTACAAGCGGCTCGCCGTCGACGAGTACCCCGACGTCACCTATCCCATCGTCGTCACCCAGACGTCGTGGCCCGGCGCCTCGCCCGAGGTGATGGAGCGCGAGGTCTCGCGTCCGATCGAGGAAGCGCTCAACACGGTGCAGGGCATCAAGGAGATCACGTCGACCTCCTTCGAGGGTTCCTCCCTCGTGCGCCTCCAGCTCGAGCTTGGCGTCAGCGTCAGCGAGGCCCAGCAGGACGTGCAGGCGAAGGTCGCGCGCATCAGGCGTCAGCTGCCCCAGGACATCGAGGATCCGGTCATCATCCGCTTCGATCCCAACGAGCGGCCGATCCTCGGCATCGCCGTCCAGAGCTCGGAGCGCCCGATGCGCGAGCTGACGAGCCTCGCCGACGACATCATCGCCACGCGCATCGAGGCGGTGCCCGGCGTCGGCGGCGTCAACGTCGTCGGTGGGCTCGAGCGGCAGATCCGCGTCGAGCTCGACCCGACCGCGCTCCGCGCCTACGCGGTGAGCCCGCAGCAGGTGATGGATGCGCTGCGCCGCGAGAACCAGGAGGTGCCCGCCGGCCGTGTCCGGCAGGGCTCGAGCGAGCGCCTCGTCCGCGTCACCGGCCGTATCGAGGATCCGCAGTCCTTCGCCGACGTGATCGTGATGGTGCGCAACGGCGTCCCGGTCCGCGTCGGCAACCTCGGCAACGTCCGCGACGCCACCGCCGAGCAGCGGAGCGCCGCGTTCTACAACGACACCCCCGCGGTCTCGGTCGAGGTCCTCAAGATCTCCGGCTCGAACACCGTCGAAGTCGCGGACCGCGTCCGCGCGGTGATGCAGGAGCTCGAGCGCACGCTCCCCCAGGACGTCGAGCTCAAGCTCGTGCGCGACGACTCGCAGCGCATCCGCGCCTCGCTCGAATCGGTGCAGCACGAGCTCGCGCTCGGCGCGGTGCTCTGCATCATGATCATCTACTTCTTCCTCAACTCCTGGCGCTCGACGGTCATCACCGGGCTCGCGCTGCCGATCAGCATCATCTCGGCGTTCTTCGCGATGTGGATCTTCGGATTCACGATCAACACGATGACGCTGCTCGCGCTCTCGCTCGCGATCGGACTGCTCATCGACGACGCGATCGTGGTGCGCGAGAACATCGTCAGGCACCTCGAGATGGGGAAGGATCACCACCGCGCGGCGAAGGACGGCACCGACGAGATCGGGCTCGCCGTCGTCTCGACGACGCTGGCCGTGGTCGCCGTGTTCATCCCCGTCGCCTTCATGGGCGGCCAGATCGGCAAGATCTTCTTCCAGTTCGGCGTCACCGTTGCCGCCGCGGTCGCCGTCTCGCTCTTCGTCTCGTTCACGCTCGACCCGATGCTCTCGAGCATCTGGCACGACCCCGAGGTCGAGCACGCGCACGACAGGAACCGCGTCGTGCCGAAGAACCCCATCCGCCGCGCCGCCTTCGCCTTCAACGACTGGTTCGACGGCGTCGCGCACCGCTATCCGCGATGGCTTGGGCGGGCCCTCGACCGGCGCGGGCTCGTGCTCGGCGGCGCCGCGGTCACGATCGTCGTCGCGGCGCTGATCGTGCCGCGGCTCGGCTTCACCTGGGTGCCGGACTTCGACGGCGGCGAGTTCAACGTCAACTTCCGCGTCCCGCCCGGATCGCGCCTCGAGTTCACCGTCGGCAAGGGGAAGGAGATCACGCGCATCCTCAGCGAGAAGCCGGAGGTCGCGTTCACCTACCTCTCGGTCGGCGGCGGCTTCCGCGGCACGCCGAGCAACGGGCAGATCTTCGTCAAGCTCGTGCCGAAGGCGGAGCGCAGGAAGTCGCAGTTCGACATCCAGACCGAGCTGCGCCAGCAGTTCCGCGAAATCTCGGTCGCGCGCGTCAACATCACCGGCACGCCGACGATCTTCGGCGGCTTCCGCCAGCCGATCCAGGTCAACGTGCAGGGTCCGGAGCCGTCGCGGCTCAAGCTCCTCGCCGCGCAGGTGATGGAGACGTTGCGTGGCGTGCCCGGCATCGCCGAGCCGACGTCGAGCGACGAGGGCGACATCCCGCAGCTCGACGTGCAGGTCGATCGCGAGCAGGCATGGGCGGCGGGACTGGGCATCAGCAACATCGCGACCACCCTCCAGCCGCTCTTCACCGGTACGCGCGCGACGGAGTGGGAGGATCCGCAGGGCTACTCGCACGACGTCGTGGTGGTCTATCCCGACTCGATGCGCACCTCGGCGAGCGACGTCGCCGGCATCCCGGTGCCGAGCAGCAACGTCGATCCCAACACCGGACGTCCCGCGCTCGTGCCGCTGGCGCAGGTCGCGAAGATCAGCTCCGGCGTCGGCCCGCAGCAGATCGAGCGCAGCAGCCTCGAGCGCCAGGTCTCGCTCTCTGCGGGCGTGCTGCCCGGGTTCAGCATGGGCAACGTCGCCGACGACGCGCGCCGCGCGATCGACGCGCAGGGATTGCCCGCCGGCTACCGTGCCGTCTTCCGCGGCGACGTGCAGAACCTCGCCGAGACGAAGGGCTACGTGATGGAGGCGATCGTCCTCGCGGTGATCTTCATCTATCTCATCCTCGCGTCGCTCTTCGGATCGTTCTTCCAGCCGCTCGCGATCATGCTCGCGCTGCCGCTCAGCTTCATCGGCGTCGCGCTCGCGCTGCTGCTGACGAAGGGGAACCTCAACGTGTTCACGATGATCGGGATCATCATGCTCCTCGGTCTCGTGACGAAGAACGGCATCCTGCTCGTCGACTTCACCAACCAGCAGCGCGCCAAGGGGCTGAGCCGGCGCGACGCGCTCCTCGCGGCGGCGCGCACGCGCCTGCGGCCGATCATCATGACCTCGGTGGCGATGATCTTCGGCATGATCCCGCTCGCGCTCGCCCTCGGCGAAGGCTCCGAGCAGCGCGCGCCGATGGGTCGCGCGGTGATCGGTGGCCTCATCACGTCGACGCTGCTCACGCTGTTCGTCGTGCCGGTGGTGTATACGTATCTCGACGACTTCAGCGCGTGGCTCGCGCGGAAGTGGCAGGGCGACCGTGCCTCGTCTCCCGCCGGTACACCCGAACCCTCACCTACTGGTGGCGACTGAACGACGGCTTTAGCTCTTAGCTTTTAGCGTGAAGCAACGGCGTCTGACGGGATTTCCGCCAGACGCCGTTGTGCTACGCAGTTGCTAAACGCTAATAGCTAAGAGCTAACAGCCGCACTTCGTCCTTGACGCCCGCCCCCGACCGTTGTATTGGGGTGTTGCGTGCAGCAACGACGATGTTGCACATCGCTGCGTTCGCGCGCTCACGACGTTGCAAGGCACGCGACCTGCAGCGATCCGGCACAACTCACCTGGACACACAGCGCAGTAACGCTGGCACCACACAATCTCAGGAGGCAGGCATGCCGCGCGGTGACGAGTTGAATGAGAAGTTGCTGTTCTCCGACCGGGACGACGATTCCGACGAGGGCGGATTCGGCGGCGGCGGCGGCTCGTCGTCGTACGACGACGATGACGAGGAGGACGGCGGTTGGGGGACGCTGCACAAGGACGACAGCGAGAGCCTCTGGGACAGCACCGACGACTCCGACGAGGACGAGGAGGAAGGTGAGGGCTTCGGCGGCGGTGGTGGCGACGACGAGGAAGAGGAAGAAGTCTTCGGCGGCGGCGGTCGGCGTGGTGGTGGCGGCGCGCGTGGCGGTGCCGGTGGCGCCGGTCGTGGCGGCGCGGGCGGTGGTGGTGGTGCGGGGGGCGGCAGCCGTGGCGGCGGTGGCGGTGGCGGCGGCGCTGGTGGTGGCGCCCGCGGCGGATCGGCCGGCGGGACCGGTGGGGGCGGCAGCATGGGCGGTGGGATGAGCGGCGGCGCCGGCGGAGGCGGCGGCACGGGCGGCGCGACGCGTTCCGGCGGTGGAGGCGGCGGCGCTCGTGGCGGCAGCAGCGGCGGCGGGGGCACAGCCTCTCGCGGCGGCGCGGGCGGGGGTGGTGGCGGCCGGAAGGGTGGCGCCAAGAAGTCCGGCGGCAAGAAGGGCGGCGCCAGGAAGTCCGGCGGGAAGAAGGGCGGGGCGAAGAAGGGGGGCGGGAGGAAGGGCGGTGCGAAGAAGGGGGGCGCGAAGAAGGGCGGCGCGCGGAAGGGCGGCGCGAAGCGCGGCGGTAGCGCCCGCAAGAGCGGGGGCCGGAAGGGGGGCGGCGCCCGCCGCGGCGGTGGCGGCGGCCGGAAGGGTGGTGGCCGGAAGAGCGGCGGCAGGAAGGGAGGACGGAAGGGCGGACGGCGGTAGTCACGCGGCATATCGCTCTTCGCCGAACGAGGCGGGACGCAGATGCGTCCCGCCTCGTTTCGCTTCGGTCGCGCTCGCGGAATAACTTCCCGACATGGCCGGCGAGCCCCTCGAGCGGCGCGTCCTCGACGCGCTCCCCAACACCGTGTATTCGGTGGACCTCGACGGCCGCATCACGTCCGTCAATCGCGCCTGGGGCGACTTCGCCCGCGGCAATGGCGCGCCGCAGTTGGCGTCGATCGACGCCGTCGTCGGCCGCAATGTGTTCGACGCGACCTCCGACCCGATGGCCCGCGACCAGATCAGGCGGGCGATGGACGAGCTCAGGTCGGGGCGCAGCGCGCGCGTCGCCTGGGAGTTTCCCTGCAGCTCGCCGGACGAGGACCGCATCCTCCTCATGCAGGTGTCGCCGATCACGAGGGGACGCAAGCTCGATGGCTTCGTCTTCTCGACCGTCGACATCACGCCCAGCCATCGCTCGCGCGAGGCGCTGATCGACGTCGGCATCGCGCTCTCGCGCACGATCGCCCTCGAGCGCGTCTTCCACGAGGCCGCTCACCAGGTCCAGCGGGTCGTTCCCGGCGACGGCGTCGCGATCGCGCTCGCCGACGACGCCGGTGTGCCGCGCCTCGCCTTCCTTCACGGGTTCGACGACGAGCCGGGGCCGCACCTCGAGGAGCGTCTCCGCGAGCATTGGGCGGCGACCACCCGTGACGGCGGCGCCACCGTGCGCGACCTCGCCGGTAGCGTGCGCGAGATCGACGTCGCCATCACCTCGAGCGGCGGCACGCCCGGCGTCCTCACCGTCCGCAGCGATCGGCTCATCGGCGCCGAGCACGTGACCGCCGCGCTGCGCGTGCTGGCGACGATCGCCGCACAGACGGGCGCCGCGATCGAGCGCGCCGCGCTCGTCCGCCGCGTCGAGCAGAAGCGGCGCCTCGAGGCCGTGGGGGAGGTCTCGGCGGGCGTCGCGCACGAGCTTCGCAATCCGCTCTTCGGCATCTCCTCCGCCGCGCAGCTGCTGCGCTTCCGCGCCGCCGGCGACCCCGTCGTCGAGAAGAACGTCGGCCGGATCCTGCGCGAGGTCGAGCGGCTCAACCGCATGGTGACATCGCTCCTCGAGTTCGGCCGTCCCGCGCCCCTGCACCTCACGCCTAACGATCCCGATGCCGTCTGGGACGATATCCTCGAAGGCGAGCGGGGCCGGCTCGAGGCGCGGCACATCGAGCTGCGCCGGTCCCGCCTCCGTCGACCCGCGCGCGTCGTTCTCGATCCCGAGCAGATGGCGCAGGTCTTCGTCAACGTCCTCGTCAACGCCATCGATGCGTCGCCCGACGGTGAGACGGTGACGCTCGAGTCATCGACTCGCGACGGGAGCTGGCTCTGCCGCCTTCGCAACGGCGGCCCGCCGATTCCGCCCGAGCACCTGCCGCGCGTCTTCGAGGTCTTCTTCTCGACCAAGCCAGCAGGCACCGGCATCGGCCTCGCCCTCTGCCAGCGCATCGTCGCCGAGCACGGCGGCACGATCGGCCTCGAGAGCAGTGCCGCCACGGGCACCACGGCCACCATCTCGCTCCCCCTCGCGCCGTGACGCTGTCGATCCTCATCGTCGACGACGACGAGTCCGTGCGCTCGATCCTCGCCGACTACTTCGAGACGCTCGGCGACGTCGCGCGCACGGCCGGCACGGCGAGCGATGGACGCCGTGCCGCCGCGGAGCATTCGCCCGATGTCGTGCTCGTGGACCTGCACCTCCCCGACGCGAACGGGTTGCGCCTCGTCGAGGCCCTGCGCGCCGACGATCCCGACGTCGGCATCGTCGTCCTCACCGGCCACGCCGACGTCGCGACCGCCGTCCAGGCGATGCGCCTTGGCGCCGGCGACCTGCTCGAGAAGCCGGTCACCCTCGAGGCGCTGCGCGACGCCGTCGAGCGCGTCGCCGCCGCGGCGCGGATGCGTCGCGAGCTCGAGCACCTGCGGGGGAGGCCAGTGGGCGACGGGACGCCGGCCACGGTCGTCCCTGCGCTCGAGAAGCTGATCGCCCTCGCCGCCCGCAACGCCGACGTCCCCGTCCTCCTCCTCGGCGAGTCGGGAACGGGGAAAACCGTCGTCGCGCGTCGCATCCACGAGCTGTCGCCGCGCGCATCGGGGCCGTTCGTCGCCGTGAACTGCGCGTCGCTCGCGCCGGCGCTGTTCGAGAGTGAGCTCTTCGGCCACGAGCGCGGCGCGTTCACCGATGCCCGCACCGCGAAGCGGGGCCTCCTCGAGGTCGCCGACGGCGGCACGGTGCTGCTCGACGAGATCGCCGATCTCGCCCAGGCCGCGCAGCCCAAGCTCCTCACCGTGATCGAGGATGCGACCTTCCGCCGGGTCGGCGGCACGACCGCGCTCCGTTCGGACGCACGCATCATCGCGGCGACCAACTCGCCGCTGCGCGCCGCCGTGGACGCGGGCCATTTCCGCGCCGACCTGTTCTACCGGCTGCAGGTCCTCACGATCGAGATCCCGCCTCTCCGCGCGCGTCGCGCGGAGATTCCCCTTCTGGCCGACACGCTGCTTCCGCGGGGCGCGAAGCTCACCGCGGCCGCGCGTCGGGCGCTCGTCGGCTACCACTGGCCGGGGAACGTGCGCGAGCTGCGCAACGTACTCTGGCGGGCATCGATTCTCGCCGAGGGCTCGCCGATCGAGCCGGCGCATCTCGCGATCGGCGACGGCCTCGCCGCGGAGGTTGACTACGAGGACGGCGAGGACGGCCGCGCGGGATCGCTCGCGGTCGCGGAGCGTCGTGCGATCGTCGCCGCGCTCGAGGCTACCGGCGGCAACAAGCGAAAGGCGGCGGAGCGATTGGGGATCGCGCGCTCCACGCTGATGGAGAAGGTGCGGCGGCTGGGGATCGGCTGACCGGTTGTTGTTCCTGCGAAATAAGGAACTTTTTGCGCGCAGCCGTCAGGGCATTCCTGGCCGCCGGCGCATTCAGGTGTTTTCCACATGGCGGTTTCCGGCCGTGCACAGTCCACATATTGACCGGATTCCGGACACTAGCGGTGGGGCTGATCGCGACCCGCTAACCTGCAAATCGACGAATGGCAACACGTTAGTCCTCGCTGCCTCGACGGCACGTCATTCGCCTTCGCCGACTGTCTCAACTACCATCGAGCGAATGCAGCAGCCCATCAGCGACCCCCTCCACGCTCCACGCAGCATCCTCATCGTCGAGGACGAGCTCTCCATCCGGGACTCCCTCTGCGACCTGTTCGACGTTCCGGGCGTGACCGTCACCGCCGCCGCCGACACCGGCGAGGCGCTTGCCGCGCTCCACGCCGGGGGCTTCGACCTCGTCATCACCGACCTCCGCCTCGGCCCCAAGCACGATGGCGGACTCCAGGTCATGGCCGCGGCCGCGATGCTCTCCCCGGACGCCGCCGTCGTCGCCCTCACCGCCTATCCCGAGCAGCGGAACCGCCTCGCCGCCGATCGCCTCGGCGCGACCCAGTTCCTCGAGAAGCCGGTCGACCTGGTCACCATCGCGCGCATCGCCGAGCGACATGGAGTGCCCTCGGCGCTCCAGGAACGGCGCCCGGCCCGCGAATCGTAGTCCCGTAGGACCGCCGAACCGCGTCGCGCGCCGGGAACGGCTCGTGCGTTCCATGTCGCCGCTGCGTGCACCGGGCGTACATTGATCATCACGGAGACACGATGCGCTGGCGGAAGCTGATGCTCTCGGGAGGTGCCGCGATCGGCGCGGCGGCGGCCTACAACGCCGTCGCCAGCCGCGACGTCCCTCCACTCGAGAACGAGATCGGCGGCGACGAGGGCGAGTTCAAGTGGCGCGGGTGGCGCGTCGCGTACACGAAGCGCGGCAGCGGCCCGGCGATGATCCTCCTCCATGCCGTCCACGCGGCTGCCTCCTCGTTCGAGTGGCGGCGCGTCGTCGACACCCTCGCCGCCGATCATACCGTCTACACTCTCGATCTCCTCGGCTTCGGTCTCTCCGAGCGTCCGGAGGCGCGCTATTCGGCGCGCCTCTACATCGGCCTGATCGGCGACTTCGCCGCGAGCGTCGTCAGGCAGCCCTGCACCCTCGTCGCCACGTCGCTCTCGGCTGCCTACGCGATCGTGCTCGGCGCGCGCGACCCGGCGCGCTTCCCGGCGCTCGTGCTGATCGGGCCGACGGGGCTTTCGCGGCTGCATGAGGACGCATCGGCGGGCGGTGACACTGCGCGCTTCGCCTTCGAGCTGCCGATCGTTGGCACGGCGCTCTTCAACGGCCTCGTCTCCCATCGCTCACTGCGCTACTGGCTCGAGCGGGTGTACGCCGACGACGCACTCGTCACCGACGAGCTGGTCGACGCGTACTTCCGCACCTCCCACCAGCCGGGCGCGAAGCACGCCCCGGCCGCGTTCGTCGCCGGCCACCTCAACCTCGACGTGCGGCGCGCCCTGCGCCGACTGGCGCAGCCGGCGCTCCTCGTCTGGGGGGAACAGGCGCGCGAGGCACCGCTCGAGGAGGCGCGCGCCTTCCTCGCCGTGAAGCCCGACCTCGAGCTCGTGATCCTCGACCGCGCCGGCGACCTGCCGCACGACGAGCGGCCAGCGGAGTTCGTGGACGCCGTTCGCGGCTTTCTCGTCGGCGCAGAGGCGGGCGTAACCGACGACGACACGCGGCGCGACACCCTCGCCGATCGCGAGCTCGAGGTCTAGCGCCACGCTACCGCGCCGGGTGTAGATTGGGCCCATGGCCGAATCGCCCGTCGCACTGCTGCGCGCTCACGCTCGTCATTCGCCATGGAATGCCCGCGGACTGGCGGCGCACGTGACTGCGCTCGTCGACGCCGCCGGGCTCCGTCCGACCAACGCCTCCGCCCGTGCCGCACCGAGCGCGCGCTCGGTGCGCTTCTACGTCTCGCACGGCCTCCTCGACCGCCCCGAGGGCGCGGGGACCGCCGCCACCTACGGCTACCGGCACTTCCTCCAGCTGCTCGCGATCAAGATCCGTCAGCGCGAGGGGCAGACGCTCGAGGCCATCAAGCGCGAGATGAAGGACGTCACCGGCGACGCCCTCGAGCGCCGCATCGCGCAGTCGCTCGCGCCCGCCCTCGTCGGCACCCCCGTCGTGCCTAACGCCGACAGCGACACCCCCGCCCTCTGGCGCCGCCTCCCCGTCTCCGAGGGCGTCGAGCTCCACGTCCGCGGCGACTCCCCCGCCGCGCGCGAAGAGGCACTGGTCGCGATGCGCGAAGCAGTCCGCGCCGCGCTCGGGAGACCCGAGCTCCGCTAGTCCGCGGCCGCCGTGCGGCCTGCTGAT
>DATAIS010000061.1:0-2004 GCA_036262535.1 Gemmatimonadaceae bacterium | reverse complement strand
GCGAGGACGAAGGTGCCGACCTTGATGCCGATCGCCTCGACGCGCGACGCGCGGGCGACGGCCATCCAGGCGGCGACGACGCAGAGGCCGAGTCCCGCGTGGCGGGAGACGGGGACCTCGCGGAGGCGGCCGAAGTGGATCGCGCCGACGCCGACCACCGCGAAGTAGATCGTCACCAGCGACGTCGCGACGTCGCGCGAGATCGTGTGCCCCAGCTCGCGCCACCCCCAGAGGAAGAGCGCGATGGCGAGGAAGGTGCGCGAGATCTGGATCCAGCGCGGGTCCGGATCCTCCTTCGTTCCGGCGAGCTCGGCGACTGCCTCGAAGAAGCGCCACCAGGTCAGCAGCCCGAGGAGCAGCACGATCGCGCCCGGATTGAGGAAGGGCGTCGCGACGTATGTCGGCTGCGTGCCGAGCAGCTGCGCCGCCTGGACGAGCGCGCTCACCATCGACACCACCGCCGGCAGCGCGACGTGCTCGCTGCGCTCCTTGCGCATGAGCAGGATCATCACGACCGCGTGCGCGATCATGCCGAGTCCGAGGCCGAAGTCGTCGCCGCGCAGCAGGTACGCGATGCAGGCCCACGTGGTCAGGCCGAACACCATGTAGTGCGGGCCGCGTCGCTCGGTGTCGTTGAGGAGCGCGGCACCGCCCGCGGCAGCGCCCCACAACAGGGTGATCGCGACGCCGTTCGGTGCGTCGATGCCGCCCGCCGACAGCAGCGCCCCGCCGAGGAAGGCGAGCGGGAGGACGACGGCGTCGAGCACCCACTTCTCGACGTTCTCGCTCGTCGGGCGGAGGATCAGGTACGCCGACACGGTGCCCGCGAGCGCGATCGGCGGCAGGTCGGGAACGTTCTTCCCCGCGAGCTGCGCCGCGGCGCTGAACACCGCGAGCACCATCGTGATCAGGTACGAGCGCGCCAGCGAGTGGCGGTACTCGTCCGCGCCGAGGATCGCCGCCGACCAGGTGCAGGCGAGGGCGAAGAAGGCGGGCGACGTCCGGTCGATGAACATCGCCGACGTGGAGCCCGAGACCGTCGCCGCGATGCCGACGCCGGCGTAGAGCATCCCGGCGATCGACATGACCGTCGTCGCCGTGCGCCAGCGCTGGCCGCGCATCGCGAAGAGCCCCGCGGTGATGACGATCCAGCCGTAGAGGAGCGTGAAAGGCGCGCTGCCGCGGCCGCTCTGGGTGACGAAGGGCGCGAGCAGCGCGCCGCCGACGCCGACGACATAAAGCGTCTCGTCCTCGTCGTTGAGCGCGAGCGCGGCGAGGAGGATCGACGCGAGCGCCGCGATGCCGAGCGCGAGTCTCGGCTCGACGATGTGCAGCTTCGGTCCCGCGCCCCACGCGACGGTGTGCGTGATGGCGAGGGCGATCGAGAGCATGATCCCGCCCCAGCGCTTCTCGCCCTTGCGGCGTGCATAGAAGCCGCCGACGACGAACGCGATCCCGGCGAGCGCACCAAGGCCGACGCGGCCGGCCGGGGTCAGCATCTGGTTCGCGATCGACCAGGCGATGAGGTAGCCGATGCCCGTCAGGAGCAGCAGCACCGCGCCGCCGAGCATGAAGTACTTGCCGATGAACGTCTCGAGCGTCATCGACGGCTTGTCGTCCCCAGCGGGACGCGGCCGTGGGCGCGGCGCTCCCGGCGGCGGCGGTGGAGACGCGGACGGCCCGCGCAGTCCCGGGGGAAGCGGGGGCGGTGCACCACCGGCGATGCTGCCGCTGTAGTCTGCTCCGGACGGACGCACGGCGGCGACCGGCTCGGGGGTCGGACGCGGTGGAGCACCCGCCGAGCCTAACGGAGCGGCCCACTGCCGGTTCACCGGCCGGGGCTCGTGGAGGAGCGGCGCGTCGGGAGCGGGCACCGGCGGTGTCGGCGGTGTCCACGGTGTCTGGTCGGGAGCCCTGGCCGCGGGGAATGTCTGCGGCTCCGGCGACGCGGGCAGCGTCTCGGACGGCGACACGGGCGACGACGACGCCTCGGCGGCCGCCTGC
>DATAIS010000060.1:0-3114 GCA_036262535.1 Gemmatimonadaceae bacterium | reverse complement strand
GCACGTGCAACAGCCTGCGAGCGAAGCTGGACGCAGCGCGCAATTCGATCATTGCTGGAAATTCAAGGGCCGCTGCAGGCCAGATCGGCGCGTTGTTGAACGAGCTCGAAGCCCAACGCAACGAGAAGGTCAACGAGCGCGCCTACATGCTCCTGTCCACGAACGCGGAGTACCTCCTCGGCCGTCTGTAGAGCTTCACTGTCTCACCCGTCTCAGCACGACGGCGCTCGCGGCACCGCCGGCGGCCGGTCGCCCACGACCCCAGATGCTGTCGCAGTCGATCCTGCCCTCGACCGCCCAATACGTGCCGAAGCCGAGCGGCATCCGATAGCGGATGGTGCCTTGCTCGACGTTCAGATCGAGGCTGTCCAGAGTCGGCTCGCCGCCGACGTCGCTGCCGACCGCGACGCCGATGCCTGACCAACCTCCAGCGCCGCGGCGAAGTGTCACGCGGTCGCCGGACGCGTCGCCGGTACGCTCGTCCGCGGGCTGTTCGCTCGAGTAGACGAGAAGCGTATCACCCCTCAGGCACCGCGACGACTCCCCCGTGGTGAGTACCGTCGTCGCGGGTGTCACGACGGTACTCGTCGCACCGGACCCTTCGCCGGTGCGCCCGACAGAGTCTCTCGCTCGCTCGGACCCGGCGGGTCGGCACGTGACGGTCGCCACCGCAAGAAATCCGACAACCGCACTCGTTCGCATCCTGGCTCCAACGTTTTCCGGTGTACGGATAGTACATTCGCAGGGGCACGCCTGCCACGGAGCGGGACGCCCACGTCAACCACTCGTTACGTCGGCGTGGGCCGGCTGCTGTTCGTCTTCGCTTCAGAGGAGGAGCATGTGCACCTCCTCGTGCGCGACACCGGCCATGGCATCCCCCGTGACCAGCAGCGCCTCCTCTTCCCCTCGGCGCCAGGTAGGAAGGTCCCATCGCTCCCTCGCTACGCTCGCTCGCGAGGGATGACACCAGAGTGCCTCGCCATCCGCAGCGCGAGGTGGCGCTTCACGTCCGGCCACTCACTCGCGAGGATGCTGTACATCACGCTGTCGCGCACGGTGCCGTCGCGCCGCGCCTGATGGTGCCGGAGGACCCCGTCCTTCTTCGCGCCGAGCGCCTCGATCGCGCGCTGTGATCGGAAGTTGAAGTTGTCGGTACGCAGGCCGACGCACTTCGCGCCGAGGGTGTCGAAGGCGTGCGCGAGGAGGAGCGACTTGCAGGCGGTGTTGACGTGGCTCCGCTGCCAGCGCGCGGCGTAGAAGGTGTAGCCGATCTCGAGGCGCTCGACTCTGGGCACGATGTCGTGGTAGCGCGTCGTGCCGATGATCTCACCCCGCTCGAGCTCGCGCACCACGAAGGGGAGCATGTGACCGTCGCGTAGTCCCTCGAGCGCCGTCGCGATGTAGGCGTCCACCGCGCCCGGTTCGGGGACGGTGGTGTACCAGAGCTCCCACAGCTCGCCATCGCTCGCGGCGGCGCGCAGCGCTTCGGCGTGCTCTCGCCCTAACGGCTCGAGGCGGACGCCGTGTCCCTCGAGCGTGACTGGAGCGGGGATGATCACGACGTCAATGTCGCGTTGTGGCGGGTCGTCCGACAGAGCCTCGCGCCATCAGCCACCCCACCAGGATCAACCCCACGCCGCCCATGGCGAGGAAGATCCAGTCGTACACCGGCTTGTGCACCGGCAGGTCGCGCACGTGATGGAGGCCGAGGATATGATGGTCGACGATCCCCTCGACGAGGTTGAAGATCCCCCAGCCGAGTAGAAGCAGACCCGTAAACGCGCGTGGCGTCGGCAGCTCGACGCGGCGTCGCGCGTCGCGAAGGAGCGCGTAGGCGCCGATCGTCGTCAGGACGAGCATCGCGACGTGGAACCAGCCGTCCCAGATGATATTCTGGCGCATCGTCGCCATCGTCGTCGGCGGGACGACCGACGATCCCATGTCGTGCCAGCGCAGGACCTGATGGAACAAGATGCCGTCGGCGAAGCCGCCGAGGCCGATACCGAGCATGATCCCGGGCGTCCGGCTCGCCGGAATGAGGCGGGGATACGGCGGGTCCATCACCATGGAGGCCTCGACGGTGGTCGTGTGTGCCGGCTAACGTACCGCGCACGAGTCACGCGAGGAGTCAACAATGTCCGGGCCAGCCGCCACCGCATCGACCGACAGCGCCGCACTTCCGGGGAAGGGGTGGGTCTCCGCCGAGACGGGAAGGAGCGGGTTCCGCACGCGGCTGAGCGCGCGCAAGCACGAAGCGTTCGCCGACGAGCCGCTCGACGTCGGCGGTACCGACACGGGCCCGACTCCCTACGAGTACCTGCTCGGCGCGCTGGCCGGCTGCATGGCGATGACGCTGCGCATGTACGCCGACCGGAAGCGCTGGCCGCTCGAGCGCGTGCGGATCAGCGTGCGCAGCGGGCGCTCGCACGAGAAGGACTGCGCGCAGTGCGACGTCGAGGACGTCGGCATGCACGACATCGAGCGGCGCATCGAGCTCACCGGGCCGCTCACCGACGAGCAGCGCAAGCGACTGATGGAGATCGCCGACCGCTGCCCGGTGAAGCAGACGCTCCAGCGCGAGCTGCGGATCGTCGACGGCTAGAAGCCTCGGTCGGTTTCTGAGCTGTTGTCGCACCGCAGAGACGCAGAGGGCCGCAGAGGGCCGCAGAGACTACACACCCATCAGTGAACCAGAGGCGCGTGCCGTTCCCAAAGCACCTAGAGCTCTGAGAGATTTTGGGGGCAAGCGGGGCGAGTGAATTCCGCCGGGTCCTCTGCGGCCCTCTGTGGCCTCTGTGTTCTCTGTGTGAAAGTCGGCGGATAGAAACCGACCGAGGCCTTTCTCGGGGAGTCGTTTCAGGAATTCGGCCCGCGACGTCGAAGAAGGGTGAAGGCCCAGATGCTCAGTGCCGCGCTGAGCACCGTCAGTATCAGGAAATGGGGGTCGCTCACCAGGGCGTGTGACTCGGCGACGACGCGCCAGACGTGCATGACGACGAGCAGCGCGAAGACGATTCCGGTGGTGATGATGTAGGCTCGCATCGCATTCCTCCGCGCCGGGGCGCGTGCTGAGAGTGAGCTAACTGCGTCCGTCGAGCGCCTTCACCTCCTCCG
>DATAIS010000059.1:0-11011 GCA_036262535.1 Gemmatimonadaceae bacterium | reverse complement strand
CGGACGTCGATGCCGCGCTCGCGGGCGAGCCGCTCCACCGACTCGAAGCGTCGCGCGAACTTGAGGTTCGCCTTGTCGAGCGCGAGCGACGCATGCACGCCGGCCTTGCGGCAGAGGTTGACCGCGGCGAAGAGCAGGTCGCCGAGCTCCGCCTCGAGGCGCTCGTGGTGCACCGCGGCGCCGGCGCGGAGCTCGGCGCGAACCTCGCCGAGCTCCTCCTCTACCTTTTCGGCAGGCCCATCGACATCGGGCCAGTCGAAGCCGACGCCCGCGGCGCGGTCCTGGAGCCGATGCGCGCGATGCAGCGCCGGCAGGTCCACCGGCAGTCCGTCGGCGATCGAGTCGCGCACCTTCGCCTTCATCCGCTCCCAGCCGACCCGCTCCCCGTCGCCGTAGAGATGCGGGTGTCGCGCGCGCATCTTCGCGATCAGCCCGTCGCCGACGTCGCGCATCGTGAACGCGCCGCGCTCTTCGGCGATCACGGCGTGAAACAGCACCTGGAGCAGCACGTCGCCGAGCTCCTCGCGAATCGCGCGGTCGTCGCCGGCACGCAACGCGTCGTCCAGCTCGTGCGCTTCCTCGACGAGATACGGGCGCAGCGAATCGTGCGTCTGCGCCGCATCCCAGTCGCAGCGAGCGCGCAGGTCGTGCATCAGCGCGAGCGTGTCGTCGAGCGACGAATCGCCTTGCTCGGGGTTGTTCACGTTCGTATACTAAGCGCGCGCCGAATGACAGAGCAACCGAATGCAATGAGCCGCGCCTGGGTCGAGATCGATCTGGGCGCGTTGCGTCGCAATGGGGCAACGATCGCGCGCCACGCCGGCGTGCCCATCCTCCCGATGATCAAGGCCGACGCCTACGGGCTCGGCGCGGTCGCGGCAACGCGTGCGCTCGAGTCGCTCGCGCCATGGGGCTACGGCGTCGCGACGGTCGTCGAGGGGCGCGCACTTCGCGCCGCGGGGATCGCGCGGCCGATCGTCGTCTTCACGCCGCTGCTCTCCGACGACTTCGCCGCCGCGCGCGAGGCGCGCCTAACGCCGGTGCTCGGCAGCGCGTCGAGCGTCGTGGCGTGGGCCGCCGCCGGCGGCGGTGCATGGCACCTCGGCATCGACACCGGGATGGCCCGCGCCGGCATTCGCTGGGACCGCGTCGGCGAGGTCATCGACGCGGTGCGCTCGCACCCGCCGGAAGGCGCATGCACGCACTTCCATTCGGCGCACGACTCCGGGGCGACCCAGCTGCAGCGCGAGCGCTTCGCGAGTGCCGTAGCCGCGCTCCCGCGGCGGCCGGCCGTCCTCCACGCGGAAAACGGTCCCGCCGTCGAGCGTCTGACCTCGCGGTCGGAGTTCGACGTCGTGCGCCCGGGGATCTTTCTGTACGGCGTCGACTCGGGCGCGCGGCTCACCGCCTCGCCGGTCATCGCCGTGAGGGCACGCGTCGTCGAGCTGCGTGAAGTGAGCGCCGGAGAGTCGGTGAGCTACGAGGCGACCTGGCGCGCCGACGGCCCCCGCGTCGTCGCGACGCTCGCCATCGGCTATGCCGACGGCTACCGGCGAGCCCTCTCGAGCGTCGGCGAGGTGCTGCTCGGCGGCGCGCGCCGGCGCGTGACTGGCCTGGTGACGATGGACATGACGATGGTCGACGTCACCGGCGCACGGTGCGCCCCCGGCGACCTGGCCACGCTCGTCGGCGCCGACGGCGGCGACTGCCTGACGGTCGCCGCCGTCGCCGAGCGTGCGCGGCTCTCCGCGTACGAGCTCCTGACCGGGCTCCGCGGCCGGCTCGAGCGCGTGTACCGCGAGGCGGCGTGATCCGCCGCGCGCTCATCGTCGTCCTCGACGGCGTCGGCATCGGCGCCGCGCCCGACGCCGACGCCTACGGCGACGTGGGGAGCGACACCCTCGGCAACCTCGCCCGCGCCGTCGGTGGCTTCGACCTGCCGAACCTCGAGGCGCTCGGCCTCGGCAGGATCAAGCCGATCTTGGGGCTAGCGGCCGACCTCGAGCCGCACGGTGCGTGGGGGCTGATGACCCCGCGCAGCGCGGGCAAGGACAGCACGACCGGCCACTGGGAGATCGCGGGTGTCCATCTGGCGCGGCCGTTTCCCACCTATCCCCAGGGCTTCCCCGCCGCGATCGTCGCCGAGTTCTCGCGGCTCGCCGGGCGGCCGGTGATCGGCAACGTCGTCGGGAGCGGGACGGCGATCATCGACCGCTTCGGAGAAGAGCACCAGCGTACGGGGGCGCTCATTCTCTACACCTCGGCGGACTCGGTCTTCCAGGTCGCCGCCGACGAGGGTACGGTGCCGCTCGACGAGCTGTACGCCGCATGCGAAGCCGCACGGGGGATGCTCGTCGCGCCGCACGACGTGTCGCGCGTCATCGCCCGGCCGTTTGCGGGTCGCCCGGGTGCCTACCAGCGCACCGCGAATCGCCGCGACTTCTCGATCGAGCCGCCCGAGGAGACGCTCCTCGACGCGCTCGCCGTCGCCGGTGTCCCGCGGCATGGGGTGGGGAAGGTGGACGACCTCTTCGCGGGGCGGCACATCCGCTCCCGGCACACCTCCTCGAACGCGGAGGGGATCGAGGCGATCCTCGAATGGCTCAGGGGGAGCGACGGTGGGCTTTGCTTGGCCAATCTGGTAGATTTCGACCAGCAATACGGGCACCGGAACGACACGGCGGGGTTCTACGGAGCGCTGCGCGAGTTCGACCGCGCCCTCCCGACGCTCATCGCCGCCCTCCGCGAGGACGACCTGCTCTTCATCACCGCCGATCACGGAAACGACCCGACGACGCCGTCGACCGACCACGCGCGCGAGCGCGTGCCGCTCCTCGCCGCCGGCATTCCCGCGCACCCCGTCGCCCTCGGCGAGCGGGAGACGTTTTCGGACCTCGGTGCGACGGTCGCGGAGTGGCTCGGCGTTCCCTATCGCGGGCGGGGAACGTCGTTCGCGCGCACGCTCCTGCGCGGATGACCCACCGCCAGCCCGGGCGGGCGACGATCGAGCGACTGCGGAGCGCGGCGGAGGAGGCGATGCACCGGGCCTACGCGCCCTACTCGTCGTTCCGCGTCGGCGCCGCGCTCCTTGGTGACGACGGGTCGGTCATCACGGGTTGCAACGTCGAGAACGCGTCCTACCCGGCGACGATGTGCGCCGAGCGGGGCGCGGTCGCGGCGGCGGTCGCGCGCGGCATCACGGGCTTCGACGCGCTCGTCATCGTCACCGAGGCGGCGGAGCCAACGCCACCCTGCGGGGTATGCCGGCAGGTCCTGGTCGAGTTCGCCCCCAGTCTTCCGGTGGTGAGCGTCGCCGCCCAGGGGCGGGAAGCGGCGTGGTCTCTGGAGGAGCTCCTCCCGCAGCCGTTCGTTCCCGACTCCATGGGGCGCGCATGAAGCTCGTACGCATCGTCGTGGTTGATGCAGTGATCATCGAAATCGTGGATTGCTTCGACGTGAAAGGCAGGAGTGTCAGTCTTGCGTAAGCTCGTCCTCATCGCCGGCGCCGCGCTCGTGGCGCAGGCGTGCACCGAAAACCTCGACGCCGGGCGCGCCTGTCCGGCGTTCTGCCCGAACCCGCGGGTCACGATCGCCGACACGGTGATCCCGGGCGTGCTCTTCGACGCGACGGTGCTCACGCCGCTGTTTCCGGGCGAGGAGGGCATGACGTCGGTCGCGCGGCGCAACGACGGGGGGATCGACCTCCGTGCCGTGGCGCGCTTCGACACGCTCGTCGATTTCTTCAACGTCAGGCGCAACGGCGCCGACGTTCTCGACACCGTTCGCGTCGTCACCGATGCGCGGCTCGCGCTGCAGGTCAGCGACTCGACTTACCGCGCGACCACGGACAGCATCACCTTCGCCGTCTACAACGTGGACACGAGCGGCGTCGCCGACACGGCCGTCGCACCGGTTGCCGCGCTCTTCCGCCCCGACCGGCTCGTCGGGACGCGTCGCGCGGGGCGTGGGCAGATGACCGACACGTCGTTCACGATTCCCATCTCGGACACCCTCGTCAACGGCGCCCTCGCGCGGTCGGGAAGGGTCCGCCTCGGGGTGCGCATCCAGTCGGGCGGCGACGTCCATATGGGCATCCTGCGCAACATGGCGCTCCGCGCCAGGCCGGTCACCCGGG
The DNA here is from genome assembly GCA_036262535.1 of Gemmatimonadaceae bacterium. Classification (GTDB taxonomy): domain Bacteria; phylum Gemmatimonadota; class Gemmatimonadetes; order Gemmatimonadales; family Gemmatimonadaceae; genus JABFXC01. Next base: position 6,876 of record DATAIS010000059.1, on the reverse strand, counting down.
TTGCCGGCGACAGCCTGAAGGACAGCGTCGCCACGTTCGGCCAGTCGTCCCTCTCCCCGCGCGACGACGGGAGGATCGCGGGTCCGCTCAGCCAGTACACACTCGTCGTGAAGGGCACCGACGCGCCGCCGGCCGGCGTCATCTCGGCGACGACCTTCCCGCAGCGGCGGGCCTATCTCCGCTTCGAGATCCCGCGCAAGCTCGTCGACTCGACGCAGATCCTGCGTGCGACGCTGCGCCTCACGCAGCTCCCCTCGCCGGTCGCGTTCCCGAACGACACCGCGGATCTCTACCTGCTCGTCGGCCTCGCGCGCGCGACCATCACCGACACCGCGCGCGCGTCGCTCATCACCGAATCGATCACCGCCGGCCGGGGCGCCATCACCGGCGAGTTCGGGCGACGGGTCAGCTCGAGCGGGAGCGGACTGCGCCTCTACGAGATCGTCCCCCAGCTCCGCGCCTGGAGGGGGACGGATCCGGGCGACGAGCCCTACGCCATCATCCTCCGCGTCGAGCCGATCTGGGTCGCCGTTCAGGACATACGCTTCGCATCGACCGAATCCGGTCCCGCGACCCGTCCGACGCTCCAGATCACCTACGTTCCAACCCTGACCACGCCGACGCCGTGACCCGGTACCTGATCTCCCTCTCGCTCCTGATCGCGCTTCCCCTCGGCGCGCAGGGAACGCCGAGCGTGCAGGGCTACGGCTACCCGACGGGGCAGCTTGGCACGCGCGCGCAGTCCACGGCTGGTGCGCTGGCCGAGTTGGATGAGGGGACGCCCCTCAATCCCGCGGCGATCATCCACTGGGGCACGGCCGCGATCCAGTTCCAGTACGAGCCGGAGTTCCGCCGCACGCGCCTCAGCGACGGCGGCGCGCTGCGCACCACGACGAACCGATTTCCCGCGGTGTTCGCGGCATTTCCCGCCGGCGGACGGCTCGCTTTCTCGCTGAGCATCTCCCAGCTCCTCGATCGCACCTTCGAGACGGTCCGCACATCGCGTCAGCTCATCGGCGCGGAGTCGCTGTTCGTCAGCGAGCAGACGTCGGTCGAGGGTGGGATGTCGGACGTGAGGCTGGCCGCGAGCTACGCCGCGGCGAAGTGGCTCGCGGTCGGCGCCGGCGTACATGGCATCGTCGGCTCGAACCGCTTCGACCAGCGAGTCGCCGTCTCGCGCACGACCCAGGACGCGACCGCCGACACCACCGGGGCCTTCAACCGCTACCGGCAGATCACGCCACTCCGCTTCTCCGGATCCGCGATCTCCGCTGGCGTCGAGCTCCGTCCCTTCGCCAAGCTCGCCATCGGCGCGTCGGCGCGGCTGGGCAACAGGCTGCAGATGGAAACGCAGACGGCCGCCGGCGCCGATTCCACGGTAGGCAATGCCGACGTGCCTGATCGCTTCGGCGCCGGAGTCAGCTATGAAGTCGCCGCGCGCACCACGCTCGCGGCGGGGGTCGAGCAGACGCGCTGGAGCTCGCTCGCGCCGCTGTCGCGTGAGTCCAAGCCGCGGGATGCGAACTCGTACTCCCTGGGCATCGAGACACCGGGCCCGCGCTTCTTCGGGCGCTCGCTGACGCTTCGCGCCGGGGTTCGCAGCCGCGAGCTCGCCTACGAGGCGCCGGACGGCAGCACGCCAACCCACTGGACGCAGGTCACCGAGCGTTCGGCAACGATCGGCGCGATGGCGCCATTCGCATTCAACCGCGCGAACCTCCAGGTCTTCCTCCAGCGCGCGTCGCGGAACGTGGCGAGCGAGACGGCGTACACCGTGGGCTTCGGCCTCACCGTGCGCCCCTGATCCGGGCATGAGCGAGGCGACCGAAGCGCCCTCACCCCTCATCCTCGTCGCGGACGACGTTCCCGCGAACGTCGAGCTGCTCTTCGACCAGCTCCACACGTTAGGCTACCGCACCATCGCGGCGAGCGACGGACCGTCCGCGCTCGCCGCCTGCTTCGAGCACAAGCCCGAGCTCTGCATCCTCGACGTATCGATGCCCGCCGGCGATCTCGGCGTCGACGACCGCTCGACCGGCTTCGAGGTCTGCCGGCGCATCAAGCGCGATCCGCGCACGGCGCGCATTCCCGTCATCTTCGTGACGGCACTGAACGACACCACCGACCGCGTGCGCGCGATCGAGGCCGGCGGCGACGACTTCCTCACCAAGCCGCACAACCGTCTCGTGCTCGGCGCGCGGGTGCGATCGCTGATCCGCCTCAAGGGCGCGACCGACGCCCTCGAGGAGAGCTTCCGCAAGATGCGCGAGCTCGAGAAGGTGCGCGACGATCTGATGAAGATGATCGTGCACGACCTCAAGAGCCCCCTCACGACGGTGCTCGCGACGCTCGAGATGGTCACCGACGGCGACTTCGGCGCCGTCAGCGACTCCGTGCGCCGCGCCCTCGCCGATGCGGAAGGCAAGGCCGAGGACCTGCTGACGCTGATCGAGGACCTGCTCGAGGTCGCACGGCTCGAGGAGACGACGATCTCGCTCGTCACGGCGCCGATCGCCCCGGCAGCGCTGCTGTCCGAGATCGTGCACGAGTGGCGCCTCCGCTTCCAGCAGGAAGGAGTCGTCGTCCGCACCGAGGTCGGCGACGACGTACCCGTCTTCGAGGCCGACCCGACGCTGCTCAAGCGAGTCTTCGCGAACCTCATCCAGAACGCGATCACGCACAGCGCGCGTGCGGTGGAGCTCCACCTGTCGGCGCGGCTCGACGGCGACGGTATCCTCTTCACGGTCGCGGACAACGGCCCCGGCATCCCGAAGGAGTACCAGGAGCTGATATTCCGGAAGTTCGAGCAGGTGCGGACGCCCAACGCACCTCGCGTGCGCAGCTCCGGGCTCGGTCTCGCCTTCTGCAAGCTCGCGGTGGAGGCGCACGGCGGCCGCATCTGGGTCCAGAGCGAGGAAGGGCGGGGGAGCGCCTTCCACTTCCGCCTCCCAACGCGCCCGCCGACGGAGAACGCGGCGATCAGCGCCGCATGAACGAAGAAGCCCGCCGGCACTGCCGGCGGGCTTCTTCACTTCTCAGCGCTGGAGCGTCAGTCGATGCGCTTGAGCTCCACGCGGCGATTCATCGCGCGGCCGCTGACCGAGTCGTTGCTGCCGACCGGCTTCGCCGGCCCGTAGCCACGCGCCACCAGACGATCCGCGCTCACACCCTGCATGACCAGGTACGCGCGCACGGCTTCCGCGCGCTGGAGCGACAGGTTGACGTTGCGCGTGTACGGACCGCGCGCATCGGTGTGCCCGCCGATCTCCACCTTGATGCTCGGCGCCTCGTTGAGCTGACGCGCCACTTCGTCGAGGATCGCCATCGAGCCCGCGGTCAGGTCGTCCTTGGCCGGCTCGAAGTTCACGCCACGGAGCGTGACGGTGCGCTCGTTGTTCTTGAACAGCGGCTGCGGGGCCGGGGCGGGAGCGGGAGCCGGCACCGGTTCCGGAGCGCAGCCGATCGAGTTCACCGCCGTGCCAGCCGCGGTGGCCGGGCAGCGGTCGCGCGTGTCGGGCACGCCGTCCTGGTCGGTGTCCCTGGCGAGCGGGCAGCCACGGCCATCGACCGCCTCGTTACCGGCCGTCGCCGGGCATGCATCCTTGCTGTCGATGACGCCGTCGTTGTCCGTGTCGCGGTACGCGGGGCAGCCAGCGAGATCCACCGCCGTGCCGGGCGCCGTCGCCGCGCACTGGTCGCGGATGTCGGGCACGCCGTCGTTGTCGGTGTCGGGCTGCGGCGTCGGCTTCGCCGGCTCGGGAGCCGGAGTCGGAGCGGGCGTCGGAGCAGGCGTCGGAGCAGGCGTCGGAGCCGCCACGATCGGCTTCGGCTCGGGCTTCGCGACACGCGGCGCGTTCCATAGCGGGAACGCGAGGCCCGCCTGCACCGACCGGTTGGTCGTGCGCAGCGGCATGTTGCCCGTGTGCGGGTACGGATGCGTGATGTAATCGAGGACGCCTTCGACGCGGAGCGACATGTAGCTCCCCATCGCGACGCGGAAGCCGGCGAGGCCGCTGTAGCCCCACTCACGCATCCCGCCCTTCACGGGGCCTGTGATACGATAGTCGTTGTGCACCGCACCGGCGCCGAGCAGTAGCGACAGCTGGCCGATCGTCGGCGCATACACCAGGCGCGCGTGCGCCGGGATCAGCACCAGCTTCGACGGCGGTGCCGCGTTGAGATCGAAGTACGAGGCGTCACCTTCGAGAATGAAGGTCCCCAGCCCCGATCCGGACGCGAAGCTGAGACGCGCTCCGCCCGAGTTCTTCGTGCCGAAGGGAAGTGTCGGGTCGAACTTCGCGAGGGTGCCGAAGCCGCCGAACTCGAGGTACCCCTGCGCCTTCGCTGGGGCAGCTGCCGCGAGCAGGCCTGCCGTGATGAGCAGGGCGTTGACGTGTCTCGATCGCATCGAAATGCCTCCCAGGAGGGGGCGGGTTGAAAGGTGGACGTTCCTGTAGTGAGGACGCACAAGCGGCCACAACGGCACGGGTTTCGCGAACCGCCCACCTTCTCCCGGTCACATTTCTGGCCTCTCCGGCTCCCTTGCGGGGCCTCGCGACGTCCCGCGCCGTCGCGCCAACCGGCTGTCGGCGCTATATTTAGCCGCTTCCTTCCCCTACGACGCGAGCAGATGGCCGAGGCGACCCGACCCACCGTTTACATCGAGACCTACGGGTGCCAGATGAACGTCAGCGATTCCGAGCTCATGCTCGGAAAGCTGGCGGCCTCCGGGTACGACGCGGTCGACGGTCCTGAGGGCGCCGACGTCATTCTCGTGAACACCTGTGCGATCCGCGACCACGCCGAACAGCGGGTGATCGGCCGGCTCGGCGAGTTGCGGCGGTTCATGAAGCCCGAGAGCATCGTCGGCGTGACGGGATGCATGGCTCAGCGGCTCGGGCAGCGGATCCTCGACCAGGCGAAGCACGTCAGCCTCGTCATCGGCCCTGACGGATATCGTGCGCTGCCGGCTCTGGTCGAAGGAGCTCGCGAGGGACGGAAAGCGGTGGCGACCGACTTCGACCTCGAGGAGCACTACGAGGACTTCACGCCGCGCCGCTTCGACCGCGTGAAGGCGTGGATTCCCGTCCAGCGCGGCTGCGACTACCGTTGCACCTACTGCATCGTGCCGACTACGCGCGGCCCCGAGCGGTCGCGCCGTCTCGAGGACGTCGTGCGCGAGGTGGAGCAGGTCTCCGCCGAGGGCATGAGCGAGGTCGTCCTCCTCGGCCAGACGGTGAACTCGTACGACGATGGCCACCACGACTTCGCCGACCTGCTTCGCGCCGTCGGCGGCGTCGCGGGCGTGCGCCGCGTGCGCTTCACGAGCCCGCATCCGAACGACTTCAGCGACCGCGTCGTGGGCGCGATGGCGGAGGTCCCGGCGGTCTGCGAGCACGTCCACCTGCCGATGCAGAGCGGATCGTCGCGCACACTGAAGCGGATGCTTCGCCGCTACACGCGTGAGGGCTACATGGACTGCGTGGCGCGACTGCGCGCCGCGATCCCCAATCTCGCCCTCACGACCGACGTCATCGTCGGCTTCCCCGGGGAGACCGACGAGGATTTCGCGGAGACGCTGAGCGCGGTGCGCGAGATCGGCTTCGACGACGCCTTCACCTTCAAGTTTTCGCCGCGCGAAGGGACGCCCGCGACGCGCATGCCCGCGAGCGAGACGGTGTCCGACGAGGTCGCGGCGGAGCGGCTCGCACGGCTCATCGAAACGATCCGCGCCGGCGCGCGAGCGCGAAACCTCAGGCTTCTCGGTAGTCGCGTCGAGGTCCTGGTGGAGAAGGAGGCGCGTCGTGGCGAGAATCTCCTCCAGACGCGGACACGCGACTTCAAGACGGTGCTCGTTCCCGGCGACGCCGCCATGCTCGGTGAATACCTCACCGTCGAGCTGACCGGAACGACCGGCTCGACGTTCACGGGGGCGGTGGTGCGCGAGCGCCAGCCGCTGCCGATGGCCGGATGAAGAATCTCCTCGAAGACGCGGTCGCGGACGCGTACGACAATATCCGCAGGCGCTCCCCGGAGTTCTGTGGCTGCGCGAAATGTCGCGATGACGTTCTGTCGCTCGCGCTGAACCACACTACACCGCGCTACGCGACGGGCGATCCGCCGATCGGGGCTGCGCTCTCACGGCTCGAGCTTCAGTCGGAGCAGGGTCGCGCCAAGGTCATCACCGTCGTTCTCGACGCGATGAAGCGCGTCGCCGCGAACCCGCGCCACACACCGCCCCTCGGATCGCCTGACGTTCGCTGACGGCGGGCGTCGGGGCCGTCCCCGATGCCTTCCGTCGCCGTCGTGGTCCTCTGCTACGCTGCCGGCGCGCTCGCTGCGCTCCAGGCGGCGCTCCGCGCCGGCGTCGTGGCCTGCGCGCTGCTCGGCGTCCTGGCAGCCGCTCGACGCGAGCTGCGATTCGCCGCGGCCAGCGCGGCCCTCGCCGCGGGGCTCCTCGCCGGCACAGCGGCAGCGCGAGCGGACAGGGCGTGCGCGATGTCCGTCGTGCGCGCCGGTGCTGCGCGGTTCGACGCGGCCGTTCCGATGAGGCCCGGCGACTTCGCCGTCGCCCGGCTCACCGGCGCCGACGGCTGCACGTTCGACGCGGCGATGTCGGTTCGCTCGGGTGAGATCGCGGCGGGATCGACCGGCGTCGTAGCCGGCCGGCTCACGCTGTCGCAGCGAGGACCCGCGATGGTGGATGCCCACATCCGGTCGACGGCGCCCCCTCGCGGGCTCGCGCGTCTTCGCGAGCGACTCGGGCGCATCATAGACGACGCCTTCGGCACCGACGCGCCCGTCGCGCGCGCGCTCCTCATCGCCGACATGCGCGCCATCCCACCTGCGACACGCGACCGATTCGCGCGCGCCGGG
>DATAIS010000058.1:0-3335 GCA_036262535.1 Gemmatimonadaceae bacterium | reverse complement strand
CTGGCTCTTCTTCGCCTTCAACGGTGCCGGCCCATTCAGCATCGACTGGAACCGCGAGCGCCGGCTCACGGACGGTACGCCACGCTGAGGTAGGCGCGCACCTTTTTCTTCCAGGGGTCGTCGAGCGAATAGCCGACACCCGCCTGTGCCCGTGCCGCCGGCATCCGCAGTATGGGGAGCGGCGGCACGGCCACGGTCGCGTCGATGCCCGCGACGCGCATCCAGTCGTCGAACGAGCGACCCGCGCTGCCCCACCAGAAGTAGGGTTCGAAGCCGCCGCCGCCGATCGCGGCGCGATATGAGTAGACGCGATCGCCACGCATCGCTCCGAATGGGAGTACGGGCATCGCCACCCACTGCTCGAGCGTCCTGCCGGTCGTGAAGGACGGCGGCGCGCCGCCGACGACGAACTGTTCGCCGAAGGCCGTCTCGCGGGTGACCGCGCCGTACTGGACGGAGAGCTCGAGGTTCTGCTGCGGGGTACCGGCGACGATGTCGAGTCCCGCGACGCCGCGCATCCAGTCGCCCGTGGACCCGCCGCCGCCGCGGCCGCTGGCGACATGGAGCTGGAGTCGCTCGCTCAGCAGCCGCCGCTCACCGCGCTGGAGGAAGTAGCCGGTGGTGTTCGCGAAGCCCATCGTGCGCATGGACTGCCCGCCCCCGGCGACGCCCATGCGCTGCAGGGCGCCCCCAATCTCGCCGCGGAAGTATCCGCCGGCCCAGGTGACGTCGAGCGAGGTCGCGACGTCGCCGCCGCGCAGGTCGATGTCGTCGAGCGCGCTCGTGAAGCCCGCCGGCAGCTGCCGGGAGGCGTCGCGCGACAGCGCCATCGCCTCGAGCTCGATCGCGGGGCGGAACCCTCGCCAGGCGGCTGCGACCGATCCTCCGCGCGGCCGCCACTCGGAGCCGATGCTCCCCTGCGCGATCCAGGTCAGCCGCCCCACCTTGTCGGTGCTGGCGACGGCGATCGTGCCCTCCTTCCCGTCGGCGGCGATGCCGTAGCCGGCGAGAAAGCGGTACTCGCGCGGTCCGAGGCCGTATGACCGCGGCGCGCCTAACGTCGAGCGCGGGAATGTATCGGCCGCGACGACGGGGCGCTGCGCCGCCGGCGCCAGTCCCGGCTCGATCGCCACCGGCTCCAGTCGGGCGCCGTCGAGGAGGATGCGCCGCACATCCAGCCCCTGCGCATGCAACGAGAGGAAGTACACGTCGCGCCCGCCGCCGACCGAGGGGGCGATCGCGACGCCGGTGACGCGCGTCAGCTGGCGTGCCGAATCCGCGACAAGCGAGCGGACGGCGACGTTGGGAACGCCCCCCGCTTCCGACACGTAGAGAAGCCGGCCGTCTGCGACAAACTCGGGATCGAAACGGTTGACGCCATCTCGGGCGTCGAGGAAGCGGAACCCGGCATCGTCCACCGCCGCGAGCCGCCATTGCCCCGAGTCGGAGACCGTGGCGACGACCGTGCGTCCGTCCGGCGCGACGCGTGGGCGGTAGAAGGCGCGCAGCGGAGAGCCCGCGGCCAGGACCGTCACCGCGCCATCGGCGAGTGAAACGCGCACGAGATCGCACGATCCCCGTGCGCAGCGCAGCGCGGCGGCGCTCCGGCCGTCGGGATACGGATCGGCGGCACGTATCCCGGCGCCATGGGTGATGCGGCGAACGTGTTTCGTCTTCGTGTTCCACTCGAACAGGTCGTAGCGCAGCGTGCCATCGGAGAGCGGCACCGCCCGTGTCGCCAGCAGCTGCTCACCGCCCGGCATCCAGCGCGGTGCGTCGTAGCCGAAGCCGTTCTCGGCGCGGAGCGTCGCCACCGTGCGCTTCGGCCGCGGATAGAACGGCACGTCGGGAACGTCCTCGGGGTCTCGCCGGCGCGCGCGCTCGCGGGCGCGAATGCGCGCACTGTCCTCCGGCTCGTCGGCGGTGTTCCAGACGACGACCCGCGGCGGCGTCTCACGACCGCGCAGCACGACGGCGATGCGCTTCCCGTCGGGTGAGACAGCGGGATCACCGGTGCCCCAGGCGAGCCGCTGCACGAGAGTCCCCTCGATGAGCCCCGCCGCCTTCAGCTCGCGCTCGATCTCGAGCGCCTGTCCCGTGAGCTCGGCGGTGAAGCGCCCGTACAGCGACCGCGGCACATCGCCGTAGACGCCAGTGAAAGCCGCGTCGAAGCTTCGATTGCGGCGGGCGCTCATGCGTCGCCACAGATGCACGATCGTCGAATCGCCGCGGCGCGCGGCGAGCCACTCGAGGAAGGCGGAGCCGCCCAGGTACGCGAAGTTGCCGCCGCGGAACTCGTCCCAACCGCTCAGCTGCCCGTACGTCGGCAGCCGTCCCTCGAGCGCCCACTGCCGCAGCATCGCGGGACGCCAGACGCCGTGTGGACGGCCGGTGCCCGTGAGGCGCCCTTCGACGTACGTCGCGTAGCCCTCGATCACCCAGCGCGGGCTCTTGCGAAGCACCGGACCGAAGCCGAGTGGAGAGAGGCGCATCAGGAGCGCCTCCCGCGGGTTGCGCGTCGGGCGCGTGAGGTGCGCGAGGTGCGCGAACTCGTGCACAGCGAGGATCTCGCCCCAGCTGCGCGCGTTGCCGATCCCCGACCGGGGGTCCGGAGGCGTCGGCCAGACGATGATCGCGGGCGCTTCGATGAAGGGCAATGCCGACCCGTTCGATTCGTTCATCGGATCGGTGACGAGGACGGCGACGCGCTCGCGCGGGACGCTACCGACCTCGCGTCCGACCGCGGCGCGGACGCCCTCGAGGCGCTCGGCCATGGCGCGCGTCCATTCCTCGAACTCGCGCGGGTAGTGAACGACGAAGTGCTCGGTCTCGATCGTCCGCCACTCGGCGTCGGGGCGCCAGAGGAACTGGGCGTGAAGCGGACTGGCGCTCGCGCCGAGCGCGAGCGCCAGCGCGAGTACGGCTGCGCGCATGACGGGGATCAGGCTGGGATGCCGGGCGGTACGTAGCTGCCGCTCTGCTTCAGCGCCTGGTAGCCCATCGCCTTGAGGCGGGCGACGCGCAGAGGCATCGGCGGATGCGTCGCGAAGATATCGGCGAGCCTGCCCTCCCGCGAGTTCACGGCGCGGCCGAGCGGGTCGGCGATGCAGAGGTGGGCGAACGACTGCTTCACCGAGTGAGTGGGCGCGTGCGCGGCGCCAATCTTCTCCAGCGCCGTCGCGAGCGCCATCGGATTGCGCGTGAACTGCGCGCTCATCGAGTCGGCGAGATACTCGCGGCCGCGACTCACCGCCGTCGCGAGCAGCCGGGTGACGAGCGGCGCGAGGAGCCAGCTGATCAGCCAGACCACGAGGAGGACCGCGACGAGTGGACCG
>DATAIS010000057.1:0-11525 GCA_036262535.1 Gemmatimonadaceae bacterium | reverse complement strand
ACGATCATCAACCAGAAGGGCCAGGGCGTCATCTGCGTCTACGTCGCGATCGGCCAGAAGGCGTCGACGGTCGCGTCGGTGGTCGAGCGGCTGAAGCAGTCGGGGGCGATGGAGTACACGATCGTCGTCGCCGCGCCGGCGTCCGACCCGGCGCCGATGCAGTACATCGCGCCGTACTCGGGGTGCGCGATGGCGGAGTACTTCATGTACAACGAGGGGCGGCCGACGCTCTGCGTGTACGACGACCTCTCGAAGCAGGCCGCTGCCTACCGGCAGCTGTCGCTCGTCCTCCGGCGTCCGCCGGGGCGTGAGGCGTTCCCGGGCGACGTCTTCTACCTCCACTCGCGCCTGCTCGAGCGCGCGGCCAAGCTCCGCGAGGACAATGGCGTCGTCGACGGGAAGACGATCCTCAAGCCGGGCGGCTCGCTCACGGCGCTGCCGCTGATCGAGACGCAGGCGGGCGACGTCTCCGCATACATCCCCACGAACGTCATCTCGATCACCGACGGTCAGATCTTCCTCGAGGCGGACCTGTTCTACGCCGGCCAGCGTCCGGCGGTGAACGTCGGCATCTCGGTGTCGCGCGTCGGTGGTTCGGCGCAGATCAAGGCGATGAAGTCGGTCGCCGGCCGCCTCCGCCTCGACCTCGCGCAGTACCGCGAGCTCGAGGCCTTCGCGGCCTTCGCCTCCGACCTCGATGCGGCGACGAAGCGCCAGCTCGAGCGCGGCGCGCGCACCGTCGAGGTGCTGAAGCAGCCGCAGTACTCGCCGATGCCGGTCGAGCAGCAGGTCATGATCATCTTCGCGGTGACCAACGGCTTCATCGACGACGTGCCGGTGGCGCAGGTGCGCGAGTGGGAGCGCGGTTTCCACGAGTTCATGCACACGCAGTTCCCGCAGGTCGGCCAGGCGATTCGCAAGGAGCGCGCGCTCTCGAAGGAGATGGAGGGGACGCTCCGGCAGGGGATCGAGGCGTACAAGAAGGTCGCGCAGTCGCAGTCGCGGTAAGCAGCCGGCCCACGCACTCACCCGACTACCCGCATGGCCAAGGGACGCGAGCTCAAGGGACGGATCAAGTCCACCGAGAACACGCGCAAGATCACGCGCACGATGGAGATGGTCGCGACGTCGAAGCTCAAGCGCGCGACGGATCGCGTCGTCGCCGCGCGGCCTTTCGCGACGGCGATCGCCGACACGATCGCGAACCTCTATTCGCCGGAGCTCGCCGAGCGCTTTCCGCTTCTTCGACAGCCCACGGCTGCGCGTCGCGCGGCCGTGCTCGCGCTGACGTCGAACCGCGGCCTCGCCGGCGCGTTCAACGCGAACCTGATCAAGGAAGCACGCAACACCGTCGCGCGGCTCGAGCGCGAGGGCACCGAAGTCGAGCTGCACGTGGTCGGGCGGAAGGGCGTCGGCTTCTTCCGCTATGTCGGGCGGACGCTCGCGACGCAGCGGACGGATCTCGGCGACCGCCCGAGCGCCGACGACGCGACCTCGCTCGTGACGGCGCTGATGGAGGGCTTCATCGCCGGCCGGCTCGACGCGGTCTACGTCGTCGCTTCGCGCTTCAATTCGGTGCTCTCCACGCCGCCGACGACGGAGCGGATCCTTCCCGTGACGCCGCCGGAGACGAAGCCGGGCGTGGCGCGGCGCGACTACCTTCTCTTTCCGTCGGCGGAGGAGCTGCTGACCCAGCTGCTTCCGGCGTACGTCCGGAACGCGGTCTACCGTGCGCTCGTGGAGACGGCGGCCGCCGAGCAGGCGGCGCGCCGCACGGCGATGAAGAACGCGACCGACAACGCGAGCGAGCTGCTCACGGTGTACCGGCGGAACTACAATCGCGCCCGCCAGGCGCAGATCACGCAGGAGATCGCGGAGATCGTCGGCGGCGCGGCGGCGCTCGAATAACGAACGTCAGGCACAGGACTCATCAGCGAGAGTGTGATCGATATGGCAACGATGGCCGCCCCAAAGAAGACCGTCGGCAGGATCGTCCAGGTGATCGGACCGGTGCTCGACGTCGAGTTCGAGTCGGAGAGGCTCCCCGAGCTCTACAACGCGCTCGAGGTCCGCGCCAAGTCCTCGACCGGTGAGACGAACCGCATCGTCGCCGAGGTGCAGCAGCACATCGGCCGCAATCAGGTTCGCGCGGTCGCGATGTCCTCCACCGACGGCATCGAGCGCGGCATGGAGGCGACCGATACGGGGAGCTCGATCTCGGTGCCGGTCGGCGAGGCGGCGCTCGGCCGCATCCTCAACGTGCTCGGCGACCCGATCGACAACGGAGCGGCCATCCCCGCGAACACCGAGCGCTGGCCGATCCACCGCAAGCGCCCTGACTTCGTGAACCTCGAGCCGAAGACCGAGATCTTCGAGACGGGGATCAAGGTCATCGACCTGATCGCTCCCTTCGTGAAGGGTGGAAAGATCGGCCTCTTCGGCGGCGCGGGCGTCGGCAAGACGGTCGTCATCCAGGAGCTGATCAACAACGTCGCGAAGGGTCACGGCGGCCGCTCGGTATTCTGCGGCGTCGGCGAGCGCACGCGCGAGGGGAACGATCTCTATCTGGAGTTCAAGGAGGCGGGGATCCTCGACAAGGTCGCGCTCATCTACGGTCAGATGAACGAGCCGCCGGGGGCACGCCTCCGCGTGGGACTGACCGGCCTCACGGTCGCCGAGTACTTCCGCGACAAGGAGAACGCGGACGTTCTCGTCTTCATCGACAACATCTTCCGCTTCACGCAGGCGGGCTCCGAGGTGTCGGCGCTGCTCGGCCGCATGCCGAGCGCGGTCGGGTACCAGCCGACGCTGGCGACGGAGATGGGCGACCTCCAGGAGCGCATCACGTCGACCAAGAATGGCTCGATCACGTCGGTGCAGGCGATCTACGTTCCCGCGGACGACATCACCGACCCGGCGCCCGCGACCGCGTTCGCGCACCTCGACGCGACGGTCGTGCTCTCTCGCGCGATCACCGAGCTCGGGATCTATCCCGCGGTCGATCCGCTCGCGTCGACGAGCCGCATCCTCGACGCGCAGTTCATCGGCGAGCGTCACTACCGCGTCGCGACGAGCGTGCAGCGCATCCTGCAGCGCTACAAGGAGCTCCAGGACATCATCGCGATCCTCGGCATGGACGAGCTCTCGGAGGACGACAAGAAGATCGTCGGCCGCGCGCGCCGCATCCAGCGCTTCATGTCGCAGCCCTTCGCGGTCGCGGAGCAGTTCACCGGCATCCCCGGCAAGTACGTGAAGCTCGAGGAGACGATCTCGTCGTTCGAGCGGCTGGTCGCGGGCGAGTTCGATCACCTGCCGGAGCAGGCGTTCTTCATGGCCGGCGGCACGGAAGACGTCGTCGCCAACGCCGAGCGCCTGGCGAAGTCCTGATCATGCTCACGGTCTCGGTGGTCTCGCCGGAGCGCACGCTCTACGAGGGGCAGGCGGAGTCGATCGTCGCTCCCGCGTTCGACGGTGAGGTGGGCATCCTCACGCAGCACGCGCCGATGATCACACTCCTCGGTGAAGGGACGCTTCGACTCACGAACGGAGGCACGACACAGCGGTTTCGCGTCGCCGGCGGTTTCCTCGAGGTCGCGGACGACCGCGTGCGCATCGTGACGGAACGGAGCGAAGCCGTGGACTGAGCCCGGCTGCCGCGCCGGAAGGGAAGGGCCGCGTCGCGACGCGGCCCTTTTTTCTTACCCGCGCGCGCGTCCGATATTGACGCCGCTCCGTCCGCGTACCACAATCGGCATTCGCGGTCTTTCCGTTCCTGTCACGGAAGGTACAAGGAGAATGATGAAAATGAGTCGTTGGACACGAGCCGGGCTCGTCGTGCTCGCGCTGGGGGTGGCCGGCGCGGTGCAGGCGCAGGACCAAGCCACCATCATCACGGGCCAGGTAGTCGACGCAGCCTCGGGTGTCGGGATCCCCGGCGCGCAGGTTGCCGTCGTCGGCACCAACGTCGGGGCCCAGACCAATGAGGCCGGGCGGTATACCATCCGCTCGGCGCCCGTGGGCGCCCTCACGTTGCGCGTGCTCCGCATCGGCTACACGGAGGCCAAGCAGCCAGCGACCGTGGTCGCGGGACAGTCGAACACCGTCGACTTCCGACTCCGCGCGGCGCCCGTCAGCCTCGCCCCCGTCGTGACGACGGCGGCCGGCGAGCAGCGGCGCGAGGAGGTCGGCCACACCATGCAATCGATCGACGCGGCGCGGATCGTCGAGACGAGGGCAGTCGCGAACATGACCGACCTCCTCACGGCGCGCGCGCCCGGCCTCAACGTCCTGAACTCGACCTCGACCGGCGGGGGCGCGCGCATCCGCATCCGCGGTGCGAGCTCCCTCTCGCTCAACAACGAGCCGATCTACATCATCGACGGCGTGCGGATGACGTCGAACGTGAACTCGATCAACACGTCGAACGTGTTCACGGGCGGTGCGGCGCCCTCGCGCGTCGGCGACATCAATCCCGAAGAGATCGAGAGCATCGAGGTCGTTCCCGGCCCGTCGGCGTCGACGCTGTACGGAACGGACGCGGCCAACGGCGTCATCGTCATCACGACGAAGCGAGGCCGGGCCGGTGCGACGCGGATCAACGCCTACGTCGAGCGCGGGCGGATCGAGGACTTCAACGACTACCCGACGGCGTACTCGATCATCGCGCAGGACACCGTCGGCGCGGTGGCGGCCCGGTCTAGCCGGCTGTGCAGCCTCAACGAAGTCGTGAACGGCACGGCGACGGTCAACAAGCAGTGCGGGCGTCGCGACACGGTCGCGGCCTTCAACCTCTTCGAGGACAAGTCGACGACGCCGATCGGCGTCGGGTCCCGCGCGCAGTATGGCGCGCAGGTCAGCGGCGGAACGGAGACCGTCCGGTTCTTCACCGCCGGCGAGTACGAGGACGAGGTCGGCGTGCTCAAGATGGCCGACTTCGATCGCACCCGGGCGATCGCCGCCGGGCAGGAGGTGAAGGACGAATGGCGCCGCCCGAACACCCTGGGTCGCGCGAGCATCCGCGCCAACCTCAACGCGAACCTGACGCCGAAAGCCGAGCTCGCGGTGTCGACGGGCTTCATCCGGCAGACGATCCAGTTTCCGCAGACCGACAACAACGCTGCCGGGCTGTTCTCGAACGCGTTAGGCGGTCCCGGCTATCGCGATGCGACATTGCAGGGTTACCGCAACTTCGCGCCCTACCAGATCTTCCAGGACGAGACCTACCAGCGACTCAACCGCGGGATCGGCAGCCTGAACCTGACGTACCGGCCGCTGATTTGGCTGTCCGGGATCGCAGTGTTCGGAGCGGACGTGACGAACCGCTCGGACGTCCAGTACTGCCGGCGGGCGACGTGTCCGAACTCGGGCAACACGCGCCAGGGCTTCACGACCGACAACCGCGCCTGGATCTACAGCTACACGGCGAACCTCTCGAGCACCGCGACGTTCCAGCCGACGGAGAACCTCGGGACGAAAACGGCGGTCGGCGCGCAGTATGTCAATTACCTCTTCTCGGGCACCGAAGCGTACGCGCGCACTCTCCCCGTCGGTACGACTTCGCTCTCGGCAGGAGCCGTGCAATCGACTGGCGAGTCGACGACCGGCACACGGACCCTCGGCGCGTTCGTCGAGCAGACCCTGTCGTGGGCGGAGCGCGTCTACTTCACCGCCGCGCTGAGGACCGATCAGAACAGCGCCTTCGGCACGAACTTCCAGCAGGTGTACTACCCGAAGTTCAATGCGGCCTGGATCGTGTCGGAGGAGCCGTTTTTCCCCGAAGCGCTCGGCTTCGTGTCGCACCTGCGGCTCCGCGCCGCGTACGGCGCATCGGGGACGCAGCCGGCCTCGAACGACGCGAAGCGCTACTTCGACGCGACGATCTATCCGCTCGACGACGCCACGAACAACGCGCCAACGGACCGCGCGGTGCTGCGTATCCAGACCGTCGGCAACAAGGATCTTCGCCCCGAGCGCTCGATGGAGGGTGAGGCGGGGATCGAGTTCAAGCTCCTCGAGGACCGTTTCTCCTACGAGGGAGTCTATTACAACAAGCTCTCGCGTGATGCGCTCATCGACCTGACGCTTGCCCCGTCGACGGGTATCGGCGCGACGACGAGGCGGGAAAACCTCGGGGCGATCAAGAACATCGGCTTCGAGCACATCGTGCGGGCGCGTCTCCTGAGCAAGCCGTATCTCGGCTGGGACGCGACGGCGACCTACAACACGAACGACAACAAGATCGTCAGCCTCGGGCCGACGCCGTTTCCGCCGGGAACGAACATCACGCAGCGTGTCGGCTACCCGCTGAACGCCTACTGGGGTCGGAAGCTCAAGGGCTGGAACGATCTCAATGGCGACGGCGTCCTCGTGCCAAGCGAGGTGTTCGTCGGCGATCGGCTCGAGTACATCGGGCCGTCGCTGCCGGCGCGCGAAGCGACGCTCAATACCACCTTCGATTTCCTCGAGCGCATGCTGTCGCTCAACATGTCGTTCGACTACCACGGGGGCTACGTGGTGCGAAATGGCACGGAGCGCATCCGCTGCGAGAACCGCGCGAACTGCGTCGGAATGGCGCACTTCGGGGCCAGCCTCTTCGAGCAGGCGCGGGCCGTCGCCCTTCGCGAGCACCCGACGAAGACCTCGTCCGGATACAACGAGCTGACGAGCTTCAGCCGCTTCCGGGAGCTGTCGCTCACCTTCGTCCCGCGGACGGCCTGGACCTCCCGCTACGTGCGCACGCAGAGCGCGAGCCTCACGCTGGGCATTCGCAACATCAAGGTGTGGACGGACTACACGGGGATGGATCCGGAGAGCAACTACGGTCAGGACGACGTACAGAACGACTTCCAGACGCTGCCCCCGCCGACAGTGTTCACCCTCCGCTTCAACGTGGGGTTCTGATGCCGGCGACCAACCTCATCTCGGTGACACGAATGACCAATCCGAAGCGCGCCTTCACGGCGGGGCGCCGGCTCCTCATGCTCGCCGCTCTGGTTGGCGTCGCGGGAGTGTTCGGCTGCCACCAGCTCACGGACCCCCTCCTCGAGTTCCGCGATCCCGACATCATCGATCCCGCGGACATCACCACCCCCGAAGGCGCGGACGCGCTGCGGCTCGGCGCCTTCGGTCGCCTCAACACGATGACATCCGGAGGCGAGAGCGTCCTCATTCTCGGCGGCCTGCTCGCCGACGAGTTCCGCTCCGGCGACACCTTCATCCAGCGCAACGAGACCGACCAGCGGAGCATCGACACGACCAACAGCTTCATGGTGACGGCGGCGCGACAGCTCCATCGCACCCACGTCCTCGCGAACTATGCGCTCAACGCGCTGCGGCAGTTCAAGCCGACGCCGCGCGATCTCCAGGGCCAGATGTTCTTCGTTCGCGGCTTCGCCGAGAACATGGCCGCCGAGAGCTTCTGCAGCGGGATTCCGTTCAGCGACGCTTCGCAGGACCCGATCGTGTACGGGGAGGCACTGTCGACGGAGCAGGTGCTCGTGAAGGCCCAGGAGTCGGCCGACTCCGCGATCGCGAACCTTCCCGACAGCGCCCGCTTCCGCTTCGCTGCGATGGTGCTGAAGGGTCGCGCGCTGCTCAACAGGGGGCAGTACGATTCGGCGAGGATCGCCGTCGCAGCCGTCCCTCTCTCGCACCAGTACTCGTCCGTGCACACCTCGACCGGGGGGACGAACCAGATCTGGGGGTTGAACAACAGCATCCGCCGCTACGTGGTCGCGGACAACGAGGGCACCAACGGCCTGCCCTTCGTCTCGGCGAACGATCCCCGGCTGCGGACGCGCATCGGTGTCACCAGTGACTCGTCGCGCGACTTCGAAGGGCGGACCGGGATGGTGTTCAACCTGAAGTACCCGGTCGAGACCTCACCGGTCGTGCTCACCTCGGGCCTGGAGGCAAAGCTCATCATCGCCGAAGCGCTGCTGAACGCGGGAAACGCAACGTGGATCGACACCCTGAACGCGTTGCGGGCCAGTCCCCCAGCCTACACCAATTCCCCGGCGCTCGTCGCGCTGGTCGATCCGGGAACGCAGCCGGCGCGCGTCGATCTGCTGTTTCGCGAGCGTGCGTTCTGGATGTGGGGAACGGGGCACCGGCTGGGCGACATGCGGCGCCTCATCCGGCAGTACGGACGCGCGCAGAACACCGTCTTTCCCATCGGAACGTTCAAGAATGGCGGCCCGTACGGCACCGACGTGAACCTTCCGATCACCGCCACCGAGCGCAACAACCCGAAATACACCGCGAGCTGCAACAAGTCGCAGGCTTGAGCCGCTGATCCTGCGCCGGCACAAGGGGAGGAGGTCGCGTCGACCTCCTCCCCTTGTCGTTGCGGGCGGCACCGTTCATGCCCACCGGGCGGCGTGGTCGCATCACGTCACGCAGGCGGACAACTCAACTGGTACCGCGAACATGCGTCTACCTCCGCCGGCCGGGGTGGCCGGACTTCTCATCGGGCTCGCGTCGACCGCCGCAGCGCAGATGCCGGCGACTCCCGTGCTTCAGAATGCGTGGACCAACGCCGGGATCACGGTCGCGGCGGACTTCGGGCGCCGCAGCGACGCGTCGGCCTACGCCCTCGCCCTCGCCTGGGCGCCCAAGGGTTCCCGCTTCCAGATCAGCGTCGGCGGGGGGGTCCTCGACGACACCGTCGACACCCGGGCCGCGTATGGAGCACGGCTGTCGATTCCGCTCTTCTCCTTCGCGAGCGGCCGGTTCGGCACCGCCGCCTTCGGGGGCGTGGGGTTCGCCCCCGGCGCGAACGGCGTCCGGGAGTCGGCATTTCCCATGGGCGTGGCCCTGGGATTCCGCCACGCCTTGGGGCCGACCCGCGGCATCAGCCTCTACGCGGCGCCGTTCGCTCTTCTCGTCCGCTCGAAGAGCGACTCGAGCGCGGCCGACCCCAAGGGGCTGGACGAGAAGACCACGCTCTTCCGTGCATCGGTCGGCGTGGACGTCACCCTCGCGTCGCAATTCGGGATCACCGTCGGCTACGAAGACGGTGCTCGGGCCGCGGAGCGAGAATTCGGGCCTCGCAGCGGGGTCTTCGGCGTCGCGCTTTCGTATGCCCTGCGGCGGCAGCAGTAGGACTGCCGGACAAGCCACCGGTGAGCCAGGTTACAGGAGGCAAGGAACTTGCCCCCCAGGGGTTGATTCCCTTGTGACGGATCTGGCGATGGAAACGCTGCCTCCCATTCTCGTAGTGGACGACAACCACGACAATGCCGAGATCATCCGGCAGTATCTCGAGGTCCGCGGCTATCCGATCACGGTCGCGCACAGCGGCGACGAGGCGCTGGCGATCTTCGAGCAGGTGCGCCCGGCGCTGGTGCTGCTGGACGTCATGATGCCAGGCCGCGACGGCTGGGAGACCTGCCGGATCATGAAGCAGCATCCGACGCTCGGGCGGTCGATGCGCATCGTGATGGTGACGGCGCTGGACGAGTGGGCGGACAAGCGGGAAGCGCTGCAGACGGGAGCCGACGACTACGTCGAGAAGCCATTCGACCTCCCGAAGCTCGCATCGACCGTACAGCGCAACCTCGCGATGCTGAAGGCCGCGTCCTGAGCGACGCGCCTCGCGCGTGAACAAGAGCGTACTCCTCACGGACTGCGACGATCCCGCCGTCGAGGCGGGAGTCTCGCAGCTGGACGCGTGGCGGGCGGTCGTCGTCCCGACCCGCGACCTCGCGCGCGCGATCGGCCACGAGCCGCACCTGCGCGCGGTCTTCGTGACCGCGGAGGGACCGCCGGCGCTGCGTGAGATCGTCGAATGCGCGCACGCGAAGGGCCTGCCGGTGGTCGTCGGCTGCCGCGACGAGGCGGCGCGCCGCCGTGCCGTCGAGCTTCGCGCCGAAGAGTGGATGCGCCTCCCGGTGGAACCCGAGGAGCTGGCCGGCCGCGTCCGTTCGGCGCTGATGCGCGTGCAGGCGAGCGAATCGGCTCCCGACCTCGCCGCCCGCGCCGAGCAGGCGCAGATGCTCTACGACTTCATGACCGGCCTGCCGACGCTTCCGGTCATGATCGAGCGCATCCGGCCGCAGATCAAGGAGCGCGGCGAGGTCGTCGTCGTCTACTTCAACTTCGTACGCTACTCCAAGATCGAGGAGATCTACGGGTGGGAGAAGCTCGACGCCGTGCTCGAGACGACGGCGGCGGCGGTGAAGGAGTTCCTCGAGGGCTACGACCTCCAGGCATCGCGCGTGATGGTCGGCTACACCAACGACGACGACTTCATCTTCTTCCACGTTCCGTCGCCCGGCACGCAGAGCGTGAGCGAGCAGCAGCTGTCGACGATCGTCGAGCGGCTGCAGAAGCACGTCGCGGGGCGCATCGAGGAAGTCCACGGCGAGGACATCGCGACGCTGTTCGAGATCTACGTCGGCTTGGCGCGCGTCTACTACAACCCGAAGCTCCGGCTCGAGCGCCTCATCTATCGCGGCATCCGCGAGGCGGCGAACGCGGCGAAGAGCGTCGAGGAGCGCGAGCGGGCGCGCCGCGTCGACGACCTGCGGACGAGCCTGCGCGACCGCGCGGTCTATGTGGACTATCACCCGATCGTCGTCGCGCAGACGAGGAAGATCTTCGGCTACGAGGCGCTCGCGCGTGGAGTGATGCGCAGCCTCCGCAGCCCCGAGGTGATGTTCGACGTCGCGGCCCAGGCGGACATGATCTGGGAGCTGAGCCGCCTCTGCCGGGCGCGCGCGCTCGAGGGGATCGAGACGCGGCTGGGTCCCGGCGAACTGCTCTTCATCAACGTCGACCCGCACGACTTCACCGATCCCGACTTCACCGAGCGCGAAGTCGCGGACCCGTCGCGCGTCGTCATCGAGATCACCGAGCGCACCGCGATCAAGGACTACCCGAAGTTCCGCGAGCGACTGAAGGCCTTCCGCGACATCGGCTACCGCTTCGCGGTCGACGACGCCGGAAGCGGCTACGCCGGGCTCGGGTCGATCGCCAACCTCGAGCCGGACTTCATCAAGCTCGACATCTCGCTCATCAGCGCGATCGACACGAACTTCATCAAGCAGAACCTCGTCGAAACGATGGTGAAGTTCGCCGAGGAGCACGACGCGATGGTGATCGCGGAAGGCGTGGAGCGGGCCGAGGAGCTCGAGACCGTCAAGCAGCTCGGCGTACCGCTGGTGCAGGGGTTCTTCCTGCACCGTCCCGACCTCGTGCCCACCTTCGGCCTTCCGGCCGCACGAGCGCCGCGCTAGCGGTGGATCAACCGCGTCACCAGGGCGACGGTGCGGTCGGCGGCGCCGATGCCCGCGCGCACGACGCCTTGTGCACGATCACCGGCTGAGCGGCGCGCATCGGCCGAGGAGAGCCACTCGCGCACGCGTGCCGCGAGCGTCCCCGAATCCGATTCCGCGGCCGCACCCTTCGCCTCGAGGAGCAGCCCCGCGTCGCGGCTCATCCGCCATCGCGGGCCGAAGATGACGGGCGCGCCAAACGCAGCGGGCTCGACGACCGAGTGCAATCCCGCGGCGTGAAATCCTCCG
>DATAIS010000056.1:0-6988 GCA_036262535.1 Gemmatimonadaceae bacterium | reverse complement strand
ATCGCGACGCCGTCCACCAGCGTGTGCAGCATCAGCCCCGCGAGCGCGCTCACGCTCACCGCGTGCGAGACCTCGTGCGTCTCGAAGCCGAAGTGGAAGTGCGCGGCGAGGGTGTGCTGGGTGAGGTGCACGAGCATGTAGCCGAGCAGCGCGACCGCGGCCGCCCCCTCGCCGCCGCGCGCGATCGCCTCGGGAAAGATCTCCACCGTCGCCACCGCCATCATGAAGCCCGCCGCCAGCGCGGTCATCGTGTCGAGGGCGCGGACGCTCCAGCGCGCGCGTGAGGTGACGGCTAGCGCGCCGAGCACGTTCGCCCCCGCGGCGGTGGTCGCGTAGAGGTACTCCGGACTCACGCGCGCGCGAGTCCCAGCCGCTCCACCGCCTGCTCCAGCGCCCGGTCCAGCTCCGGCGCCGGCGGAAAGTCGCCGCGCTTCAGCTTCCAGCTCTTGGTGCGCACCGCGCGCTGCTCCTGGAGCCCCTTTCCCTCGAGGACATAGAGCCAGCGGTCGGTTCGTGCGTACACGAACAGCTCGAGCTGCGGGTTGAGGGTGAGCTGGTCGTCGGTGGTGTAGATCGCGATCTCCACTCCACCGTGCTGCGCGAGCGGGAGCTTGAGCCGCGCGATCGCGTCGCGTACGTCGGGAAGCGCCAGCGCTTCCCCCTTCCAGCTCCGACCCGAGCGGTGGTCCTCGATCGCGACGTCCACCGCCGGCGAGAGGTGCTCGGTGAGGGCGTAGAAGAGGTCGACGACTCGCTCCGCGTTCGCGACGACGTGCGCCGCGTAGTAGCCCTCCTCCTCGACGAAGGTGAAGCCGTCGAGCGCGGTCCGGAATCGCTTCCAGATCGAGCCTTCCGGTTGCTTGCCGCGAAAGAAGATCATCTGCCTCGGTCCGGGCCGCCGTTTGCGTTGCCTGCCCACTCCTCGCGCAGCTCGAGCGCGCGTGCGACGAGCAGCTCAGGCACGTTGCGCGCCGGATCCTCGAGCACCCGCTCGAGCAGGGCCTGGAGGATCTTACCCAGAACGGGTCCCGGCGCGATACCGGCACGACGCAGGTCTTCGCCGTCCAGGGCCAGGTCGCCGACCTCGATCGGGTCGGAGAAGGCACTGCCGATCGCACGCCGAACCAGCCGCGCGACGGCGGCGGGGGACGGCGCCGGCTCCCCCGCCTCGCGCGCGGCGGTCCACCGCGCCGCCGCGACCCGGAGGAGCGAGCGAACCCTCGTCCGTCCCGCCCGCGCTACCCAGCGCCTCACCGTCGCCGGCGAGGGATCGCCATCGGACAGCGCCGCCGACATCGCCGCGCCCAACGCCTCCCACCGCTCGACGATTCCCGCGATCCAGGCCGCGTCGGCCTTCGAGAAGCGCAGCGCACGCAGGGTCGTGTCGGCGTGCCGGGCGCCGATCGGGAGGAAGAGGAGCGCGAGCCGCGTCAGGCGCCGGTCGATCTCCCGCGGCCCCTCCCGCGGCGTGGCGGCGTGGTCGATCGCCGCGAGGTCGCGGTCGGATACCGATGCGAGCGCGGGAACGAGCGTCGCGAAGGCGCCGGCGTCCCGCCAGAGCGCGAAGGCCCGTGACGGGCGCGCGACCTGGTCCATCGTCTTCTCCAGCTCCTGCTTCACCCGCTCCGGAGAGAGGCGGCCGAGCCAGGGCGCGCTCTCGACGATCGCGCGCCAGGTCGCGTCCTCGATCGTGAAGCCGAGCCGCGCGGCGAAGCGGATCGCGCGCAGCGCGCGAAGGCGGTCCTCGCGCATGCGTTCGCGCGCATCGCCGACCGCGCGCACCACCCGCGCGTCGAGGTCGGCCAGCCCGCCGAAAGGATCCCTCAGCTCCTCCCGCTTCGGCGACCAGGCGATGGCGTTGATCGTGAAGTCGCGGCGTGCGAGGTCGTCGTCGAGCGAAGCGCCGAACTCCACCACCGCGTGCCGGCCGTCGGTGCGCACGTCGCGGCGGAAGGTCGTCACCTCGTGCATCGTCCCCTCGCCATCGAGCACCCCGACCGTCCCGAACTCGACGCCCACCGGCACGGTGCGGCGGAAGGTGCGCTGGATCTCCCGCGGAGTGGCCGCCGTGGCGAGGTCCCAGTCGAGGTGCGGATGGCCGAGGAGGGCGTCCCGGACCGCCCCGCCCACGCACCAGGTCTCGAAGCCGGCGCGCTCGAGGCGGCTCGCGATCTCCAGAACCGGTTGCGGCGGTCGCAGCCGTTTCGTCATGGGGCTGACCTCCCGGTCAAGGGACGCGCGCACGCGCGTCCCTTGCCGCCGATATATCCGCCGCCGTTGGATACATTTGTAGCTTCATGCCGCTTCTCAGCCTCCTCGAGCGCGCCGCGGTCTCCGAACAGCTCCAGCGCGAGATCCGCGCGCTGACCGCCCGCCGCTTCGGCCCCGCCCCCTCCGGGACCGCCCTCGTCTGCCATCGCACGATGCCCGCCGTGAAGGTGGAACGGGTGCTCACCCAGCTCCTCGCCGAAGTCGGACACGAGCCGATCGAGCGCGTCGAGATCGACGCCCGCTCCGGCTGCTCCGACTTCAGCGGCACCCTCGAGGTGACGGTCGCGGGGACGCGCCGGACCTTCGACTTCGTCTGGGACTGCCGCTGGCGCGCCGAGCAGGAGGGATGGCGGGACCACTGGGGAGAGCCGGATCAGATTCGCGCCGCGCGCGAGTTCGGGTGGCAGTGCTTCGCGAACTGGAGCGAGCGGATCCAGTAGCCCTCGCGGCGTCCTAGCCGCACAGGACGCTCCCGCCGTTCACGTTCACGATCTCGCCGGTGATGTGCCGCGCGAGCTCGGAGCAGAGAAACACGATCGGCCCCGCGATGTCGCGCGCCGTCGCGACGCGCCCGATGGGGATCGTCGCGTTGATCCTGTCGCGCGCCGTGGCGAGCGCGCCGGCGGCCATGTCGGTATCCACCCAGCCCGGCGCGACCGCGTTGACGGTGATGCCGCGCGGCGCCAGCTCCACCGCGAGCGACTTCACGAGCGAGATGACCGCGCCCTTGCTCGCGGCATAGTCAGCGTGGAACGCCTCGCCGCGCTGCCCCGCAGTGCTCGACACGAGGACGATCCGTCCCGCGTCGCTCATCGTCCGCGCCGCGGCGCGCACGGTGTAGAAGATCGAGTCCACGTTCTCGCGCATCGTCGCCGCCCAGCGGTCGTCGTCCATCTCGTGGAGCGGAACGTCCGCCTCGGGCCAGATGCCGGCGTTGCCGACGAAGAGATCGACGCCGCCGAACTCGCGCTGCGTGCGCTCGAGCAGCGCCTCCGCCCCCTCCTTCGTCCCGACGTCCGCCGCATGCGCGAACGCGCGCACCCCGCGCGACGCGATCTGGCGCACCACCTCCGCGGCCTGCTCGGTGCGCGCGCGATAGCCGATGCCAACGTCCGCGCCACACTCGCCGAGCAGCACGGCCGTCGCGGCGCCGATGCCGCGCGAGCCCCCGGTGACCAGCGCCCGCTTTCCCCTGAGTGCGATCATCGCGGAAAGCTTATCCCCGCCCCGGCGCGCCGAGAAGTCGGAAGCGACATCAGGCGGGGAGCTCTGCCTCCACGACCTCGCAGATCGCGTGCTCGATGCAGAGGTGCAGCTCCTGCGCGCGATCGGTGCGCTCGGTGGGGATGATCACGATGTGATCGACCTCGCGGGCGAGCGCGCCGCCGTCGCGCGCCGCGAAGCCGAGCGTGGCGACGCCCCGCTCCCGCGCGGCGCGCGCGGCGTGGAGCACGTTCGGCGAGTTGCCGCTCGTCGAGTGGATCACGAGCAGGTCGCCCGGCTTCGCGAGCGCCTCGACCTGGCGCGAGAAGATGAAGTCGAAGCCGAAGTCGTTGCCGGTGGCGGTGAGCAGCGACGTGTCCGTCGTGAGCGCGACCGCGGGATACGCCTTGCGGTTGCGCATGTAGCGCACGACGTACTCGGTGGCGAGGTGCTGCGCGTCGGCGGCGCTTCCGCCGTTGCCGCAGAAGAAGAGCGTCCCGCGGCGCTGCACCGTCTCGCGGATCATCTGGTGCGCGCGCTCGATCTGCGGCGCGAGCAGGTCCGCGGTGCGGCTCGCGGTCGCGGCGAGCTCGCGCAGTGCTTCCACGAGGCGTGGTGTCGTCGATTGGTCCTTGCGTGTCATGTCGGGTTCGTCCGGGATCGCCCACGGCCCGCGAATGCACGGAGCCGGTCCATGAAGCCTCGTGGGCGCGCGAGCGGCGCGACCGGGAGCAGCTCCTCGTCGGCGAGGAGGCGCCGCGCGTTCTCGTGCGTGAGCAGGGCCGCCTGCGGCTCGTTGCCGATCTCGACGAGCCAGTCGCGCGCCGCGGCGAGCGAGCGCGTGTCGCCGTGGTTGTCGCTCGCCATGCAGTCCACCAGCCCTTCGGCGAGCAGCGCCCGCGCCAGCTCGGAGAGCGGCGAGCGCCCGAAGAGCATCACTGCATCCATCTGGATGATCGCGCCGCAGCGGCGCCATTCGCGCACCTGGTCCACCGTGCACCCCCAGTAGCGCTCGGGGTGCGCGAGCACGGGCACGACGCCGCTCATGCGGAGGCGGAACAGCTCGGCCGTCCCCTGCGCCGGCGGCGCGGTGCGTGGGAACTCGACGAGGATCGCGCGCGACCCACCGAGGCTGAGCGCGGGTGGCGTGAGATCGGCGCCGGGAAGGTCGAGCATGATCTCGAACCCCTGGAGCAGCCGCGGCGCGCCCGGCACCGCCGCCGCGAGCTCGGCGAGGATCGTCTCGTAGCGCTCGCGTGGCGCGGCGGAAGCGCGCGACGCCTCGAGATGGGGCGTGCAGACCACGATCTCTACCCCGTCGCGGTGGAAACGCTCGAGCACCTGCCGCGAGATCTCGACCGATTTGGAGCCGTCGTCCACCCCCGGGAGGAGGTGGGTGTGGACGTCGATCATCCGGCGGCGCGCGCGAGCTCGGCGAGCGTCCGACCGTCGCGCTCGACGGCGGTGCCGACGACGACGTAGTCGGCGCCGGCCTCGCGAACCGCGGCGACGCCCCGTGGGTCGCGGATTCCGCCGCCGACGAAGAGCGTGCCGCGGGTCTCGCGCCGCGCCGCGGCGACGAGCGCGGGCGCGACGGGCTTCGTCGCGCCGCTCCCGGCGTCGAGGTACACCGCGCGCATTCCGATCAGCATCGCCGCCGCGACGTGTGCGGCGACCAGCTCCGGCTTGTCGGCGGGGAGCGGGCGCGTCTGGCTGACCGCTTCCACCGATGTCACGTGACCGCCGTCGACGAGACAGTACGCCGTGCTGATCGCCGCGACCTGCGGGTTCGCCTGGAAGAACGGCACCGCGCGGACGTGCTCCTCGATCAGGTACTGCGCGTTGCGTCCGGAGACGAGCGAGAGCAGCAGCACCGCGTCCACGTCGGCGACGAGCTGCGCCGCGGTCGCGGGGAACTGGATGATCGGGAGCTCCGGCGCGCCGCGGCGAAGCGCTCGCACCAGCGCCGCCGCGCTGGTCGCGCCGAAGCTGTCGCCGACGAGCAGCGCCGCCACACCGTCGCTCGCTGCACCGCGCGCCAGCGCCTCGGCCGCGGCGGGCTCGGTGCGGCCGGGATCGACGAGCAGCGCGAGACCCTGTCCGCCGAGCGGCGTCGGCGCCGTGCGTTCGATGCCTAACGCGTGGGAGGTCATTCGGCGGCGAGCCTCGAGATGCGCCGCATCGCCGCGGCGGCGCGGGCGTCGACGGCCGCGGGGTCAGTGCCCGCGTCGGTGTCGGCCTCGAAGGCGTAGGTCACGAGCGCGTCCGCGGCGAGGAGGTCCGGCGCCGTGTCGCGCGTCGTGCAATCCTCGGCGAGGAGCCGGCGCAGCAGCGCCTCGCTCGCCGCGAGCGCGCGGTCCGCGACCGGCGCCGAGCGGTCCTCGGCGCGGAGGGCGACCGCCACCCGCGCGAGCAGCGCGTCGGGGGGCCGCGGCGTCCGCCCTTCCAGCCAGCGCTCGATCGCGTCCTCGGGCCGCACCGCGCTCACGCGACGCGCTCGAGGTGCTGGCGCGCGAGCGTCGGCGCCTCGGCGACCGCGGCCGGCAGTCGTGCCGCGTCGGGCACGCCCGCCTGCGCCATGTGCGGCTTGCCGCCTCCCTTCCCGCCGGCGATCGCGGCGACGTCGCGCACGATCGCGTCGGCGCGTACGCCCTTCTCGCGCAGATCGTCGGTGACGACGACGAGCAGGGTCGACTTGCCGTCCGCGAGCGAGGCGCCGAGCACGGCGACGCCGCTGCGCAGCTGCTCGCGGAGCGCGTCGCCCATCGCCTGGAGCTCCTTCGCATCGGCGACCGTCACGATGGCCGAGACCACACGCACGTCGCCGACCTGCTGCGCGCCGGCGAGCAGCGACTCGAGCTGTCCACCGCCGCCGCGCCGCGCCTCCCCGACGCGCTTCTCGAGCTGCCTCACTTCGTCGCGCAGCGCGGCGAGCCGCTTCTCGACCGATTCGGGCGTCGCCTTGAGCATCTCGGCGACACGACCGAGCGTCCGCTCGCGTTCGCGCATCGTTTCGAAGGCGCGCTGTCCCGTCGCGGCCTCGATGCGCCGCACGCCGGCCGCGACGCCCGTCTCGCCGAGGATCCTGAACAGCCCGATCTGTGCCGTGTTGCGGACGTGCGTGCCGCCGCAGAGCTCCGTCGAGAAGCCAGGGACGTTCACGACGCGCACGACGTCGCCGTACTTCTCCCCGAAGAGCGCCATCGCGCCCATCGCGAGCGCGTCCTTGTACGACATCTCCGCGAACTCGACGTCCACGCCGGCCCAGATCTCCTCGTTGACGAGGCGCTCGATCCGGTCGAGCGCGTCGGGACGCACCGGACCGTGATGCGTGAAGTCGAAGCGCAGTCGGTCGGGCGCGACGAGCGAGCCTGCCTGGTGTACGTGCTCGCCGAGCACCTTGCGCAGCGCGGCATGGAGCAGGTGCGTCGCGGTGTGGTTGCGCTCCGTGTCGCGGCGCTGCGCGTTGGGCACGGTCGCCGCGGCGCGTCCGAGACGGATCGTGCCCGACAGC
>DATAIS010000055.1:0-7851 GCA_036262535.1 Gemmatimonadaceae bacterium | reverse complement strand
TGCCGCTCGACCCGTTGACGAGGAGGTTCGGCACCGCCGACGGCAGGACGGTCGGCTCCTCGAGGCGGTCGTCGAAGTTGGGCGCGAAATCGACGGTGTTCTTGTCGATGTCCGCCAGCATCTCCATCGCGACCGCGGTGAGGCGCGCCTCGGTGTAGCGGTATGCCGCGGCGGGATCGCCGTCCACCGAGCCGAAGTTTCCCTGGCCGTCGACGAGCGGGTAGCGGAGCGAGAAGTCCTGCACCATGCGAACGAGCGCGTCGTAGACGCTGCTGTCGCCGTGCGGATGGTACTTGCCGAGGACGTCGCCGACGACCGTCGCCGACTTCTTGTACGGCCGTCCCGGCACCAGACCGAGCTCGTTCATCGCGTAGAGCACGCGCCGGTGCACCGGCTTGAGACCGTCGCGCACGTCGGGAAGCGCGCGCGAGACGATCACGCTCATCGAGTAGTTGATGAACGATTCCTTGATCTCGTCGTCGATGAGCCGCGGGACGATGCGCTCGCGGTTGTTCGGTGCTGTCATGCTGGATTCGGCCGGGCGGAAGGAGTCGCAAACCGCCCCCGCGAGAAACGCGCGAAAGGGCGGCGAAAAAGACTGAGAAGTATACCCGAAAACGAGGCGAAAATCAAGCCGGCGTCTATCGGCCAACCGGCTGCACCACAACGACTTACAGGTCGTCCCGTGCCGCTGGCTGGAAAGCCGGCTGTGCGACGTCCGTCAATGGCTCGCCACACCACTCCGACGCGATGTAGTTCGGGCGCCGTTTCACCTCGTCGTAGACCCGTCCCAGATACTCGCCCACCGCGCCGAGCACGAGGAGCTGGACGCCGCCGAGAAAGAACAACGCCAGGGCGATCGTTGCCTGACCGACGCCCGCCGGGAACGACCGCTGGACGAATCTCCAGTACGCGACGATCAGCAGTCCGAGAAAGGAAAGGAACGTCACCGTCACGCCGAGGATACTCGCGAAACGGAGCGGCGCCTTGGAGAAGGAGAGGATACCGTCGAGCGCGAGCGAGACGAGCCGTCGCAGCGACTGCGCCGGACGACCGGCATGCCGTTCCCGCCGCGCGACGCCTATGCCCACCTGGCGGAAGCCCACCCACGCGCGAAGTCCTGGGAGGTACCGGTTGCGCTCCGGCAGCGCGTTGATGTGGTCGACGACGCGCCTGCTGTAGAGCGCGAAGGTGCCGGCGTCGCGGGGCACCGGGACCTCCGACACCGCCGCCATCAGTCGATGGAAGAGCGTGAAGAGCGCGCGCTTCGCGAGGTGCTCGCGCCGCGACGTCCGGACCGCGTAGACGACATCCGCCCCCTCGCGCCACTGCTCGATCATCGCCGCCAACGCCGCCGGGTCGTCCTGGAGGTCGGCGTCCATGATCACCGTCGCGTCACCGTCGCTGTGCGCGAGGCCGGCGGTGAGCGCGGACTGGAGTCCGAAGTTTCTCGCCAGCCGGATCCAGCGCACGCGCGCGTCGCGCGCGCGCAGCGACGCGAGCACCTGCGGGGTTCCGTCGCGGCTGCCGTCGTCGACGAAGAGGAATCCGTAGTCGATCCCGAGCGGGGCGAGCGCCGCCGACACCTCGCTCCAGAAGCGCTCGAGGTTCGCCTCTTCGTTGTACGCCGGCGTCACGATGCACAGCTCGTGTCCCGGTTGGGTAAGTCGTCTCGCCATGAGCAGGAAGTTACTGGCCCGGCGGGCTCCGCACCGGCGCGCACCGGGCGGGGAGCGTGCGCCGCTCGACGAGGACGATGCGCTTGTCGCGCCACCACCCCGTCGCGCTGTCCCGCTCCGCGTAGAGGGTTCTCGTGCTGAAAGCGGAATCGCCGGCGATGTGGCGGTCGTACCACAGCCGGCCCGGCTCGTCGACGACGACGAAGCGCGGGAGGCGGCAGAGGATGGAATCTGCCTCCACGATCCCGTCGGCGAGGAAACCCCAGCGCCGCCAGTTTCGCATCATCTTGTAGTCGACGGTCGCCTGCAGCGCGGCATCGGGCGCGAGCGCTGACTCCCAGTCGAGAGCGAAGAAGAAGGGCGCCGCCGGCTTCCCCGAGTAGTATGTCACGGGCAGATACTCGAGCGGCGACTCGGTCACGATCGGCGTGCTCGGCCCCGCAGCGCGCACGAGCGCCTCCCCCGGCCGTGGGAACTCCTGTCTCGCCGCCGCCCAGCGAAGCGGAAGAAGCAGACTGGCCAGGGCGAGCCCGACCAGCGCTGCGCGCGCGCCGATGCGCACCCGGTGCCGCGCATCCCCCCGCCAACGGGCGTATGCGCGCGACAGCTCCGTGCACGCCGCCGCGATCGCGACGCCATAGGCGAACAGGCCAGGGAGCATGTAGCGGTCGACGAACACCGACATCGCGACGTGCGAGATCACGTACACGCCCAGTGGAACCGCGGCGACCGCAACCGCGAGCCACGGGAGCGGATCCGGCTCGCCCGCGACGGTGGCGTGGCGAGGTTCGTCGCGCGAGCGCCGGTGAAGGTGGCGAGCCACCCACGCGAGCAGCCCGGCGCCGAGTACGACGAGCATGAAGGTGCGCACGCCGTCGGTACCATACGCCTGGCGGAGCGCACGGCGCGTCGGCACCGGGATCCAGCTGTGGGGAACTCCGACTTCGGCCTGGGTGATGAACGCCGGGATCCAGAGCGCGAACGGCAGCCAACCGGCGACCGCGGCTGCATACGGTCGCCAGCGTCCGATGGCCGGACGCCCCCGCGCGAGCGCGATCCCGTCGCGCACCGCGAGCCCGCCGAGCAGCGCCCCGCCGTAGAAGAAGCCGAAGATGTGCGACATCACCAGCGCCGCGTGCGCGAGCGCGACACCGGCGAGCCGCGCCCTCGATGGGCGTCGTGCGGCGAGATCGGTCGCCGCGAAAGCGAGCGCCGCGGCGAGCGTGAACGTTCCGTAGAAGCGCGCCTCTGCGTTCTGGTACCAGAGCAGCGGCGAGATCGCGAACGGCACTACCGCGGCGGCGGCGGCAACCGTGGGATCGTAGCTCCGACGCAGCACCCGCCAGAGCACGATGAGCGAGAGCGCGAACCCGACCGACGACCAGAGCCGCAGGGCGAGCTCGCTCTGCCCCGCGATCGCGAGCCAGAGGCGCGCCGTGAGGTGATAGAGCGGCGGCGCCGCCTCCGCGCCTCCCGCGATGGCACCGAGCATATGCGTCGCGGACGGGTCGGTCACGAGAATCCAGGAGAACACCTCATCGTGCCAGAGATGCTTCCGGCGCGCGACGACGACGCACGCGACGAGCAGCACGACGACGCCGATGACCGGCAGCAGCCAGTCGAGCCGCGGGCGAGACTGTCGATCGCGAGGGGGGCGGTTCGCGGAGGGCATCTCGACTAAGATAAGGGACCCGGCCCGGCACCTCGCACGACGACGCTCACTGGAACGTGGATCGAGATCTCTTCAAGCTTCACGCGGCGATCGAGCATCGCCACTGGTGGTTCGTGGGCAGGCGTCGCATCCTCGCCGCACTGGTCGAGCGTCTCGTCCCCGCTGCGGGCGGTCTCGTCGTCGACGTCGGGTGCGGGACGGGGGCCAACGTCGCCGCGCTTGCCGGCCGCTATCGCGCCGTCGGCAGCGACACCTCGCGCGACGGGATCGCGCTCGCCCGCGAGCGCCACCCGGAGGTGCGCTTCGTGCTCGGCGAAGCGCCGGCCGCGATCGCCGACGACGTCGCCGCCGCCGACGTCGTCATGCTCACCGACGTCATCGAGCACGTGCCGGACGACTTCGCGCTCGTCTCGCGCCTGCTCGCCGCGATGAAGCCGGGGGCGCATCTCCTCGTCACCGTCCCCGCCCACGAGTCGCTCTGGTCCGAGCACGACGTCAGCTTCGGCCATTACCGGCGCTACGAGGCACCGCGTCTCGCCGCGGTGTGGGAGGGACTTCCCGTCTCGGTGCGCCTCCTGTCGTACTTCAACGCGCGACTCTATCCCGTCGTACGGTCGGTGCGCGCGCTCTCCCGGCTGCGCGGCCGCGCGAGCGGCGCCGCGGGGACGGATTTCAACGTCCCCGCGCGCCCGGTCAACCGGGCGCTGACCTCGATCTTCGCCGGTGAACGGACGCGTCTTGTCGCGGCGCTCGATGCACCGCTCGACGGCAGCAGCAGCCTTTCGCGGGGGAGCTACGGCACGGGAGTCAGCCTCGTCGCCGCGCTCCGGCGCGGCGACGGCGTGATCGGTCCGAGGGAACGGGGCACCCGCGTCCCGCCGGACCGCCACCAGCCGGAGCCGGCCGCCTAACGACGGCGCCGGGCGCGCGCCCAGTGCTCGTGCGGGAAGACGAGGCCGATGACGGCGCCGATGCCGGCGCCCCACGAGGCGCCGACACCCGCCGCGCGCCAGTCGGTGCGATAGTGCGGCCCACCGCGCCGACGCGGGTCGTTCATGAGCGCGAAGGTGGTCGCGCCGCCGACCGCGCCGCCGATCGCGCGCTCGATCATGCTCAACGGCCGCGAGACGCCGCGGCTCACATCGAGCTTGCGCACCGTACCGACCGGGATCGCGAGCTCGCCCGTCGTTCCGGGAATGGACAACCGCAGCACGCCGCTCTGGTTGCTCACGACCGTGCCACGCAGCAGCTGTCGGCGCGCGGGTCCTTCCATCTGCTGGAAGGGTTCAGGAAGCCAGACGCGGACGCGCGTTCCCGGTTCTATCCAGGAGTATTGCGCTGCGCTGATGGAAGGGGCGGCGAGCAGGGCAGCCAGGAGCAGGACGCGCATCCGGACCTCGACGTTTGGAGGGGAGCCTCATCGTGTGACTCGCGCGGAAGCGCCGCAAGTCGGGAACCGACCGTTCGGGTGACGTCGTCCTCGCACCAGCCGTCGCCGGCGCCTTTCACGACGTATGACTGGATGAAGCTGAGCGGGCGCGACTCGAGGGGGAGGCAGTCGATGCCCACCGCCTAACGCTCGCCGCCACCGTCGCGTCCGACGAGTCGCTGCCAGAGCTCGCGGGCGGGCTCGACGAACATGAGCGACATGCGCAGCGCGGTCGCGGCGACGATGAAGACGACGAGCACGACGAAGAGGACGATGAGCCCGTAGGCGATCCAGGTGCCGACGCCACCACCGCTCTCCATCGCCTAGGCTGCGCTCGCGGCGGCGGCTCCGGCGGCCGTCGGGGCGCGCCGCAGGACGAGCTGGAGGAGGGGCGTCGTCATGGCCGTGGTCACCACGGCCATCAGCACCATCATGGCGAAGAGCGCGCGCGAGATCACGCCGAGCTCGAGGCCCACGTTCAGCACCACGAGCTCCATGAGGCCGCGGGTGTTCATGAGGGCGCCGAGCGCCGCCGCCTCCGGCCAGGGAGCACCGGTGAGCCGCGCCGCGACCGCCGACGCGCCGAGCTTCCCGGCGATCGCCGCGACGACGATGACCACACACACCGCCCACATCGACGCCCCGCTCACGAGCCCGATGTCGGTGCGGAGGCCGGTGAAGGCGAAGAAGATCGGGAGGAAGACCGTCTCGACGACCGGCTCGACACGCCCGGCGAGCTCGCGCGCCAGCCCCGACTCGCGCGGCACGATGGTGCCGGCGAGGAACGCGCCGAAGAGCGCGTGTATGCCAATCGACTCCGTGACGAGCGCGGTCGCGAGGGCGAGGAGCACCGCCGCGCCGACGACCTCGCTCCCGACCTCGGCCGTGCGCCGAATCCTCCAGCGGTCGAGCGACCCCAGCGCGCGGCGCCCGGCCGTGACGACCAGCGTCGTCACGGCCGCCGCGGCGAGTAGCGTCCAGGCGAAGCTGCCTAACGCGTCGCCCGCCCGGGCCACGGCGACGACGCCGGCGAGAATGCACCAGGCGGTCGCGTCGTCCACCGCCGCGCAGGCGACCGCCATCGCGCCGAGCCGCGTGCCGAGCAGGCCGCGGTCGGTGAGGATCCGCGCCAGCACGGGAAACGCCGTCACGCTCATGGCTGCACCGAGGAAGAGCGTGAACGGAAGGAGCGGTGTCGTGGCGCCCGACGCGGTCGTGCCGGCGAGCGCGGGATGGATCCACGGGGCGATCGCCGCGCCGAACGCGAACGGTACCGCGATGCTGGCGTGGCTGACGGCGACCGCGGTGCGGGCGCGGCCCCGCAGCATGCCGCGGTCGAGACGAAGCCCGACGGCGAACATGAAGAGGAGCACGCCGAGCTGGCTCAGCGTCGCGAGCGGAAGGAGACGGTCGCTCGGGAAGAGTGCCGCCACCGCGTCCGGCGCGAACCTGCCGAGGACCGACGGTCCGAGCGCGATTCCCGCGGCGATCTCGCCGATGACGCGCGGCTGTCCGAGGCGGTGGAGAGCGTACCCGGCGAGGCGCGCGGTGAGAAGAATGACCAGAAGCTGCGAGAGCAGCAGCGAGAGATCGAGCATGCGGGACGAAAGCTAAGCGCCTGCACCGCCTGGGATCACGAGCACCCCTCGACCCACTCCACCTCAGGCGTGCGCCCCGCGCGATAGCGGGTGACCCGCTGCCCGTCGGTCTCGAAGACGATCCGCCGCGTCGTGTCGGCGCCCGGCGTGACGACGAGGTAGTTGCCGTCGGTGTACTTGTGCGGCTCGACGCGCACGAGGCCGCGGTAAAGCGAGTCGACGCGGGCCTCGCTGTCGCCGACGCGCGCCCCGCGATCGGTGAGGATGCCGCCGCTGTCGACCTCGATCCGCGCGACCGTCTCGCCGACGAGCATCGCGCGCATGGTGCTCCCGGCCTCGGCGATGCGCACGTGCCGGCACGCGTCGCCGCGGCCCGCACCGCTGTCGGACCATGCTGCGCCGAGCGCGGCACGCGCTGCGCTCGCGCTCATGCCGATGCGCAACCTCCCGTAGCCGTCGATGCCGACGCGCGGCGGAGTCGCATCGGCGGCGGGCCTGCTGCCAGCTGCGTCGCTCGCGCGCCTGTCGCTGCAGGCGGCGGCGGTCGCGCACATCGCGACGGCGAATGCGAATGGAATGCGGATCATCGGAGTCGGTGGTGTGCGCTCAGGCCCGAGCGCGCCGCGCCTTCTTCGCGGCGCGTGCCTTCGCCTCCGCGCGTGCG
Organism: Gemmatimonadaceae bacterium; assembly: GCA_036262535.1. GTDB lineage: Bacteria > Gemmatimonadota > Gemmatimonadetes > Gemmatimonadales > Gemmatimonadaceae > JABFXC01. Next base: position 809 of record DATAIS010000055.1, on the reverse strand, counting down.
TCGGCGGCCCGCGCCTTGACGAGCTTCTTCACGAGGGCGACGGGAAGCTTTTCGCCGAGCGGGAAACGCACCGTCCCTTTCGACATCTCGTACCCCGCGAGCGCATCGGCGTGCGCGGCCCTGATGCGCGCCGTCATCGGGAAGAGACTGACGTGCTCCCTGAACGCCGCGTACCAGACGAGTGGCTCGTCGTCGAGACGGTAGCCGGGGATCCCGTAGGAGAAGTGCTCCACGGCGCTCGGTGCCACGGCGCGAACGGCGCCGCGGATCTGCATCAGCATCTTCCGCGACGCCGCCGGGAGCGAGTCGAGGTAGCGCCGCGTCTGCGAGCGAGCCTCGGCGCGAGCGGTCTTCCGCGTTGGCATGGGAGTCAGCGCTGGTACGTTCCGACGAGCTCCGCGCGGGCGAGGATGTGCCCCTCCATCGCGCGCTCGAGATCGGCCTTGCGCGCGCGAGCGCCGAGGTCGGGGAGGACGGTATCCAGCGCGTAGAGCTTGTGGAAGTAGCGGTGACGACCGATGGGCGGGCAGGGCCCGCCGTAGCCCTGGCGGTTCCAGTCGTTCAATGCGCCGCGGACGCCGGCGCCGAACGACGCACGCGTCACCGCCTCCGGCAATCCCTGCGACGTCGGCGAAAGGTTGTAGAGCACCCAGTGCACCCAGACCCGCTTCGGCGCCGCGGGATCGGGTGCGTCGGGATCGTCGACGATGAGCGCGAGTGACTTCGTGCCGTCGGGTGCCCCGCTCCACGCGAGCGCCGGCGACACGTCGTCGCCGTCGCAGGTGAAGCGGCGTGGGATCTCACCGCCG
>DATAIS010000054.1:0-6278 GCA_036262535.1 Gemmatimonadaceae bacterium | reverse complement strand
GCCGACATGGCCGGCAACGTCATCGGCGTCGTGAACGCGCCGGGACGCACGCACTTCTCCCTCACCGAGATGAGCATGCTCGCGCCACTCCACGACGGCGCGGTCTCGCTCGATCCGGTCAACCGGCAGAACACCTTCGTCTCGTACTATCCCTGGGGCGCGACGGTCGCGCTCGCGCTCGACCTCACCCTGCGCGAGCGGTTCGACCTCACCCTCGACGACTACATGCGCGCCCTCTGGCGCGGGTTCGGCCGCTTCCAGACGCCGGCGCTCGCCCCGGCGCGCCCCTACACCGGCCGCGACGCCCGCCGCACGTTAGGCACGCTGGTCAGGGACACGGCGTTCGCCAACGACTTTTTCCGCCGTCATGTGGATGGCCGCGAGGTGCCGGACTTCGGCCCGCTGCTCGCCCCGGCGGGATTCCTCTTCGCTGCGGACAGCGCAATGCGTCCCTGGCTCGGTGCCTCGCTCGACGACGACACCACCGCGGTCTTCGTCAACTCGACGGGCGAGACGGGATCGCTCTTCCGCGCCGGCATCGCCAACGGCGACCGCATCCACGCCGTGGACGGCACCGCGGTGACCACCGTCGCCGCGCTCGACGCCGCGCTCACGGCTCATCGCGTCGGCGACGTCGTGCAGCTCGACGTCACCCAGCGCGGCGGCCGCCGCACCATCCCCGTGACGCTCGTCGGCCGCCCGACGCTGCGGCTCGTCACCTACGAGAAGTCGGGTCTCCAGGTGACCGACGCCATGCGCGAGTTCCGCCGGCGCTGGCTCGAGTCCGGCGTCGCGAGGACTAGCAGATAATTGGGACACGGCCGCCGTGCGGCCTGCTGATTCGTGGATTCGGAGGGGATCCGTTTCGGAGATGCGGCGATGCGAAGAGCGTCGCCGCATCTACTACGCTCCACCCAGATACCGATATCTGCTTCCTGCTCTCGCCCGGTCCCCCGTCATCCCGCAGGCGCGAAGCGCCGGCTGGGACCTGCTCACCCTAGGCCGGGACTAGCCACGCGAGAGCGGAGAGTAGATCCCAGCACTCGCTTCGCTCGTGCGGGATGACATGGACGCGGCCTCTCACCGCATCGAGGCATCGACGCAACGGCTCCTCTCCGAATCCCCGCATCAGCTCGCGGCACGGCCGCGGCGTGACCCGGGGGACGCAGCTTCCGTCCTCTAGCGAAACCCCCTTTCCATGCTAAAGAGCCTGCGCGTCCCGGAACGACTGTTCGCCCTCGCGATGTGGGCGGTGTCCATCGTCTTCGCGTCGTTCCTGATCGGGCTCGGTGGCAAGATGGTCGGCGACCTGCCGGGGGTCGATCAGTACCTCACCATCGAGCAGTTCCTCGATCCGGCGCGGCGCGCGCGGGACAGCATCGTGCGCGACTCGCTCGCGCGCGTCGAGCGGGAGCTGACCACGGAGCAGGAGCGGGCGCGTCTCAGGCTCTCGACGGTCTCGACGGCCTATCGCCAGACACGCGCGGGGTTCGAGAACTGGATCGCCACCAGGCGCGCGACGACGAACCCGCAGCAGGATCCCGAGGTGCTTCGCCGCACGCGCGAGCTCGACGACCTCCAGCGGTCGCTGCGCGAGGCGCAGGCGGAGGTGGACCGGCTCGACGCGCGGCAGCTCGAGGTCGCGCAGGCGTCCGAGGCGCAGATGCGCGGCGAGGGCGAGCGCCTGACGGCGGCACAGGGGCGCTTCCAGCGCGCGCTCTTCCGCCAGGAGCTGCGCGTCTTCGGCATCCGCCTCGCCCTCACGCTGCCGCTGCTGCTCATCGCGGGGTGGCTCGTCGCGCGCAAGCGACGGAGCCAGTACTGGCCCCTCGCGCGCGGCTTCGTCCTCTTCGCGGTCTTCGCCTTCTTCGTCGAGCTCGTCCCCTACCTGCCGAGCTACGGCGGCTACGTCCGCTACGCGGTCGGCGTCGTCGCGACGGCGATCGCCGGCGTGTGGGTCATCCGCGCCATGCAGCGCTACCTGGCGAAACGTGCCGAAGTCGCGCGCCAGACCGAGAGCGAGCGCCGCCGCGCCCTCGACAACGAGGAGGCCCTGCGCCGCATGGCGACCGGCGTCTGCCCCGGCTGCGAGCGCCCCATTGCCCGCGGCGAGGGCGCGCCGGCGGTGAACTACTGCGTGCACTGCGGGATGAACCTCTTCGACACCTGCCCCGCGTGCTCGACGAGGAAGAACGCGTTCTTCCACTTCTGTCCATCGTGCGGCGTCGAAACGGGCGACGCCCCGGACGCACCACGCCGAGCTCCGGCGCCGGTTTAGGGCGCAGAACTGCAAACAGCTTGGGGCCTTTTATTGGGTAACTGCCACTGCTCTTCGGAGTGGCCGAGGGCGCGGAGGCGCGGAGGACTGCACACCCATCATCGAACTATCGGCGTGTGCTGTTCCCAAAACATCACCAGACTCCAGGTGACTTTGGGGCAAGCGGGGCGAGCGTAACTCACCGAGCGCCCTTCCTCCGCGCCTCCGCGCCCTCGGGCACTCAACCGCGGTTGCAGTTACCCATTAAGCCCCAAGCTGTCGCAGTTGCAGTTCCAGTTGCGAGACTGGACACCCGCACGAGCGCTCGCCACGTTAGCGCACCACTCACCGGCAGTGCGCAACGTGCTCAACCTTCGACTCCTCGCAGGCGCCATCGTCCTCACCGGCGCCTCGCTCCGGGCACAGGCGCCGACCACTGACTACGGCGCCCGCTTCCGCGCTCTCGCTGCGCAGCGTGGCTTGAGCGATAGCGCGAGGCTCCAGCGGCTCTTCGCCCTCGACTGGGAGTACTCGAACGTCGAGTCCCCCGAGTTCGCGACCTATACCGGCTACAAGGGGCAGAACGACCGCTGGACGGACCGCTCGGTCCCGGCGATCAGGCGGCGGCGCGCGATCACGCGCGACGAGCGGCGCGTCGTGAGCGCGATCAAGCGCGCACGCCTGCGGGCCGCGGACCAGCTCAGCTACGACATCTTCCGCCGCAATCTCGATGAGGACGTCGAGGGACAGCGCTTCCCGCGCGAGCTGCTCGCCGTCTCCCAGATGGACGGCCCGCAGTACCTCTCCGACGTCCTCGAGCGGATGCCCGCGCGCACGACGCGCGACTACGAGGACATCGTCGCCCGGCTCGAGAAGATCCCGGGCGTCATCGAGCAGACCATCGCCCTCCTCGACAGCGGACTCGCCATCGGCGTCACGCCGCCGCGCGTCACGCTGCGCAACGTCCCGGCGCAGGTGCTCGGCCTCATCCCCGAGGATCCGATGAAGAGCGCGCTCCTCTCGCCCTTCGTCGAGATCCCGGCCGCGGTGACCGACGCCGACCGCCAGCGCCTCGTCGCCCGCGCGACGAAGGCGTACACCGGGACCGTCCGCCCCGCCTACCAGCGCTTCCACGACTACCTCGCCAACACGTACCTCCCGCGCGCGCGAGAGACGTTAGGCATGAGTGCGCTCCCCGACGGCGCCGCGTGGTACGCGTACAACGTGAAGGTGCAGACGACGACGTCGCGGACGCCCGCCCAGATCCACCAGCTCGGCCTCGCCGAGGTCGCGCGCATCCGCGCGCAGATGGACAGCGTCATCCGCTCGACCGGCTTCAGCGGCGACTTCGCGGCGTTCACGACGATGCTCCGCACCGACCCGCGCTTCTTCCACAAGGACTCGGCGAGCCTCGTCCGCGCCTATCGCGACGTCGCGAAGCGCATCGATCCCGAGCTGCCGAAGCTCTTCGGGCGCCTGCCGCGGCTGCCGTACGGCGTCACCACCATTCCCTCGTACGCCGCGCCGTCGCAGACCACCGCCTACTACCAGCCCGGTTCCCCCGAGGCGCACCGGCCCGGCCAGTACTACGTCAACACCTACAAGCTCGACACGCGTCCCATCTGGGAGATGGAGGCGCTGAGCGTCCACGAGGCGGTGCCCGGTCACCACCTCCAGATCGCGCTCGCGCAGGAGCTCGAGGGGATCCCGCTCTTCCGCCGCTACGGCGGCTACACCGCCTTCGTCGAGGGGTGGGGACTCTACTCGGAGAGCCTCGGCCCGGAGCTCGGGCTCTACAAGGACCCCTACTCGAAGTTCGGCCAGCTCACGTACGAGATGTGGCGCGCGATCCGCCTCGTGCTCGACACCGGCATCCATTCGATGGACTGGACGCGCGACTCGGCGATCGCCTACTTCAAGGCCAACAGCGCGAAGACCGAGCAGGACATCACCGTCGAGGTGGACCGCTACATCGTCTGGCCCGGCCAGGCGCTCGCCTACAAGAGCGGCGAGCTCTCGATGAAGACGCTGCGCCGCGAAGCCGAGCAGCAGCTCGGCGACCGCTTCGACATCCGCGCCTTCCACGACGAGCTGCTCGGGCAGGGCGCACTGCCACTCGACGTCCTCGAGCCGCGGATGCGGGCGTGGATCGCGCGTCAGAAGCAGCTGGCGAGCTCGCGCTGACGAGCCACGTCCCCGCGAACCGGCGGCGATACGTCGTGATGGGCGTCGCCGGTGTGGGGAAGAGCCTCATCGGCTCGCGCCTCGCGTCGGCGCTCGGCGTCGCCTTCGCCGATGGCGACGATTTCCACTCCGCGGAGAACGTCGCGAAGATGGCCGCCGGCATCCCCCTCACCGACACCGACCGCGCGGGATGGCTCGCCGCGCTCGCGGCGGTTCTCGCCGACACGCGCCGCGCGCACGACGGCCTCGTGCTCGCCTGCTCGGCGCTGAAGCGGATGTATCGCGACATCCTCCGCCACGGCGCGCCCGACCTGCAGCTGATCTTCCTCACCGCGCCGGAGCCGCTCGTCGCGGCGCGGCTCGAGACGCGCACCGATCACTACATGCCGCCCTCGCTCCTCGCGAGCCAGCTCGCGACGCTCGAGCCGCCGACCGCCGACGAGTCGCCCTGGATCTGCGATACGTCGGAGAGTCCCGACGCGATCGTCGCGCGGCTCGTCGCCCTCGCGCGGACGGCATGAGCCAGCAGACGGCGCTGCTGCTCTACGCGCTCGCCGCCGTCGTCGCGCTCGTCCTCCTCATCGCGCGCTTCAAGGTCCATCCGCTGGTGGCATTGGTCGGCGTGTCGCTCGTGCTCGGCGTCGTCGCGGGCATGGCGCCGGCCGCCGTGGTCACCGCGTTCCAGGAAGGGGTCGGCGCGACGCTGGGCTTCATCGCCGTCGTCGTCGGGCTGGGGACGATGCTCGGCAGGATGATGGCGGCGTCGGGCGCGGCGACACGCATCGCGACGACGCTCATCGCGCAGTTCGGCGAGCGGCGCGTGCACTGGGCGATCATGTTCGTGGCCTTCATCGTCGGCATCCCGGTGTTCTTCCAGGTCGGCTTCGTCCTGCTCGTGCCGCTCGTCTTCACGATCGCGCGCCGGACGGGGATGTCGCTGGTGAAGATCGGCATCCCTCTCGTCGCCGGACTCTCGGTGGTGCACGGGCTCGTACCGCCGCACCCGGCGGCGATGCTCGCGGTCACCGCATACCGCGCGGACCTGGGGCTCACCATCCTCTACGCGCTGCTCGTCGGGCTGCCGACCGCCGCCCTCGCCGGACCGATCTTCGCCGCCTGGGTCGCGCCGCGCATCGCACTCCCGGCGGAAAATCCGATGGCGGCGACGCTCGAGGGCGCGCAGACGCGGACGCCGCCGGGCTTCGCCATCTCGGTCTTCACGGTCCTGCTGCCGGTGATCCTCATGCTGCTCGCGAGCGCGGCGGCGGTCGCCCCGCTCCCCGCGGCCGCGCGTCAGGCGCTCGCGCTCCTCGGCAATCCGATCGTCGCGCTCCTGCTCGCGCTCCTCTTCTCCTTCTGGTCGTTAGGCAGCCGGCAGGGGTTCACGCGCTCCCAGATCCTCACCCTCACCAACGATTGCCTCGCGCCCACGGCGGCGATCCTCCTCATCATCGGCGCCGGCGGCGGCTTCAATCGTGTGCTCGTCGCGAGCGGCGTGGGCAACGCGATCGCGGCGCTCGCGGCGAGCATGCATCTCTCGCCGCTGATCCTCGCCTGGAGCATCGCCGCGCTGATCCGCGTCGCCACGGGCTCGGCGACGGTGGCGCTCACGACCGCCTCCGGCCTCGTCGCCCCCATCGCCGCCGCCACCCCGGGAACCAGCCCCGAGCTGCTGGTGCTGGCGACCGGCGCCGGATCGCTGGTGCTCTCGCACGTGAACGACTCGGGCTTCTGGCTGATCAAGGAGTTCTTCGGCATGACCATCCCGCAGACGCTGAGGACGTGGACGGTCGCCGAGACGATCATCGGCGTCGCGGGGCTCGCCTTCACCCTCCTT
>DATAIS010000053.1:0-33820 GCA_036262535.1 Gemmatimonadaceae bacterium | reverse complement strand
GAGGCCTCCCCACATCGTGTCCACCCGCTCGTCCCCGCTCGACCGGGTGAACTCCGCGCGCTGGGCGGTGCCCGAACGGTCGATGAGGAGGCGCATCCGCGCCTGCCCCGACGCCTGGCCGGAGCTCCCCATCAGCAGGGGGCACTCGACGCGGAGGAGCTGGTCCGACTCGTCCCGGAAATCGTCCTGGCTGATCCGGGGGTCGCCCTCGGTCGGGGTGAAGTAGCGTGTGGTGCTGGTGACGCAGGCAGTCAGCACGCCTGCGGCGACGATGCTACAGAACCGCAATGGCATCGCCATACGAATAGAACCGGTACCCCTCATCGATCGCCTCCTGATACGCCGTCATCATCAGCTCGTACCCCGCGAACGCGGCGACGAGCATCGTCAGCGTCGACCTCGGAAGATGGAAGTTCGTGATCAGCCTGTCCACCACGCGGAACCGGTAGGGCGGACGGATGAAGATCGACGTATCTGCCGAACCCGCCCGCACCGTTCCCGCGTCACCGGCCGCGCTCTCCAGCGCCCGGCAGCTCGTCGTCCCGACTGCCCACACCGCCCCCTTCGACGCCTTCACCGCGGCGATGGTTGCCGCCGCCTCGTCGGAGATCGTGAACCACTCGCTGTGCATCAGGTGCGCGGCCGGGTCGTCCACCTCCACCGGCTTGAACGTCCCCGCGCCGACGTGAAGCACGAGCTCCGCGCGTCGCACCCCGCGTGCGGACAGCGTCGCGAGCAGCTCCGGGGTGAAGTGGAGGCCCGCGGTCGGCGCCGCCACCGATCCTGGCTCCCGGGCGAAGACCGTCTGGTAGCGCTCTGCGTCCACGGCATCGTCCGCGCGCGAGACATAGGGCGGGAGGGGAATGTGCCCGTGGCGCTCGATGGCCGCGTCGAGGTCGCCTCCGGCGACGACGAGCCGCACGATCCTCGTCCGCCGCTCGGTGATCTCGAGGATCTCGACGTCGAAGCCCGGCGCGACGTGGAGCACCCGTCCCGGACGGAGCTTGCCGCCGGGATGCACCATCGCCTCCCAGCGCCCGTCGCCTAACGGTCGGAGGAGGAAGACCTCGCCCGGGGCGCCGCTGTCGCGAGTCCCGAGCAGGCGGGCGCGGATGACGCGCGTCGCGTTGACGACGAGCGCGTCCCCCGGCTGGACGTAGTCCACGATGTCGCGAAAACGCCGGTGCTCGATCCTGCCGCCGTCGCGGTGCACGACCATGAGCCGGCTCTCGTCCCGCCGTTCGGCGGGGCGCTGCGCGATCCGCTCGGGGGGAAGGTGGAAGTCGTAGTCGCTGGTGCGACCGCCCTTCATGCCGGCACGGACGCGGGATTGCTCCGCGCCGCGGCGACGAAGGTGCGCAGCTTCTCGGGATCGAGCCGTCCGTCGGTGCGCACGCCGCTGCACACGTCCACGCCGTACGGCCCGACGACACGGACCGCGTCGGCGACGTTCGAGGCGCGGAGGCCACCGGCGAGCCAGAGCGGGACGGTCACGTTGTCACGGATCGCGCGGCTGATCCGCCAGTCGTGCACGCGCCCCGTCCCCCCGAGCTCCCTTGTCGCTGCCTTCGGGTTCCCCGAGTCGAGGAGGAGCATCTGGCTCGTCTCCGCCGCCTCGCGCGCCTCGTCGATCGATTCCTCGTCCGTGACGTGAATGACCTGCACGACGCGAACGTCAGGCAGCTCGCGGCGGATCCTCTGCCGCGTGTCGGGTGAGACCGCGTCCACCAGCTGCACGGTGTTCGCGCCCGTGCCGCGCAGCTGCGCGACGATCGCGTCGGCGTCGTGCTCGCAGGTGAGGAGGAACGTGGGGACCGACGGCGGCAGCGTCGCGATGATCTCGCGGGCCAGCTCCTGCTCGATCGGTCCCGGTCCGCTCGGCATCCGCATGACGAAGCCGAGCGCCGTCGCCCCGTTCCGCAGCGCCAGCGCCGCCTCCTCGACGGAGGCCATGCAGCAGATCTTGATGCTCAGTTGGCGGTGAGGCACGAACGAAAGCTACCAGCGGCCAGCTGCCAGCTGCCAGTCAGCGCTCTTCAGCTGGCCGCTGGTAGCCGGCAGCCGCCGTTCTAGAACAACGTCTGCTGCGCCGCGCTGCCCGCCGGCGGGGTATATCCGAAATGCCGGTACGCCTGCGGCGTCGCGACGCGGCCGCGCGGGGTCCGCTGCAGGAAGCCGTTCTGGACGAGGAATGGCTCGTACACTTCCTCGATCGTGTTCGGGTCCTCGCCGCTCGCGGCGGCGATCGTCGTGATGCCGACGGGGCCGCCGTCGAACTTCTCGATGATCGTCTTCAGTATGCGCGCGTCCATGTCGTCGAGGCCGAACTCGTCGACGTCGAGCATCGCCAGCGCCTTCGAGGCGACGTCCTTCGTGATCGCGCCGTCCGCCTTCACCTGCGCGTAGTCGCGCACGCGGCGCAGCAGTCGGTTCGTGACGCGCGGCGTTCCACGCGAGCGCCGCGCGAGCTCGCGTGCGCCGTCGCGGTCGATCTCGACCTTCATCACGTCCGCCGAGCGGAGCACGATCTCCTCGAGGTCCTCGACGGGATAGTAGTTCAACCGCTCGACGATCCCGAACCGCGCGCGCATCGGCGCCGTCAGCATGCCGAAGCGGGTCGTCGCGCCGATGAGCGTGAACTTCTCGATCGGCATCGTGATCGTCTGCGCCTTCGGTCCCTCGCTGAGCCGGATGTCGATCTTGTAGTCCTCCATCGCCGGATAGAGGAACTCCTCGATGATCGGCCGCAGCCGGTGGATCTCGTCGATGAAGAGGATGTCCCCCTCGCGCATGTTCGTGAGCGTCCCGACGAGGTCACCAGGCTTCTCGAGCGCCGGGCCCGAGGTCGTGCGGATGTTGACCGAGAGCTCCCGCGCGATGAGCTCGGCGAGGGTCGTCTTGCCGAGCCCGGGGGGGCCGAAGAAGAGGGTGTGGTCGAGGGGCTCGCGGCGGGCGAGCGCGGCATCGATGTAGATGCGAAGGCTGTCCTTGACCTTCTGCTGTCCGATGAACTCGACGAGGCGCTGGGGCCGGAGAGAAAGCTCGACGACGGATTCGTCGGACAGGACTTCGGGGGTCGTGATCTCGGCGCGCGTCATCGTCGTCATAGACTACCTGCTCGTTCGGTGTAGGGCCAACTCGACTATGGCTGCAGCTGCCAGCTGCCGGCTACCAGCGCAGGCCCCAGGTTCACCCCGAATATACACCGAATCTCAGGCGGTGGTGGATCTGCATCACCACTGGCAGCTGGCAGCTGGTCACTGGCAGCCGCCGTTGTGCGGAACGGCAGGGGTGGGTCGTCAAGAAAACGAGCGCAAGCGTTGGCTCCGGTCGTACCCTCCTGCTGAGTCCCCTACATGCTGCATCGTCGTTCCCACTCCGCCCTCGCGGTGGTGCTCCTCTTCGCCGTCGCCGGCTGCGACCTCCCGACCGCCGCACCCCGGTGGACCACGACCTGGGCACTGCCCGCCGACAGCACGGAGGTCTCGGTTGCCGACCTCCTTCCCGACAACGTCACCGTCGTCGACGTCGGCTCCGAGAAGGCATTCGAGGCTTCGTTCGGCACCGTGCCGCTGGTGAAGACGCTCGGCACCGTCTGCAACGCCTGCTATGCGCTGGAGGGACAGCGCGTCCCCAAGCCCGACTTCACGATCGTCGATTCGTCCACCGCCGACCTTCCGGTGGACGTCTTCGCGCTCGATATCGTCGGGGGCGCGGTGGACTTCACCCTCACGAACCGCTTCTCCTTCGATCCCCTCAATCCCGCGCCGGGGGCCTACGGCTGGTTGCGTGTCGTCATCCGCTCCGGGCAGACGATCCTCGCCAGGGACTCGGTGCCGGGCGATGCGATGACGCTGCCTTACGGTGTGGCGCGCAGCCATACCGTGACGCTCGGCGGGACACCGGCCGCGCCGGTCCGCATCGATGGCCCGATCACCGTCGTCGTCACGCTCGCGTCGCCGATGGGCGACTCGGTCACGGTCAACACGGCGGAAGAGATCAGCGTCGACGTCACGCCGCGCGCGGTGCGCGCCTCGCGCCTGACGGTGAACGTCACCAATCGCGACCTGCCGCCCCACAGCGACGTGATCGACCTCTCGAGCATGAACGACATCACCGGCACGATCTCGGGGGGCGCGATCATTCTCGGCATCCGCAATCCGTTCACCGTCGGCGGGTCGCTCTCGATCTCGCTCCGCTCCCCAGACGGCGCGCAGATCGCACGCACGCTCACCCTTCCCGCGGGCGGTCCGAACGCCCCGGAGACGACGCTGCGGCTCGGTCTCACCGAGGCGGAGATCAACTCGATCCTCGGCCAGCCGAACGTCGTCACCACCGTCTCCGGCAACGTCTCGTCGCCCACCGGCGCGGTGACTGTCCTGCCGACCCAGGTCATCATCGTGAAGACGTCGGTCGAAGCCGCCGTTCGCATGGGAGGAAACTGACGTGAAGCGAAACCTTCTTCGCGGCGCGGCCGCACTCTCGCTCCTCGCCGGGGCGCGCGGCGTTCTCGCGCAGCTCCCAGACCCGAGCGCGGCATCGGTGGGGCTCGGCAACAACTATCTCGCGCGGGCGCGCGGCTTCGCCGCGCCGGCGTGGAACCCGGCCAACCTCGGGCTCTCCGGCAACCCGCGTCTCTCGTTCACCATCCTCCCGGTACGAGGCGCGGCCGACGTCGGACCGATCTCGCTTTCTGACGTCGCGCAGTACGGCGGTGCGCAGCTCCCTGATGCGGTGCGCGACGGCTGGATGGCGCGCATAGAGGCGAATGGCGGGCAGCGCGGACAGCTCGGCGGCGGCATCACCTACGTCGCGCTCAGCGCGCGTCGCTTCGCGTTCCAGCTCTCGACCGCGGCAGACGGGGAAGTGAACCTCGCGCCGGATGCGGTCGAGGCGATTCTTTACGGCAATGTCGGCCGTACCGGCACCTCGCGCGAGCTGAGGATGGAAGGCTCCAAACTGAGCGCCGCCGTGACGACGACCGCCGCCGTCTCATATGCTCGCGCGATCGACTTCGTCCAGGGACGCCTGTCGATCGGCGTCACCGGCAAGTACATCGTCGGCAACGCACTCGTTCACGGCCAGGATCGCGGCTCGCGCATCGCGGCCGGCGCGGCCGGGGTGGATGTCCGGTTCCCGGTGGTGATGTCGGACAGCGGATCGCCTTTCGGCAGCCACGGCTCGGGTGTCGCGCTCGACCTCGGCGCCGCGTGGGAGGCCGGGCCGCTCAGTGGCGGCGTCGTGCTCCAGAACATGGTCAGCACCTTCGCCTGGAACACGAGCGACTTCGTCTATCGCCCGATCGAGGCCTTCTATGGCACCGATTCGAGCTACAGCTCCACCGATGTCACCCTCCCGCTCGACTCCGCCCCCGCCGATGTTCGCGAGTGGGTGAGCGATCAGCGCTACAATCCGACGCTCGCCGTCGGTGGGGCGGTGCACGTCTCGAGGAAGCTCATCGTGAGCGCCGACGCGCGCGGTCAGCTCAAACGCGGCATGCGCAGCGCCGACCGCTCCCACGTCGGCGTCGGCGCCGAGCTGCGCCTGATCCCCTTCGTCCCGCTCCGCTTCGGTGGCGCGATGATTCCGCGCGGCCATCTGCTCTCGGTCGGCGTGGGGCTCGAGGCAGGCCCGGCGAACATCAACTTCGGCGTCCAGTCACGCACCGTCGGCAATCAGTCCGCGCCGGGGGCGGCGCTCGCGGTCAGCTTCGGCACACGGTAGAAGCTGGCAGGCGGCAGCTGGTAGCCGCTGTCAGACGCGCGCCCGCAGATTCCGCAGTCTGAACGCCGCCTCCTCGAGCGTCTGCATCTTCTTGCAGAAGGCGAAGCGCAGCATCGCGCGGCCGAGCTCCTTGCGGTGGTAGAAGCTCGAGCCGGGGACGGCGGCGACGCCGATCTCGCGGGCCATCCACTGCGCGAAGGCGACGTCGCTCTTGTGCGAGAGCGCGGAGAAGTCGGCGAGCACGTAGTACGCGCCCTCGGGAACGCAGAAGGCGAATCCTGCGTCGGCGAGCGCCGAGACCATCAGGTCGCGCCGCGCACGGTACTCGAGTGCGAGCTGGTTGTAGTAGTCGGCGCCGAAGGCGAGCCCGATCGAGGCCGCCGCCTGGAGCGGGGCAGGGGCGCCGACGGTGAGGAAGTCGTGCACCTTCCGGATCGCCGCCGTCTGCGCCGGGGGCGCGATCACGTACCCGATCCGCCACCCCGTGCAGCTGAAGGTCTTCGAGAGGCTCGAGACGGTGATGGTCCGTTCGCGCATCCCCTTCCACGACGCCATCGGGTGATGGTTCCCGGCGTAGCGGATGTGCTCGTAGACCTCGTCGGTGATCGCCCACGCGTCGTGCTCGATGCAGAGCTCAGCGATCAGCGTCATCTCGTCGCGCGTGAACACGCGCCCCGTCGGATTGTGGGGGGTGTTGATGACGATCGCCCTGGTGTTCTTCGTGAACGCCTTGCGCAGCCGCTCCTCGTCGAGGTGCCAGAGCGGCCGCTCGAGGGGAACGAACTTCGGCACGGCGCCGGCGAGGATCGCGTCGGGCCCGTAGTTCTCGTAGAAGGGCTCGAGGATGATCACCTCGTCCCCCGGGTCGAGCAGCGCCATGAACACCGCGGCCATCCCCTCGGTGGCGCCGCAGGTGACGGTGATCTCCGTGTCGGGATCGAAGTCGAGCTCGTGGCCGCGGCGATAGCGCTGCGCGATCGCGAGCCGCAGCGCCGGCGACCCCCACGTCACCGCGTACTGGTTCACGTCGCCGTGGATCGCCGCCGACGCCGCGTCCTTCATCGGCGTCGGCATCGGCCAGTCGGGGAAGCCCTGCGCGAGGTTGACCGCCTGGTAGGTGTTGGCGACGCGGGTCATCTCGCGGATGACCGACTCGGTGAAGGTCGCGGTGCGGTCGGCGGGGAGCATGCCTAACGTCCTCCGATCTTGGCGAGTGCGGCCCGGATGAGCTCCGGCGCGGACATTCCCTTCTTTCCGGCATCGAGCGCGGCGCGAACCGCCTTCTCGGCGTCGGCGGTCGAGTAGCCGAGCGAGACGAGCGCGCGGATCGCGTCGTCGACGCCGAGGCCCGCGGGCCGTGGCGCGCCGTCCGTCGGCGCACCCGCGTCCTCGAGCTTGTCGGCGAGGTCGAGGATCATCTGCTCCGCCTTCTTCCTTCCGACCCGCGGGACGCTCTGCAGCGTCGCCACGTCCTTCTCGCGGATCGCGCGCACGACGCGCTCGGCGGTGAGCGTCGAGAGCATCCCGAGCGCGAGCGCCGGGCCGACACCCTTCGCGCCGAGGACCTTGTTGAAGATCCGTCGCTCGTACGCGCTCGCGAAACCGTAGAGCTGCCAGCCGTCCTCGCGCACGATCAGCGACGTCCAGAGCGTCGCGTCGTCGCCGGGCCGGCCGACCGATTCGTAGACGTTGAGCGGGATCAGGATCTCGTACGCGATGCCCCCGCTCGTCATCAGCTCGACGCGGTCGAGCTCCTTCGAGAGGATGCGGCCATGGACCTGGACGATCACCGCGTCCCCCCGCCGAACGGCGAGCGCGTGCGCGCCGTGGGACGCGGCGACTGCGCCGCGACGCGCGCGAGGTGCGCGCCCATGCAGTACGCGAGCGCCGCGGCGACGCCGTCGGCGGCATCGGATGGCGTCGGCACGCTCTTGAGCCGCAGCAGCCGCGTCAACATGAACTGCACCTGTTCCTTGGTCGCCGCGCCGGTGCCCGCGACGGCCTTCTTGATCTCGGCCGGCGGGATCTCGTGGATGTGGAGTCCGGCCTGTTCCCCCGCGAGCAGGATGACGCCGCGCGCGTGGCCGAGAACGACCGTGGTACGGACGTTCTTCGCATAGAAGACGGCTTCGACGCTCAACACCTGCGGCTTGTGGCGGGCGACGAGCTCGCTGACGCCGTCGTGGATCTCCTTGAGCCGCGCCGCCAGCGGATCCCGCGGTCGAGTGCGGATCACGCCGCACTCGATGAGCGACGGCTGGCCGGGGCGGTCCGCGCGCACGACGCCATAACCCGTCGTCGCCGTGCCCGGGTCCACCCCTAATACGATCACGCGTTCGCCATGTCGCCGACGTCGATGTCGAAGTTCGCCCAGACCTTCTGCACGTCGTCGAGATCCTCGAGCGCCTCGACGAGCTTCAGCACCGACTCCGCGTCCTTCCCTTCGACCTTTACCGTGTTCTTCGGCAGCATCGCGATCTCGGCTTCCTCGATCTTCAGCCCCTTTCCCTCGAGAGCGCTGCGCACGGCGTGGAAGTCGTTGGGGAGCGTCGTCACGATGTACTGATCTTCCTCGCGGCGCAGGTCCTCCGCGCCCGCGTCGAGCGCGGCCTCCATGGCCGAGTCCTCGTCGAGGCCCGCGGCCTCGACGAGAATTTGTCCTTTACGCTCGAACATCCACGCCACCGAGTTCGTCGCGCCGAGGTTGCCGCCGCCGCGCGAGAACTTGTGGCGGACGTCGGCGACGGTGCGCGTCGGATTGTCGGTCACTGCCTCGACGATCACGGCGACTCCCGCGGGGCCGTAGCCCTCGTACGTAACCTCGCTGTACGTCTCGCCGGCGAGCTCGCCCGTCCCCTTCTTGATCGCGCGCTCGATGTTCTCCTTCGGCATCGACTTCGCCTTCGCGGCGTCGATCGCGGTCCGGAGGCGGGCGTTCCCCGCCGGGTCGCCACCGCCGGCGCGGGCGGCAACCGTGATCTCGCGGATCAGCTTCGTGAACAGGGCGCCGCGCTTGGCGTCAGCGGCCGCCTTGTAGTGCTTGATCTGCTTCCATTTGCTGTGGCCAGCCATGGTGCCTCTATCTCGTGACAGCGCCCCTCCCAAGGGGCGCAACTCACGAAATATACCGGCCGCTCGGCGGGTCCGGTAACCCGAGGCGCTAGGGCGTGTGGCGGATCGCCAGCCCGAGACGGAGGCCGCGCAGGTCGAAATCGCCGATCGAGCCGGTGCTGTACCCGGCACTCGGCAGGACCTGGAGCGCGCCGACGCTCCATCTCGCGCGCGCGCCGACGATCGCCATCGATCCCCTCTCGGCCGGCTGTGCGGCTGACGTTCCCGTCGCCGGCGAGCCGGCGCGGTCGAAGAGGCGCATCTCGAACGATGGCTCCAGCGACGCGGGTCCGACGTCGTACGAGGCACCCAGCATGGCGCTGGTCACGTTCTCGCGTGGCGCGATCGAGCGGTCGGCGCGTGCGCCCTCGCGCCGCATCAGGCTCCACGCACCGAGCGACCAGCGGCCGCCCGCGAGCGCCGTCTCGTAGCTGCCCTGCACGGCGAGACGGTCGCCGGTATTGAAGGCGACGCGGTTCGCTCCGCCGCCGGCGGCGTCGTCGGCGAAGGTGGACAAGCTCACGCCGAGCGCGAGCCGCCCCCGCTCCCCGCTGCGGTCGACGCCGAGCCGTGCGCGGACTTCGTCGCCGGGCTCGTAGCGTGCCTTGCTCCCGTCGCCGTACTCGTAGGGCTCGAACGCCGCCGAATGGCGGTAGCTGGCGCCGGCACCGAGGTTCCAGCTGCCTAACGGGCGCGCGACCGCGATCCCCGCCGTTCCCCCGAGCCCCGAGCCGAAGCTGCCGATGGGGAAGAGAAGGAAGTCGTTCGCGATCTGCCCCGCGGCGACGAACTGCGAGGAGTCGGCGGTCGCGCGTCCGGTCGGCAGGTTCAGCCCGGCCGTGAGCACGACGAAGTCGTCGCCGAAGGTGTAGCTGGCGCGGAGCTGCGTGTCCGTGAGTCCACTGATCGTGCTCTTCCGGGGCGTGCCCGCGCCGCGGATCTCGACGTCCGCCGTCGCGTACGCGGTCGCGACGTCGACGCCGAAGCGTTCGCCGAACGTCATCGCCGCGACGACCGGGACGACGAGCTGCTGGATGCGCTTCTCGATCCCGGAGCGCTCGAGGGTGTAGCCGACCATCTGCACCGAGCCGGCCGCGGCGGGCGCCTGTGCGCCCGCGGACGCGGCCACGAACAGTGCCGCGCCGAGGAACACGCGGTGCGCGCTCATGGGAGCGGCACCTTGATGATGATCTGGCCGGTGTTGAGGATCGGATTGTCCGTCCCCGCCGCCTGTGCCGGACCTTCCTTCGTCGGCAGGAGCGTCCCGAGCGCCGCGGCGGCCGACGCCGCGGCCGCCGCCGGCGACGGGTTCACGTCGTCGCGCGCCGCCGCGAGCGTACCGGCGAGCGAGGCGGCGTCGCCGATGCTCCCCGACTGCGCCGCCGCCACGGTCGCGCGCTCGGATCCCGCGAGCGACGACTCGAGCAGCGCGGGCGTCGTGGTGGTGCCCACCGCCGTCTGCTGCGCGCGAGCCTCGCCGGCGCGCGCCGTCGAGAAGCCGGGATCCTGGCGGACAGCGTCGCCGAAGTGCCGCGCCGCGTCGTCCCAGCGGCCCGCGTTCTCCGCGGCGACGCCGCGGCTGTAGGCGAGGAAGGCGGCGAGCGACTTCGTCGGCCGCTGCTCGATGGCCGCGCGTTCTGCCGCTGTCGGCGTGACGCCGAGCTGCTGCAGGATCGCGAATACAATCCGCTTCTCCGCGTCGAGCACCGCGTCGATCGTGAAGTCGGCGTTGACCGGTCCAGCCGTCCGCGCCGTCGCGACGTCGACCACCGCCGCGTCCGCGCGAAGGGGGCCGCCGTCGGGCTGGGTGATCGTTCCGGACACGAGTCGGCCCGCGCGCACGAGCCGCCCGGACCGAACCGCCGTCGCGCTGTCCACACGCCCGCTCGCCGAGCGGTTCACCTCGTCGAGCAGCGCGTCGAGTCGCTGCCGTTCGACGACGGTCAGCTGAGACACCCGCGAGAGATCTGTGATCAGCAGGTCCGACAGTCCCGCGCCGAGCGGCGCGAGGGAGCTGTCGCGTCCCGCGAAGTCGAGCGGCAGCACCGCGACCGTGCGCGGCGACCCGGGCGTCCCGGCGAGCGACGCCTCGCGCGCGACCGCGGCTTTCGCCTCGGCCTCGAGCTCGCGCCGCGCGAGCAGCGCGAGGCGGCCACGGAGCCGGCTGCGCACGCGCGACGTGCGGCCATGGCGGACGTAGCTCTCGTATGCGGCGCGCGCGGTCGCGAAGTCGCCTGTCTCCTCGGCGGCCATTCCCAGGTACAGCGCGGTCACTCCGTCGGATGCCGCGAGCTCGTTCGCGCGCCCGAGCACACGCTGGGCGTCAGCGTAGCGGCCCGCGCGGTAGTAGGCGATGCCGAGCGCGCGCAGCGTCTTCGCCGCGTTCGGGTCGGCGTCGCGGCGCGCCTCGAGGCGCGTGATGGCATTACCCGCCGGGCGTGACGCGCAGCCGGCGGCGAGGACAAAGAGGAAGAGGACGGGAACGAGACGGCGCATCCGGTCAGCGCTCGGGGTCGAGCACGTCCTCGAACCGCATCCACTTCTTGAAGAAGTAGAGGTCGGCGTAGCCCGTGCCGCCATTGCGGTTCTTGTTGACGATCAGCTCCGTCGCGCCCTCGATCCCGCGCGCCGAGTCGTACATCTCCTCGCGGAAGAGCCCGAGCACGACGTCGGCGTGCTGGGCGACCGTGCCTAACGCCCCGTAGTCGTCGAGGCGCGGCCGGAGGTCCTTGCGGTCGCGCGGCAGGTGCGGCAGCTGGGTCGTGACGATGACCGCCACCTCGAGCTCGACCGCGAGCTGCTTCAGCTCCTGGACGGCGACGGCGAGGTCCTCGTCGCGCGTGCGCGCACCGGTCGTCAGCGACTGGAGCGAGTCGATCACCGCGAGCTCGAGGTCGAGCTGGCGCCGGAGGTCGTCCGCGAGCGATGCGATCCCGCCCGGCGCGAGCCGCTCGACGCGCGGCGACGCGTCACGCAGTCGGACCGCGGCCGCGCCGATGCCGGCGCGGGCGTTCTCGTCCATCCGGCCATCGCGGATGTCGTCCACCGACGCGCGGCCCTCGATCGCCAGCGCGCGCTCCATCACGCGCTGCACGCTCATCTCGCCACTGAAGAAGGCGACGTCGTGGTCGCGGGACGCCGCGCGGAGCGCGATCGCCAGCGCCAGTGCCGACTTGCCGCTCGCGACGTCGCCGCCGATGACGACGAGATCCCCGCGGCGGACTCCGCCGCCGAGCAGCTTGTCGAGGCTCGGAAATCCGGTCGCGATGGTGTCCGGCGAGGCGTTGCCGTCGCTCGCTTCGTCCACGCGGCGCATGATGCGCGCGAGGGGGGAGATGTCGGTCGAATGCGGCATCAGGTACGGTGGGATCCGGGCGCGCCTAGGCGACGAGCTGCGCCGCGAGTGCGCGCAGCTCTGCCGTCGCCTGGCCGTCCAGATACGACGCCGCGGCGTCGGCCACCGTCACGAGCGCCGCCCCCACCGCTGTCCGCGAGCCGTCGCGCGAGGCGTCCACGAGACGCGCGAGCGGCACCCGAAGAGGCGCCGGTAGCGCCAGCGAACCCGCCCAGGTGCGCGCCGCCGCGGCGCGCAGGGCGCGCTGCTCCGCACTCAGCCCCGTCTCGGGCAGCGCACCCGCCGCCAGGCGCGCCGACACGTAGCACGCGAGCGCCGCCTCGCGTGGTCCGCCGAGCGACGCGCGACCCGCATGCGCGGCGAGCGCGCGGAACCGGAACGCGATCGGCGCGAGCGAGTACGGCGGTGATGCGGGCACGCTCGGAATCTAGGAACGGCGCACCTTTCCGGCCATTTTTCACCGGACTACCTTCCGTGACGATGGGACGTCAGGCGAGATCGATTCTCTGGGTCGACGACGAGGCCGAGCTCCTCGAGCCGCACCGCCGGTTCCTCGCCGATCGCGGCTTCGACGTCGCCGCGGCGAGCAACGCCGACGACGCCGCCGAGATGCTGCGTCGCCGGCCCTTCGATCTCGTGCTCCTCGACGAGCAGATGCCCGGCCGCCGCGGCATCGAGGCCGTACGCGAGATCGCCGAGATCGCACCCACGACCCCGGTCGTGATGGTGACGAAGAGCGAGGAGGACGACACCCTCGCCGAGGCGCTCGGCGCGAACGTCAACGAGTATCTCGTGAAACCGGTGTCGCCGCGGCAGGTCCTCGCCATGGTGACGAAGGTCCTCGACGGCCCGCGCATCCGGCAGCAGGCCGTCGCCCGGCAGTTCGTCGAGCGGTTTCGCGAGCTCGAGCAGGCCGACGCCCGCTCGCTCGACTGGCGCGGCTGGATCGACCGCTACGCCGAGCTCGCGCAATGGGACGTCGAGCTCGCGGCGGCGGGGGAGACCGGGCTCTACGAGTCGCTGCGCGGGCTCTATCCCGCGATGCATCGCGAGTTCGCCGCTTTCATGAAGGCGAGCTACCCGCGCTGGCTCGCCGATCTCGACGGCGAGCGGCCTTCGCTGTCGGTGGACATCGTCCCGGAGTTCCTCCTCCCGCTGCTGTCCGTGCACCGCGGCGCGGTGTTCATCGTCATCGACTGCCTGCGCCTCGATCAGTGGCGTGTCCTCGAGCCGATCGTGAGCACGCTCTTCGACGTCGAGACCACGCACTATTACTCCATCCTCCCGACGGCCACGCCGTACGCGCGCAACGCGCTCTTCAGCGGGCTCTTTCCCTGCGAGATCGCGGGCAACTATCCGGACTGGTGGGGCGAGCGCGACGACGAGTCGCTCAACTCGCACGAGCGGCAGCTGCTCGAAGAGCAGCTTCGCGCTCTCCGCGGCACGACGCCCGTGGGCTACGAGAAGATCTCGAGCGCCGCGGACTCCGAGGATCTCGAGCGCCGCATCGGGCGTGTCATCGCGCCGGAAGGCGTGAGTGCCTTCGTCTTCAACTTCGTGGACCTGCTCACTCACGGGCGCAGCGAGTCCACCATCCTCTACGAGGTCGCGCGCGACGAGATCGCCCTCCGCGCCCTCACGCGGCAGTGGTTCGAGCGGTCCGCGCTGCTCACCGTCCTGCGCGAGGCCGCGCGTCGCAGGCTGCCGGTGCTCGTCACCAGCGACCACGGCTCCATCCACTGCCGGACGCCGGCGACGGTGTTCGCCAAGCGCGACGCGACGGCCAACCTCCGCTACAAGTTCGGCGAGGACCTGCGCGCCGAGCGAACCGACCACGCGCTGCTCTTCACGCGCGAGGAGGCGCTCAAGCTCCCCCGACGCGGGCTCGGCGCCAACACCCTGCTCGCCGTCGGCGACACCTTCTTCGTCTATCCGACCAAGCTTCGCGAGTATCAGAGCCGCTACCGTGGTGCATTCCTGCACGGAGGCGTCACCCCCGAAGAGGTGATCCTCCCGGTGTCGCTGCTCACTCCGCGTCGTTGAGCATGTACCTGCGGTTACTGCGCTTTCTCCGGCCGCACGGCGGGCGGATGGCGGGCACCGTGGCGGCCAGCATCGGCGCCGCCGCGCTCGACACGTTCGCCTTCGCGCTCCTCCTCCCTTTTCTCAACGCACTCTTCGGGGAGGCGTCGCTGATCCCCGAGCGCAGCGGGTGGGTCGGCAACCTCCTGCGCGCGACGATCGGCGCGCTGCTCGTGCCGGCGGACCCGATGGGATCGCTCCAGCGCGTCATCGTGGTCATCCTCGTCGCGATCGTCGCGAAGAACATGCTCGTATGGTTGAGCGGGCAGCTCGGCGCGCAGCTGCAGGAGTACGTCACCCGCGACATTCGCAACCAGGTCTATTCGCATCTCACGCGGCTTCCGCTCGGGTGGTTCTCGCGGACGAAAGTCGGCCAGATCATCTCGCGCATCCTGTCCGACACCGAGCAGACGAAGGCGCTCATCACCCAGCTGGTCACTGCCTCCGTCCAGAATGCCGCGCTGGTTGTCGGCTACGTCGCCTTCCTCTTCGGGATTTCGACCCGGCTCACGCTGTACGCGCTCGTCGTTGCGCCGCTCCTCCTCGGGGCGCTTCAGCCCATCCTCCGCAAGCTGCGGAAGGGCTACCGCAGGCTGCGCAACGATTACGGCGAGATGACGAGCGTCCTTCAGGAGACGGTGAGCGGAGTGCGGCTCGTGAAATCGTATCGCGCCGAGGGCTACGAGGAGCGGCGTTTTCTCGACGCGAGCACGCGGTATTCACGTGCGCTCGCGAAAGTCACCCGCCTCGCCTTCATGGCGCAGCCCATCACCGAGATCATCGGGACGGCGATCGCCGTCGTGCTGCTCTGGATCGGCGCCCGCGAGGTGCTCGTCGACCGGTCGCTCGCCGGCTCGTCGCTCATCACCTTCCTCGCCGTCGTGATGCGCCTCCTCCAGCCCCTGAAGCAGCTCTCGCAGGTTCCGACCACCGCGCAGGGCGCGCTCGCCGCCGCTGAGCGGCTCTTCGACGTGCTCGATGCATCGACCGAGCGGTCGCTCGACCGGGGCGATCGCACTGTCGACGGCTTTCACGATACCGTGGTCTTCGATCGCGTCGGCTTTGCGTATGAGAGCGAGCCCGTGCTGCGCGAAGTGTCGTTCACGGCCCGCCGCGGCGAGATCGTCGCGCTCGTCGGCGCGAGCGGGGCGGGGAAGAGCACGCTCGTCGACCTCATCCCGCGCTTCTACGAGCCGACATCGGGGCGGATCCTCCTCGACGGAGTGGAGACGCGCGAGATCACGCTCGACTCGCTCCGCGCGCTGACCGGCATCGTCAGCCAGGACACCGTGCTCTTCAACGACACGGTCAGGGCGAACATCGCGTACGGCGGAACCGGCCGCTATACCGACGAGCAGATCGTGGCGGCGGCGCGGGCCGCGAACGCGCACGGCTTCATCACCGAGCTGCCCGAGGGGTACGACACGATCCTCGGTGAGCGCGGGACGAGGCTCTCGGGCGGCCAGCGTCAGCGCATCGCCATCGCGCGCGCGCTGCTCACCGACCCGCCGATCCTCATCCTCGACGAAGCGACGTCGGCGCTCGACACCGAGTCGGAGAGGCTGGTCCAGGAAGCAATAGATCGGTTGCTCGAAGGGCGGACCGTGTTCGTCATCGCGCACCGGCTCTCGACCATCCAGCACGCGACCCAGATCCTCGTCATGGAACGTGGGCGCATCGTCGAACGCGGCCGCCACGACGAGCTGCTTGCGCGAGGCGGCGTCTATCGCCGCCTCTACGACCTGCAGTTCCGCGACCGGCAGGACCCGCCCCGACCGCCCGAGCAGGCCGCCTGACGTGCGCGCACTATTCCTGATCGACTCGCCGGCGTGGTCCGGCTCCTCGCGCGTGTTCACCGCCGTCGCGCGCGGCCTCGCCAGCCGCGGCTACTCGGTGACCATCGTCTGCCGTCCCGAGAGCGCGGTCGAGCAGCGCAGCGCGTCGCTTGGCCTCGAGGTCGTTCCCGTGGACCTCGACGGCCGATTCACCGCCGCGGCACGCCGTCTTCGGCGCGTCATCGAGGACCGTTTCGTCGAGGTGGTGTTCGTCCACGGCGAGCGCGAGGCGCTCGTCGCGGGCTGGGCGGTCCGCACCGCGAATCGCGGGGCCATCGTCAGGCGCGCGCGCGTCGAGGAGACGCTGACCAACGGCTGGCGCGCGAAGCTCGGTGCCCGCGTCGCCGCCACCGGCTTCGTCTTTCCCTCCGACGACGAGCTGCGTCGCTCGCCGCCGCTGCCGCCGCGGGCGCTCGGCGCCGTGCTCGCCGACGTCGGCGTGGACGTACCCGCGTTCGACGCGATCCGTCCCGCGCCCCGAGCCTCGTTCGGCGCCGCGGGACAGAACGTGCGCGTGATCGCCTGCGTCTACGACCCCACTGCGCGCGCGCGCGTCGCGACGGTCTTTCGCACCATCGGCCTGCTTGCGCCACGCCATCCCGAGCTGCGTCTCGTCCTCCTCGGTCCGGGTTCCGATGACGAGGCGCTCCGCATGCACGCCGCCGCCCTCGGCATCACGCCAATGGTCTCGTACCTCGGCGACCGCGACGACCGGCTGGCGATCCTCCGTGCCGCGGACCTCGGCTGGGTCGTCGCTTCCAGCGATGACGCAGCCTACGGCTATCTCGACCTCATGGCGCTCCGCGTCCCCGTGCTCGCCGATCGGAGCGACACGGCGCAGCGCTATGTCGCCGACGGCATCGGCGGCCTGCTGCTTCCGCCCGGCGATGCTCCGGGCACGGCGGCGATCGTGACGACCTTCCTCGCCGACGCCGAGCGCCGCGAGGCGATGGGCAACGCCGCCTACGGGCGCGTCGCCCGCGCCTTCACCGAGCGCGCGATGGTGGACGCGTTCGCGCGCGTCACCGACGCGGCGCGCGACCGGTCGCGGTGGGTGACGTGAGCGCGCACGCGAGCGCGCGGCCGCCCGTCTCCGTCGTCATCGCCGCCCGCGATGCCGCACGGCACATCGGCGACTGCATCGCGAGCGTCGTCGACTGGGCGGGCGAGGTCATCGTCGTCGAGAACGACTCGACCGACGATACCGTCGAGCGCGCACGCGCCGCCGGCGCCGCGGTCTTCTCGAACCCCTTTCACACCATCGGCGCGCAGCGCAACGCGGCGATCGTGCGCGCGACCCAGCCCTGGATACTCGTCGTCGACGCCGACGAGCGGTGCACTCCCGAGCTCGCGGCGGAGATCCCGCGCGTCCTCGCGTCGCCCGATCGTGAGGCCTATCGCATCCGCAGGCGAAACTTCTTCCTTCGCCGCGAGATCGCGCACGGCGGATGGGACCGCGACCGGCCCGTCCGCCTCTTCCGCTCGACGCTCCGCTACGATGAGCAGAAGGTGCACGAGCATGTCGTCACCGGCGCGCCGCCCGGCGAGCTGGGTGCGCCGCTCCTTCACTACCCCTACGACTCGCTCGACGAGTACTTCGAGAAGTTCGAGCGCTACAGTCGCTGGTGGGCGGAGCAGTCGTGGGCGCGCGGCCGCCGCGCTTCCGCGTTGGCGGTCTTCGTGAAGCCGCCGACGCGCTTCCTCTCCATGTACCTGCTCCGCGGCGGCTTCCTCGACGGCGCCGCCGGACTGGTGCTCGCAGTGCTCGCGGCGATGAGCGTCGCCGCGAAGTACGCGCGCCTCTGGGCGCTTGGCCGCCGCCGCGGCTGACATGCGCATCGCCGTCTTCGGCAGCGCCCGAACGTGGCGCATCGAGTCCTGCTTCGCGCGTGCCCTCCAGCGCGCGGGCCACGAGGTCATGCTGCTCGACGACCGGCGGCTCGCCCGCCTGCTCGGCCGCGGCGTGACGCAGCGGCTCGTGCGTCTTCGCGTCGCGCGCTTTCGCCCCGACTTCGTCCTCCTCTCGAAGTGCCTCGGTCTCGATCTCGAGACCGTCGAGACCGTCGTTCGCGGCCGCCAGACGGCGATGTGGTACAGCGACGCGCAGTGGTACACCCATCTCGAGTCGCGAGCCGACATCCGGCACATCGGCGACGTGGCGCGCCTCGCGTCGGTGCTCTGGGTTCCCGCGTTCGTCGAGGAATGGCGCGCGCTTGGCTACGACGCCCGTTATCTCCCCTTCGCCGGAGACCGCGACATCACCCCCGGCACCCCCTCGCCGCGACTCGCGACCGACGTCGCATTCCTCGGCACCGGCTACGACGCGGAGCGCGCGCGCTTCCTCGTCGAGCTCGACCGCCACGTGAACGTCCGCGTATGGGGCCTTGGCTGGGACGAGTGGCGCAGCCAGCTCGACTGGGCCGGACATCCCGTCGAGGGGCAGGGATTCGCCGACGTCTGCACGAGCGCGAAGATCACCCTTGGCATCACCGCTGCAAACGCGCGGGGGAACCCGTTCTACACCGACCGCATGTTCCTCGCGATGCTCGCCGGTGGGTTCTACCTCGGCGAGGGGGGACGAGACGACAACCGCATGCTGCGCGACGGAGAGCACTGCGCCTGGTATCATTCGCTCGACGAGTGCATCGCGAAGGCCGAGCGGTGGATCGCCGACGACGCCGGACGCGAGCGCGTGCGCGCAGCCGGCGAGCGCTTCGTCCGCGAGCATCACACCTACGACGAGCGCGTGGCCCACTTCCTCAGCGGGATGCCCTACGTTCCGCCGCTGTGAAGCATCTCCTGGTCACGCAGGACTTTCCCCCTGACCTCGGGGGAATGGCTCGGCGGCACTACGAGCTCGCGCGCTGCTTCCCGGGCAACACGATGTCGGTCTCGACCGTCGCCGCCGACCGTCCGGCTGGAGCGAACGGTGCGGAGCCGTTTCCCGTGCTGCGCCAGCCCTTCGACTTCGCGGCCGCGAAGCGGTTCACGTCGCAGATGCGCTGGGCCCGATGGCTCACGTCGAACTCCGGTGCGTATCGCGCCTTCCACTGCGGGAATCTCCGCCCCGTTGGCTACGCCGTGTGGTGGGCGGCGCGCCGCAGCGGCGTCCCCTACTTCGTCTACGTGAACGGCGGCGACCTCCTCATCGATCGCGCCAAGTCGCGTCAGTGGCACAAGCGTCTCTCGGCGCGGCGCATCCTCGGCGATTCCGCGGGCGTCGTCGCCAACTCGACGTGGACCGCCGGCGTCGCATCGGACTTCATGCGCGAGATCGGCGTCGCGACGCCGCCCCCCGTCGCCGCGATCGACCTCGGCACCGATCCCGAGCGCTTTCACCCAGGGCGCGACAGCGGTGCGCTGCGGCGCCGCTACGATCTCGGTGACGCGCCCCTTCTCCTCACCGTCGCGCGGCTCGTGCCTCACAAGGGGCAGGACGTCGGCATTCGCGCCTTCGCCCAGCTCGCGGGGAATTTCCCCACGCTGCGCTACCTTCTCGTCGGCGAAGGTCCCGACCTCTCGCGGCTCGCCGCACTCGCCGAGGAGCTCGGCGTCGCCGACCGCGTCGTCTTCGCCGGCGCGTTAGGCGACGATGAGACCGCCGAGGCGTACGCGACGGCCACCGTCTATGTCGGGCCGTCGCGGCTCGACCGCGAGCGCTACGTCGAGGGCTTCGGCATCTCCTTCGTAGAGGCGGGCGCGAGCGGCACGCCGGTCGTCGCGAGCAACAGCGGCGGTATCCGCTCCGCGGTCCGCCACGGCGAGACGGGGCTTCTCGTGCCCGCGGAGGACCCGGCCGCCTTCGCGGAGGCGATCCGGTCGCTGCTCAACGACGACCCGCGCCGCCTCGCGATGGGGCGCGCCGCGCGTGAGGCGGTCGAGTCGCACTACAACTGGGACCGCGTCGCGCGCGAGACCTCCGCGTTCGTGGACGGCGTGCTCGCCGGTCGGGGCGCGCGATGAGCGCGAAGTCGGGCGGCGTCACGCTCGCCCATCGCCTCGAGTACGGAGCCCTCAGGGTCGTGCTCCGCTCCCTCCAGTCGATGAGCTGGGAGCGTGCAGCGCGCGTCGGCTCGGCGATCGGCGGCTTCGGCTACTCGCCACTGCGGGTGCGCCGGACCGTGGTCGAGAAGCAGGTCGCCGCCGCGTTTCCCGAGCTTGGCGAGGCGGAAGTCGACCGCATCGCGCGCGCATCCTACGAGCATCTCGGGCGCACGACGATCGAGACCGCGCTGCTCTCGACGCTTGGACGAGAGCAGGTGCTCGACCTCTTCGAGGGCGTGGACGGGTGGGACGCCGTCGAGGGCGGGCTGGCGCAGGGAAAGGGTCTCATCTTCGTGACGGGACATCTCGGCAACTGGGAGCTCGCCGGTGCCTACACCGCCGCCCGCGGCGTTGGCCTCGATGCCGTCGCGCGCCGCATGGCGAACCCGCTCTTCGACGCCTACCTCACGCGCACGCGCCAGCGGCTCGGCATGACCGTCGTGCACGACGCGGACGCCGTGAGGCGGACGCCGCGCTCCCTGCGCGATGGACGCGCCGTGGCGTTCGTCTCCGATCAGGGCGTGCTCGGCCTCGCATCCACCTTCGTTCCCTTCTTCGGGCGCCCGGCGAAGACGCCGCGCGGCCCCGCGGTCTTCGCCCTCCGGCTCGGCGTGCCGGTCGTCTTCGGCTGCGCGCTGCGCCAGCCCAGTGGCCGCTACCGGATCGCATTCGAGCCGGTGCCGGTCGTCGATACCGGCGATCGGGAGCGCGACGTCGATGCGACCGTCGCCGCCTACACGGCGACGCTCGAGCGCTGGGTTCGTCGGGCTCCCGAGCAGTACTTCTGGCATCACCGCCGCTGGCGCCGCCAGCCCGCGAGCACGCCACCCGAGCTTCGCGATCCGACGCGCTGACTCCGGCGCGCCCGGCGTATTAGCTTGGCGCCATGCCGCGTCCACTGTGGAAGCGCCTGCTGCACGACAACCGCGCCGTCGCCGGAGTGGCGGTCGTGGCGCTGATCGTGCTCTCGGCGGCTCTCGCTCCGCTGGTCGCGCGCTACGACCCGCTCGCCGTCGACCTCACGCGCCAGCTCCAGGGGCCGTCCACCGCACACTGGCTCGGCACCGACGTGCAGGGACGCGACGTCTGGGCGCGACTCGTCTACGGGGCTCGCATCTCGCTCGCCGTGGGTCTCCTCTCGCAGGTCATCGCGCTCTCGCTCGGCGTCGCGCTCGGCCTCATCGCGGGGTACTACGGCCGCTGGGTCGACGAGATCGTGATGCGCCTGGCCGACGTGACGCTCGCGTTCCCGACGCTTCTCCTTCTCGTCGCGCTCGTCGCGGCGCTCCAGCCGTCGCTCGGCGTCGTCCTGCTCACCATCGGCGTCGTCGGCTGGGCGGGGATGGCGCGGCTCGTCCGCGGCCAGGTGCTCGTCGTCCGCCAGCTCGAGTACGTCCAGGCGCTGCGCGCGCTCGGCGCGCGCGACCTGCGCATCATCGTCGCCCACCTGCTGCCTAACGTCATCGCCCCGGTGGTCATCGCCGCGACGCTCGGCGTCGCCGGGGCGATCATGGCCGAGGCGGCCCTCTCCTTCCTCGGCCTCGGCGTCGCGCCGCCGACGCCGAGCTGGGGCGCGATGATCGCCGAGGGACGCGACCTCTCGCAGCTCCGTTTCGCGCCCTGGACGTCGCTCTTTCCCGGACTCGCCATCGGCGCCGCGGTGCTCGGCTTCAATCTCCTCGGCGACGCCCTTCGCGACGCGCTCGACCCGCGCTTCCGCCGCCAGGTCGCGGCGCTCGAGCGCACCGCGCGGCCATGATCGGACCAATCGATGTGACCGCGCTTCGTGAGCGCGAGTTCCCCTGGGCCGGTCGCGACGGACGCATCTACCTCAACAACGCCTCGACCGGCCCGCTGAGCGCGCGCGCCGCGGCCGCGAGCGACGAGATCAATCGCCAGCGGCTCGACCCGTCGCGGCTCGCCGACGAGGCGCTGTTCGCCGTGCTCGCGCGCGCACGGGAGCTCATCGCGTCGCTCATCCGCGCCGATGCGCGCGAGATCGCGCTCCTCACGAACACGACGTACGGGATCAACATCGCCGCGCGCGCGCTTCCGCTGAAGCGGGGCGACGTCGTCCTCGTTCCCGACCGCGACTTCCCGGCCAACGTCTACCCCTGGCTCGCCCTCGAGAGTCGCGGCGTCAAAGTGCGTCGCATCCCGGCCGCGGGACGGCTCTTCGACGAGGACGCCATGCTGCGCGAGCTGGACAGGCCGCGCGTGCGCCTCGTGTCGGTGTCGTGGGTGTCCTTCGCGAGCGGCTTCAAGGCGGACCTCGTGCGCCTCGGCCGCGAGTGTCGCGAGCGCGGCATCTGGTTCGTCGTCGACGCCATCCAGGGACTCGGCGCGGACGTCCTCGACCTCCGCCGGACGCCCATCGACATCCTCGCCTGCGGCGGCCAGAAGTGGCTCATGAGCCCCTGGGGAAGCGGCTTCGCCTACATCCGCCGCGACCTCGCGCTCTCGCTCGAGCCCAATCCCGTCGGGTGGATGGCGGTGCGTGCGTCGGACGACTTCACGCGGCTGATCGACTACGAGCTCGATTGGCGCGACGACGCGCGCCGCTTCGAGGTGATCACGATCCCCTTCCAGGACATGGCGGGACTCGTCGGCAGCCTCGAGCTCCTGCACGAGCTGGGGCCGGCGAACGTCGCCGAGCGCGTCGCGTCGCTCGCGTCCATCATCGTCGAGTGGGCGCGCGGCAGGTCGGACGTGGAGCTCGTGACGCCAGTGGATCCGGTGCGGCGGGCCGGCATCGTCTCGGTCGCGCCACGGGACGCGGAAGCGACCTCCGCTCGCCTGGACGCAGCGGGCGTGACGCATTCGCTCCGCGAGGGCGCGATCAGGCTCTCGCCTCACGTCTACAACACGCGCGAAGAGGTCGAGCGCGCGCTCGAGATCCTGGAGCGCGCGAGCACGCGCTCGGCATCCTAGCAGTGGCGTGACGGCGCCCGCGCTGCGGCCTGGGTGGAGCGCGCTCGAACGGCGGCTCGCGATCCTCCTGCTCTTTGTCGGCGCCGCGCTGCGGCTGCTCCAGTATCTCTCCAATCGCTCGCTCTGGCTCGACGAAGCCGCGCTCGCGCGGAACATCCTCGACCGGTCCCCCTGGCGGCTCGTCTCGACGCCGCTCGACTACGTGCAGACGGCGACGCCCGGATTTCTGCTCGCCGAGAAGCTGGTCGCGACGCTCGCTGGCGGATCGGAGTACGCGCTCCGGTTCATTCCGCTGGTGCTGGGGTTGATCTCCCTGCCGCTCTTCTTCGCCGTCGCGCGCCGCCTGCTCCCGCCCGCGGCGGCGCTCGTCGCGCTGGCGATGTTCGCCTTCTCGGGGCGGCTCATCTACTATGCGTCCGAGGTGAAGCAGTACGGTCCCGATGTCACCGTCGCGCTCCTCTTCGTCTGGCTCATGCTCACGCTGCGCGAGCACGGCTTCTCGCGCTGGCGGACCGCGTTCATGGCGCTCGCCGGCGCCATCGCGCCGTGGTTCTCGCAGCCCGCGATCTTCATCCTCGCCGCCGCCGGTCTCGCACTGGTGTCAGGCTCGTTGAAATTTGCGCCTGCAAATTTCAACGAGCCTGACACCGGGCCGGGGGCGGTTCGCTGGCGTGATCAACGAGGCCTGCTCCATATCCTCGTGCTCTGCGTGGTCTGGGCGATGTCGTCGCTCGTCGCGGTGCTCGTCGCGCGAAGGTCGCTCGGCGCGTTCGAGCACGAGTACATGCGCTCCTTCTGGGGCGAGGCCGGCTTCATTCCCTACGACGCGCCGCTCTCGCTCCTTCGCTGGCCGCTCGACACGGTGATCCGGGTCCTGCGCGATCCCTTCGGCAGCCCGGTGCCGCCACTAGCGTTCGCCGCCATCGCGCTTGGCGCCGCGTGGCTCCGGAAGCGGGATAGGATCGCACTCGCGCTCCTCGCGCTTCCCCTCGCCTTCCTGCTCGCGGCGGTCGCGGTGCGTGCCTACCCGTTAGGCACCGACGTCTCCGGCTTCACCAAGATCGGGCCGGCCCGCGGGCGGCTCCTTCTCTTCCTTCTTCCCGCCGCGTTCGTCGTCGCCGCTGCCGGCGTCGCGTGGCTGCGGGAGCGTGGTGGAGTACGGGCGCGCATTCTCGCGCCGCTCCTCGCCGCGGCGCTCGTCGTGCCTCCGCTCTATTACGCGGTCGCCGAGCTGCCCCGCCGCCCGGAGGACGTGCGCCCCCTTCTCGAGCGCGTCGCTCGGGAGGCGCGTCCCGGCGACCTGCTCTGGGTGTTCTACGGCGCGGCGCAGCAGTATCGCTACTATGCGTCGCGAGGCGCGGCGCCGCCGGTCGAGACGACGATCGGCGCCTGCGAGCGGCCGTACTGGCGACGCTACCTCTCGCAGGTCGACTCGCTCGCCGGACGCGGGCGCGTCTGGCTCCTCTTCTCGCATCCCGCGAGCGTCGATGGCGTGCACGAAGGGGCGCTGCTTCGCGGCTACCTCGACCGCCGGGCACGCCGCGTCGCGGAGCATGGGGAGAAGGAGGCGTACCTCCTTCTCTACGACTTCAGCGATACCCCTCGCGTTGCATCCGCGGCTACCTCGGCCCGCACGACGAACGCGCCGCGGGTGCTGGCCCTCGCCGAGCGCTGCGTGGGCGTCTTCGACGCCTCGCGTTAGGCTAGCGGGTGGCCGACGGCTGCTGGGGCTGCAGGTAGCGCCGCAGGAAGGCGACGCTCTCCGTCCAGCTCTGCATCCCCTCGCGCGTCTGGAGGCGGCTGAACGAATGCCCGCCCGGCGGTTCGTGCCACTCGCGGTAGGTGTAGAGCCCTTCCTTGTCCTTTCCCGCCGCCACCATCGAGTCCCGCAGGTTCCGGTTCTCCTCGATGAACACGTCGTCGTCGTTGTCCGCGGCGTGCACGAGCAGCGGCACCCGCAGCTCGCGCGCATGCGACGACGGCGAACGCTTCACGTAGTTCTCGAGATGCGTCTCGATCGTTCCGCCGAAGCCCGGCTGATCGCTGAAGATCTTCCGGTAGGCTGGGGAGTGCGACTTCATCCGCGACACAAGGTCGGCGACCGGGACGTGCGCGACCGCGACCTTGAACCAGTCGGGGCGGCGCAGCACGGCGTGGAGGGCGATGTGTCCGCCATGGCTCCACCCGAGGATTCCCGTCCGCGACGTGTCGGCGTAGGGGACGTAGCGGCCGAGATACTGGCGCGCGAGCATCACGTCCTCCACTTCCTTGCCGCCGTAGTCGATCGCGTCGTAGTGCGCGCGTCCGTAGCCCGTGCTGCCGCGATACTCCGGTGCGACGACGACGTACCCCTGGCTCACCAGCGCGCGGATCTGCCAGACGTACTGGTCGTCGAGGTCGCCGTGCACGCCGCCATGAACCATCAGCACGACCGGACGCCGCGTCGCCGTGTCGCGCGGCGCGAAGAGGTAGGCCGGCACCACGAACTTGTCCTCGCCGTCGTAGCGCACCTTGCGCACGATCATCTCGCCGCCCAGCTGAGTGTAGAAGGACACGTCGGCCAGCGCCTTGAACAGCTCCTGCTGCGCGAACATGTCCAGGCCGCGTGTCGCGGCACGGGCGTCGGTCGCGGGGGAGGGCGGGGCGCTCGACTGTTGGCGCGGGGTGGTACAGGCGTAAACGAGGCCGAGCGCCGCGGCGAGCGCGCCGAGCCTGAACGAGCGGGCCGTGTGCATCGGTGGTGAGGTGCGTGAGGTCCCGGAGTGTGTCGCCGTGCGCGCCCCTCCGCTAGGCGCCGGTGAGCCGGACCAGGGCGTAGTCGCGCGCCCCCTTCCGCAGAAGGAGGTGACCCCCAGGAAGCAAGGAACGCTCCCCGATTCCGCGGTCCCCCATCGTCAGGCGCGTCCCGTTCACGTATGCCCCCCCCTGCTCGACCAGCCGCTTGGCCGCGCCGCGCGAGGCCGCGAGCTTCGTCAGGACGAAGAGGTCGAGCGCGTCCCCGCCTTCGGTCCCTCGCGCCACCTCGGCGAAAGGGATCTCCGCCCTCAGGGCGTCGATCGCGCCACGCGAAAGCGAGGCGACGTCGGCGCCGCCGAAGAGCAGCGCCGACACTTCCTCCGCGATCCGCGCCGCCTCCGCTCCGTGCACTCTCGTCGTGATGTCGCGCGCCAGCGTACGCTGCGCCTCGCGCCGCTCGGGGTGATTCGCGCTCTCCGCCTCCACTGCCTCGATCGACGCGCGATCCATCAGCGTGAAGAAGCGCAGCAGCCGTCCGACGTCGCGGTCGTCGCTGTTGATCCAGAACTGGAGGAACCGGTAGGGTGAGGTGCGGTCAGGATCGAGCCAGACGGCACCCTCGGCCGTCTTCCCGAATTTCGTTCCGCTCGACGTCATCAGGAGCGGCAGCGTGAAGACGTGCGCGTCGCCCGCGCCGCTGCGGCGGATCAGCTCCATCCCCGCCGTCATGTTCCCCCACTGGTCGCTTCCGCCGCATTGCACCGTCACCTCCTCGCGCCGCCGCAGCTCGAGGAAGTCGTACGCCTGGAGCAGCATGTACGAGAACTCGGTGAACGAGATGCCGCCGTCGATGCGCGACTGCACCGACTCCTTCGCGAGCATGTAGTTCACCGTGAAATGCTTGCCGACGTCGCGCAGCAGCTCGATCGCGCCGAGTGGGCGCAGCCAGAGCGCGTTGTCGCGCATCCGCGCCGCGTTGCGGCCGTCGAAGTCGAGGAAGCGCTCGAGCTGCGTGTGCAGGGCGCGCGCGTTCTCGGCGACCTGCTCCTCCGAGATGAGCTGGCGCTCGCTCGCGCGCCCGCTCGGATCGCCGATCAACCCCGTTCCGCCACCAACGAGCACCACCGGCCGATGCCCCGCGCGCTGTGCGTGCATGAGCCCCATCACGGGGAGCATGTGCCCGACATGGAGGCTGCTCGCGGTGGGGTCGAACCCGGCGTATACGCCCCGCGAGCTGCCGAGAAACTCCGAGATTCCTTCGGTGTGCTGGTAGAGCATCCCCCGCCAGGAGAGCTCCTCGATCAGCGAAGCCGTCGCCATGGCACAAAACTAGACGCAACGGGTGAAATGTCACAGGAGCCGGTGCGGACGCGATTGCTCGCGCCCCGCGCCGCGGATTAGCTTCGTCGCTCCAGACCCGACCCGTCCCCGGCGGCATCCTTGGCGTTCTTCCGCGATTTTCGGCGGAGTCACCCGCGTCTCGTTCGCTCGACGCTCGTCGTCTCCACCTTCCTCGGCACCTTCCTCCTCGGCTTCGCGTACGCGGCCTGGGCGCTCGTCTGCCGCGACCAGGCGTGTCCGTCGATCGACGTCCTCGAGGACTACACCCCGCGCCAGACCTCGAAGCTCTACGCCGCCGACGGCCGCTTCATCACCGAGATCGGCCTCGAGCGCCGCACCCTCGTCAAGCTCGCCGACATCCCGCGCATCGTTCGCGTGGCCTTCGTCACAACCGAGGACAAGCGCTTCTACGACCACGCCGGGGTCGACTTCATCAGCCTCGCCGGAGCGCTCAAGGATCGGCTGCTCGGCAACCGGCTCCGCGGCGCGAGCACCATCACGCAGCAGCTGGCGCGCAACGTCTTCCCCGAGCGCATCTCCCGCGAGACACGCGGCTGGGCGGGGCTCGAGCGCAAGATCAAGGAAGCGAAGGTCGCGCGCGCGATCGAGGCGCGGTACACAAAGGATCGCATCCTCGAGCTCTACCTGAATCAGATCGCGCTTGGCTACGGCGCGTACGGCGTCGAGACGGCGTCGCAGCGCTACTTCGGAAAGTCGGTGCGCGACCTCAACCTCGCCGAAGCCGCCACTCTCGCCGCGCTTCCGAAAGCCCCGGAGCGCTACAACCCGCGCAAGTATCCCGACCGCGCCGTCGCTCGCCGCAACACGATCATCGAGCTGCTGCGCAGCGAGGGCGAGATCAGCGACGCCGACGCGCGGCTCGCCAAGGGATTCCCTCTGAAGCTCGGCGGCAAGGAGGAGTCCGGCGCGATCGCGCCCTACTTCGTCGAGTGGATCCGGCAGCAGCTCGACGCACAGTTCGGCCAGCAGCTCTATGAGCAGGGCCTCAAGGTCTACACGACGCTCGACATCGAGATGCAGTCGGCCGCAGAGCGCGCGATGGAGACGCAGCTGCGGAAGATCGAGGCTGGCGAATACGGCCCGTACCGCCATCTCTCCTACGAGAAGTACGTCGCGCGCGCCGCGGGTGGAGAGGAAACGGGTGGCAACTCGCCGTATCTCCAGGGGGCGTTCGTCGCCATCGACCCGCGCACCGGCGCGGTCCGCGCGCTCGTCGGCGGCCGCGACTTCGACGACTCGAAGTTCAACCGCGCGACGCAGGCGATGCGGCAGCCCGGATCGACCTTCAAGCCGATCGTCTACTCCACCGCCGTCCAGAACGGGCGTCCCGTCTCGTACATACTCGACGACTCGCCGCTCGTCCGCGACCTCGGCAACGGACAGACGTGGACGCCGCAGAACTACGATGGGAAGTTCGAGGGTCCGGTCCCGATGCGCCGCGCTCTCATGCTCTCGCGCAACATCCCGACGATCAATCTCGGCATCGAGCTCGGTGAGCAGAGCGTGATCGAGATGGCGCATCGCTTCGGCCTCTCGACCGACATCCCGCCCTATCCGTCGATCCACATCGGGTCCGCCGACGTGTATCCGATCGAGATGGTCGCGGCCTACTCCACCTTCTCGACGCTCGGCACGCGTGCCTCGCCGATCGGCATCGTTCGCGTCGAGAACGCCCGCGGCGACGTCCTCTGGGAGCCGCAGCCCGTGCGCTCGCAGGTGCTGTCGCCCGAAGAGGCGTGGCTGATGGTGGACATGCTCAAGGACGTCGTACAGCACGGCACCGCGTACGGCTCGGTGTGGGCGAGCGGCTTCCGGATTCCCTCGGGCGGAAAGACCGGCACGACCAACGATGGCACCGACGTCTGGTACATCGGCTTCACCGCCGATCTCGTCGCCGGCACCTGGATGGGCCTCGACCGGCCGCAGCGGATCAAGGGCAACGCGCAGGGAGGCGTGCTCGCCGCGCCCGCGTACACCGCCTTCATGAAGGAAGTGTATGCGCGGAAGCCCGCGCCCCCGGACTGGCCGCGCCCCGAGGGCCTCATCATCCGCCAGATCGATCGCACGACGGCGAAGCTGAAGAACCCCTTCTGTCCGACGGACGTCGTCGTCAGCGAGTACTACATCCCGGGGACCGAGCCGATCGAGGAGTGCCCCGTGCACTCGCCCTTCACGACCGTCGCCGACTCGACCTTCGGATCGGGCGTCGCGCCGCCCGACACCACGCACGGAGTGGTGGTGAGGCCGGGCGTAGTGCCGATGCCGCAGCCGTCGCGACCGTCGGGGCGCGACACCAGCAACCCGTTCGCGGGCGCGCGCCCGCCGCGATGACCGCTCCCGCCGCGTGGCAGCCGGTCGACTGTCACGCGCACACCCGCATGTCCGATGGCGCGCTCGAGCCGTCGGAGCTCGTGACACTGGTGCGGAGCCGCGGCGTCCGGCCGAGCATCGCCGACCACCTGACACGCGATATCCGCGGCGCGCCCTCGTCGGTCGAGGAGGTCGAGCGCTATCTCGACGAGGTCGAGCGACACGACGTCTTTCGCGGCGGCGAGTTCTGCTGGCAGGACTCCCTCTGGCGCGAGCTGCCCGGCGAGCTGTTCGCCCGATTCACCCATCGCCTCGGCAGCCTCCACGCCGTCTTCCTGCCTGACGGCAGCGTCATGCACGCCTTCTCGAGCCCATGGCCCGACGGGCTCGATCCCGAGACCTACATGGACGCGCACCTCGAGAACCTCGAGCGATTCGCGCGCGAGATGCCCGTCGAGATCCTCGCCCACCCGACGCTGCTGCCGATGGCGCTGCGCAAGCGCCCGCTCGAGGAGCTCTGGACCGAGGCGCGTGAGGAGCGCGCCGTCGCCGCGCTCGCCCGCGCCGGCATCGCCTTCGAGATCTCCAATCGCTACCGGCCGCACGAGCGCTTCGTCGCCCGCGCCATCGCCGGCGGCGTGCGTATCTCGCTCGGCTCCGACGGCCACACCGCCCAGCAGGTCGGCGACCTCGCCTGGCCCCTCGCCCTCGCGCGTCGTCTCGGCGCGCGGGATGACGAGCTGTACGACCCGCTCGTCCATGGGAAGAGAGATGTGAGCTGAGAGCACGCCGCACCGCCCCCCATGTCGCGAGAGATAACTACGGAGATCGAGCTCCTCGTCCGCTCGCGCTACGGGCTGATCGTGCTCGACACGCTGGAGGAGGATCGCGTCGAGGCGATGGCGAAGCAGATCGCCTCGAACCTCTCGCTGCATTACTACTCCTGGTCGCGGAGCAAGGGGCTCCGCCGCGGCATGAGCAGCAATCAGCCGCACGTCGAGATCGGTGAGGAGCCGGCGCGCGATCCGGCGGCCGCGCTCGCACTCGTCGAGCGCGAGGGGGCGGGCATCTACCATTTCAGCGGCCTCGATCAGCATCTCGAGGATCCGCTGGTCTCGAGCCAGCTCCAGGACGTCGTCGTCGGCTTCGGCCGCAAGCGTGGCGCGATCCTCGTTACCGGCAACGACGTGCGCATCCCCGAGCGGCTCCGCCTACACGCGACGACGCGCCGTCTTCCACCGCCCGGCTTCGAGGACTACCGCCAGCTCTTCGAGCGCACCGTGCGCGAGAATGGCGCGCGCATGAGCCTCCGCGTCGACATCGCGAAGGCCGAGGTCGAGCAGCTGATCAACAACCTCACCGGCCTCTCGTTGCTCGAGGCCGAGAAGGTGCTGACGAAGCTGATCATGGAGGACGGCTCGATCACGCGCGATGACATCAGTGCCGTGATCAGCGCCAAGCGGCAGGTGGTCGAGCAGGGAGGCCTCCTCGAGTATCACCGCTCGCCTGACGATCTCGGCAGCGTCGCCGGACTCGCTGGCCTCAAGTCGTGGCTCTCGAAGCGTCGCGCGATGGTCGCCGATCCGGTGCGCGCGCAGCAGTTCGGGCTCTCCTTCCCGAAGGGCGTGCTGCTGCTCGGCGTCCCGGGCTGTGGCAAGAGCCTCTGCGCCAAGGCCGTCGCGCGCGAGTGGGGGCTGCCGCTGCTCAAGCTCGACCCGGCCAACCTCTACGACAAGTACGTGGGCGACAGCGAGAAGAACTTCAAGCGCGCGGTGCAGATGGCCGAGCGCGTCGCGCCCGTCGTGCTCTGGATCGACGAGCTGGAGAAGGCGTTCTCCGGCGGGAGCGGCGAGGACGATGGCGGGGTCTCGCGCCGCGTCTTCGGCAGCTTTCTCTCCTGGCTCCAGGACCGCCGTGGCGACGTCTTCGTCGTCGCGACGTCGAACGACGTTACCAAGCTCCCGCCCGAGTTCATCCGCAAGGGGCGCTTCGACGAAGTCTTCTTCGTGGACCTGCCGAGGCCCGAAGCACGGAAGGCGATCTTCCAGATCCACCTCTCGAAGCGGAAGCAGGATCCGGAGCGCTTCAACCTCGACGAGCTGGTGATCGCGAGCGAGGGATTCAGCGGCGCGGAGATCGAGCAGGCGATCGTGTCCGGCCTCTACACCGTGTTCGCTGCCAACAGGTCGCTCGACGACGACACCCTCGTCGCCGAGCTGCACGACACCCGCCCCCTCTCGCAGACGATGGCCGAGCGCCTGGACGATCTCCGCGCGTGGGCGAGGAACCGGACCGTCTCCGCCGACTGACGCCCGCCTCCCGGTAGCCGCCGTGCCGTCCCGGGCATTAGTTTTCGGGGAACCGGGAGGACCATTGGCGAGCACGAACTCGGGACGAACCCAGAAGATCTGGCGCGACGGCCGACTCGTGGGGTGGGAGGATGCCACCATCCACGTCATGAGCCACGTCGTCCACTACGGCTCGAGCGTGTTCGAGGGGATCCGCTGCTACTCGTCCCCCAATGGTCCGGCGATCTTCCGGCTGCGCGAGCACATGCGGCGCCTGCTCGACTCGTGCAAGATCTACCGTCTCGCGATCGAGCACTCGCTCGACGATCTCGTCCAGGCCGCGCTCGATACGGTGTCGGCCAACGAGCTCGAGGCGTGCTACCTGCGCCCGGTCGTCCTGCGCACCGGCGAGCAGATGGGGGTGTACGGCCTCGCCGCGCCGGTCGAGACGTTCATCATCGCCTGGAAGTGGGGCGCGTATCTCGGTCACGACGCGCTCGAGAGCGGCGTCGACGTCTGCGTGTCGAGCTGGCGGCGCCCCGCGCCCGACACTTTCCCCGCGCTCGCGAAGGCGGG
This sequence comes from Gemmatimonadaceae bacterium, assembly GCA_036262535.1. Taxonomy (GTDB): domain Bacteria; phylum Gemmatimonadota; class Gemmatimonadetes; order Gemmatimonadales; family Gemmatimonadaceae; genus JABFXC01. Next base: position 1,466 of record DATAIS010000053.1, on the reverse strand, counting down.
TGGCAACTATCTGAACTCGCAGCTCACGAAGATGGAGGCCCGCCAGGACTCCTACGTCGAAGGGATCATGCTCGATTCCTTCGGGTACGTTTCCGAGGGAAGCGGCGAGAACCTCTTCGCGATCCGCGACGGCGTGCTCCATACCTCGCCGATCTCGGCGGGGATCCTGAGCGGTATCACGCGCGACTCCGTGCTTCGCATCGCGACCGACCTCGGTCTGCCGATTCGCGAGCAGGTGCTGCCGCGCGAGTTTCTCTATCTCGCCGACGAGCTGTTCTTCACGGGCACGGCGGCCGAGATCACGCCGATCAGATCCGTCGATCGGATCGTGATCGGCGAGGGAAGACCGGGCGCGTTGACGCGCCGGATCCAGGACAGGTACATGGGGATAGCCCAGGGTCGGATAGCCGACCCGTACGGCTGGCTCACCATGGTACCGACACCGGTCGCGGTGGAGCGGTGACCTGGATTGCGGCGAGACGCCCGGATGCGCAATGCACTCGGGCGTCTCTCCGTAGCAGGGGGGAGTTTTCAGCGTCCCGCGCGAAACGCCGTCCAGCGCGCGGTCGTCGTTAGTATGGACGAGGGGTTCCCCGCATCCAGCGGGTGTTGCCCCGGCCTCACGTTGCTCAAGGAGGTTCGTTCGTGGTACTCGGTTGTCTGGCGCTGAACGCGTCGTTCGAGCCCCTCACCATGGTGCCGCTCCGCCGCGCGCTGCGCCTCGTCATCGACGGGAAGGCGGAGATCGTCGAAGCGGATGCGGGGCGCCAGGTGCGCTCCGAGCGCCTGACGATGCCGCGTCCTGCGGTCATTCGCCTCAAGGCGTTCGTCCACGTGCCGCGCCGCTTCCGGCGCCAGGTGACCAACACCTTCCTCTTTGCGCGCGACCGCTACCGCTGCCAGTACTGCGGACGCGCGGGGAGCGAGCTGAAGCCGCGCGAGACGCTGACGCGCGACCACCTCATCCCGATGTCGCGCGGCGGAACGAACGACTGGACCAACGTCGTGACCGCGTGCTCGCCCTGCAACACGCGCAAGGCGAACCATCTCCCCGAGGAGATCGGCATGCACCCGCTCGTCGTCCCGGTCGAGCCGCACTTCGTCCACCTCTCCTGGGCCGTGCGCCGCCTCACGCCGACGCAGGCGCGGTACATCCGGCTGTTCTACGGCGAGAGCGTGCTGCATCAGCTCGAGCGAGTCACACACGGGTACGGTCACTAAGAGCTGCCAGCTGCCAGCTGCCGGCCGATGATGAAAGAGGGGCGAGATGATGTTTTCTCGCCCCTCGTCGCTGGCAGCTGGCCGCTGGCAGCCGCCGTTACGGTCGGAACGTCCCCGTCCTCGCCTCGTAGTGCCGCTTCGTCCCGCCCAGCAGCCGCACGACGAGTGTGCGCACGCCACGCGTCAACGCCGTGCCCGGATTGCGTCGTCCCCTGACCGCCGGGCGCAGCTCGCCGCGCAGCCAG
>DATAIS010000052.1:0-9375 GCA_036262535.1 Gemmatimonadaceae bacterium | reverse complement strand
GCGAACGACGTCCACGTCCTCGGCGCTCGTCACGCGCCGGCCGCCGACGAACCGTGGCGTCCCGCCGAGCGCGCGCTGCAGGCGGTCGATCTCGACGGCGCCGCCGTGCACGATGCAGAGCGCGCCCGGCGCGCCCTGCGCGGCCGCGACCAGCAGGTCGGGGAGCGACGGATCCTGCTGCGCGCGCCCGCCGACCTTCACCACACGAAAGGCGGTCGTCACAGCGGCAGTCCGCTCTCCTCGGGGATGCCGAGCATCACGTTCGCGTTCTGCACCGCCTGCCCCGCGGCGCCCTTGAGCAGGTTGTCGATCGCCGCGAGGACGATCGCGATCGGGCGCCGCGCGTTCACGGCCTCGGTCGCGAAGATCCGGACGACGTTGCGGCCCACCACCTCGCGCAGCGAGGGCGGGGCCGTGGCGACTTCGACGAAGGGCTCGCTGTCATAGTCGTCCCGCCAGAGCGCGGGGAGGTCTCCGACCTTCTCGCTCAACGGCACCGTGATCGTGGCGAGGATGCCGCGCGACACGGGTAGGAGGTGCGGCGTGAACACGAGGTCCGCGTCGCTCCCGTGTCGCGCGAGCATCGCATGCAGCTCGGCCACGTGCCGGTGCCCGTTACCGACGCCGTACGCGCGGAAGTCCTCCGAGACTTCGGCGAAGAGCAGCTCGCGCTTCGGCGACGCGCCCGCACCGGTGACCCCGCTCGCCGCGGCGACGGCGATCGTGGCGCCGGGTGCGACCAGCCCGCGCCGGAGGAGCGGCGCCAGGGCGAGGAGGATCGCCGTCGGGTAACAGCCGGGGTTGGCGACGATCTCCGCGCCGCGCACGTCGTCGCGCGCGAGCTCGGTCAATCCATAGGGAACGTCCGCCGCCCCCGGAAGCGCCGCCGTGTGCGGGTGACCGGGGCGGAGATCCGCCGAGAGGTCGATGACCCGCGCCCCCGCGCCGCGCGCGCGCGCCACCCATGCCGCCGAGACGCCATGGGGGAGGGCGCTGAAGACGAGCTCCGCGCGATCGAGCGGAGCGTCGTCGAGCGGGACGACGGGTACGGGACGCTTCGCCCCCGGCGGTTGGATCTCCCCCGCCTGACGCGCGGACGCGAATGCGAGCTCCATCGCCGGATGCCGCGCGACGAGCCCGCACAGCTCGGCGCCGGCATAGCCGGTGCCGCCGAGCACGGCGACGGGAAGTTTATGCACAAGGAATGCATAATAATTATGCAGCGCCGCGTCAACCGGTCGCTTCCGCGCCGGCGCCACGGCTGCTATGCTCCCCGCGATGACCTCACCAAAACGGGACCGCCAGGCGACGATCCTCCAGCTCGTCGAGTCGCACTTCGTGGACAGCCAGGAGGAGCTGCGCCGGCTCCTTCGCCAGCGCGGCTGGGACGTGACGCAGGCGACGCTCTCGCGCGACCTCCGTGAGCTCGGGCTGGCCCGCGTGCCGACCGCTGATGGCGCGCGCTACCAGGCTCCCGCCGCCGTCGCCGACGCCGAGGACAAGGCGGCGCTGGCGTCTCTGCTCCCGAGCCTCCTCACCTCGGTGGACGGCGTCGGCGAGCTGCTCGTCGTGCGGACGGTGATCGGCGGCGCGCAGCCCGTCGCCGCCGCCCTCGACGCCGAGCGCTGGCCGGAGGTGCTCGGGACCATCGGCGGCGACGACACGATTCTCCTCGTCTGCCGCTCGAGCGCGGCCCGCGCGGCGGTCGCCCGCCGGCTCAGGGAGCTCTCGGGCGACTAGCTTGACGGACGGGGCGGGGTAGTGTATTTATGCAGTACCTTCGCATAAACCTACAATGCCCCTGTCCTCCCGTCCGGTCGTCGTCCTCGCCTACTCCGGCGGCCTCGATACCTCGATCATCGTTCCCTGGCTGCGCGAGAACTACGACGCGCGGGTCGTCTGCGTCGCGGGTGACGTCGGCCAGGGTGAGGAACTCGAGGGCGTCCGCGCCAAGGCTCTCGCCTCCGGCGCCGAGGAGTGCTACATCGAGGATCTCCGCGAGGAGCTCGTCCGGGATTACATCTGGCCGATGGTCCGCGCCGGCGCGATCTACAATCGCCGTTACCTGCTGGGCACGTCGATCGCACGCCCCCTCATCGCCAAGCGGCAGGTCGCGGTCGCGAAGGCGATCGGCGCCGACGCGCTCGCCCACGGCTGTACGGGGAAGGGGAACGACCAGGTTCGCTTCGAGCTCACGTATGCCGCGCTCGCGCCCGATCTGCCGGTGATCGCGCCGTGGCGTGAATGGGATATCCGGTCGCGGGAGGACGCCCTCGCCTATGCGGCGGCGCGCGGTATTCCTGTCACCGCGACGAAGGAGAAGATCTTCTCCCGCGACCGGAACCTCTGGCACCTCTCCCATGAGGGCGGCTCGCTCGAGGATCCGTCGCTCGAGCCCCCGCGCGACCTCTTCCAGCTCACCGCCCACGCCGACGAGGCGCCGGCGGAGAGCGAGGTTGTCTCGATCGGCTTCAGCGCCGGGACGCCGGTCTCCGTCAACGGGCGCACCCTCGGGCCCGTCGAGATCGTTGCGCAGCTCAACGCCATCGGTGCGAAGCACGGCGTCGGCCGCATCGACCTCGTCGAGGATCGCCTCGTCGGCATGAAGTCCCGTGGCGTCTACGAGACGCCCGGCGGCACCTTGCTCTACACCGCGCACTCCGAGCTCGAGCAGCTCGTCCTCGATCGCCGTACCCTCGCCGCGAAGGACCTCATCGCCCCCCGCTACGCGGATCTCGTCTACGAGGGCCGCTGGTGGACCACCGAGCGCGAGGCGTACGACGCGTTCGTGAACGCGACCCAGCAGCGTGTCACTGGCGTCGTCGACCTGCGCGTCCGCCAGGGCGCGGTGCAGGTAGTCGGCCGCAGCAGCGAACATGCGCTCTACGACGAGCGCTTCGTTACCTTCGGCGAGGACGACGTCTACGAGCAGAGCGACGCCGCGGGCTTCATTCGCCTCTTCGCCCTTCCGTCGCGCGTCCGCGCGCTCAAGGATCGCGAGGCAGCCGCGCGCCGCAACGCCGCCAGCGCCGTTCGCGCCGACGCCACGACCGAGGAGGCGGCACTGTGACCGCGCCGCGCAGCACGACGACCGAGCGCTCGCACAAGCTCTGGGGCGGGCGCTTCGCCGCCGGCGCGGCACGCGAGTTCGAGGCCCTCAATTCCTCCCTCGCGACCGACGTCCGTCTCTGGCCGTTCGACGTCCGCCTCTCCAAGGCCTGGGCGATCGCGCTCTGGCACGCGGGCGTCCTGTCGCTCGAGGAGAGCGACCGCATCGTCGCCGGCCTCGATGCCGTCGCGAAACGACTGGAGGCGGGCGTGGTCGCCGCGCCTTCCGACGAGGACATCCATACCCTGATCGACCGGCTGCTCCACGACGAGGTCGGCGAGCTCGCGTCGAAGCTTCACACGGGGCGCAGCCGGAACGACCAGGTCGCGACCGCGACGCGGATGTGGACGATGGACGCGTGCCGCCGCCTCGACGGCGCGGTGCGCGCCATCCAGCACGCGCTCCTGCAGCGGGCGGAGTCGAGCGCCAGCGTCATCCTGCCCGGCTACACGCACCTCCAGCGGGCGCAGCCCGTGACCCTCGCGCACTGGCTGCTCTCCCACTTCTGGGCGGTCGAGCGCGACCGCACGCGGCTCGCTGCCTGCCATGCCGCGGCCGCGGTCCTGCCGTTAGGCTCGGGAGCCCTAGCGGGCTGCGCCTATCCCGTCTCGCGGACGCTCCTCCAGGGCACGCTCGGCTTCACCTCGTGCTCGCGCAACAGCATCGACGCCGTCTCCGACCGCGATTTCGTCGCCGAGCTGCTGTTCGCGCTGACCATGCTCGCCACCCACGTCTCGCGCCTCGCGGAGGACCTGATCGTCTTCGGCACGAGCGAGTTCGGCTTCGTCCGCTTCGGCGACGCCTTCTCCAGCGGCTCGAGCATGATGCCGCAGAAGCGCAACCCCGACGCTCTCGAGCTCGCGCGCGGCGCGGCCGCGCGCCGCCTCGGCGAGCTCACGTCGATGCTCGCGCTGCTCAAGGGCCTCCCGTCCGGCTACAACAAGGACCTCCAGGAGGACAAGGCGATCCTCTTCCAGGCGGTGGACGCGACGCTCCTCGTGCTGCCCGCGGTCACGGGAACGATCAAGGACCTCCGTTTCGTCCCGGAGCGGATGTCGGCCGCCGTCGATCCCTCGATGATGGCCACCGACCTCGCCGACCAGCTCGTGCGCTCGGGAACGACCTTCCGCGAGGCGCACGCGGTGGTGGGCGGGCTCGCCCGCGCTGCTGAAGAGCGCGGCGTCACGCTCGGCGATCTCGCCCCCGTGGACTTCGCGAGCGCGCATCGTGCCCTCGCCGCGGGCGTCGAGAGCGCCCTCGATCCGGCCGCCTCCGTCGCGCGACGCGACGTAGAAGGGGGCACCGGTCCCCGGTCCGTCGCAGCGCAGATCGCCGCTGCCCACGAGGCACTGCGTTAGGCGCGGGAAAACGACGAGGGCGCCGCGATAGTCGCGGCGCCCTCGGTCTTTCGTGGCCTCAGCGTCTCAGCGAGCAGTCCGGACCGGCGACGGCGGCAGCGCCGCGAGGCGCGCCTTGAACTGCTGGTAGCGCTGCGAGTCCTTCGTCAGAGTCCGCAGCACCGCCGGGTCGATCTGCGCGATCTGCGCGCGCGTCGCCGCGATGCGATCCTCCTCGAGCGGGTGTGTGATGAACCAGGCCTCGACGCCCGAGGGGGAGTTCCGACGTTCCTGAAGGAGCTTCTCGAACATCGTCGGGATACCCTCCGGCGAGATGTTCGCGCGGACGACGTTCTTGATCCCCTCAACGTCCGCCTCGGCCTCGTCCTGCCGGCTGAAGCGCGCGAACACCGCCGCGCCGCCGACCTGGATCGCCGCCTGGGCCGCGTCGCTGTTGCAGATGCTGGTCAGAACGCACGCGAGCGTCACGCCGATGTTGGCGTTGTTTGCCTTCTCCATCTGCTTCACCGAGTGCCGGCGGGTGACGTGTCCGATCTCGTGACCGAGTACGCCCGCGAGCTCGTCCATCTGGGTCGTGCGCTCGATCAGCCCGCGATTGACGTAGATGAAGCCGCCCGGGACCGCGAATGCGTTGACCTCCGGGGCATCCACGATGTAGAAATGCCAGTCCAGCTCCCGGTTGTCGGCGAGGCGGGCAACCGAGTCGCCGAGTACGTTGATGTAGCGGTTCAGCTCGGCGTCGTCGACGATGGGCAGCTGCGCGTTGATCTGTTGCGCATACTGCGTCCCCATCTCGACTTCCTGCTGCTGCGAGACGCCGCAGGCGGTGAGGGACACCGCCATGGCGAATCCGGCGAGAACTGTGCGTCGCATCGAAGTGCCTGCTGGTTGAAAGATCGTGGCGGCGAAATGGCAAGACGTATTCCAGACCCGAGCTGTTCTACACCGTGAAACTGCTGACGTTGGCCCGTGATCTCAGCCGCAGGAAAGCCCGCGAGCGAAGCGGGCTGTTCGTTGCCGAGGGCGTGAGGGCAGTGGAGGAGCTGCTCGGGTCCGAGGTCCGCCTGCGCGGCGTGCTCAGCGGGCCTCAGCTCGCCGAAGCGCCGCGCGGACGGGCGCTTCAGGAGGCCATGGTGGCCCGTGGGCTCACGCACGAGCTCGTCAGCGAGCGCGAGTTCGCAAGCGCTGCGGCAACGGAGTCGCCGCAGGGAGTCCTCGCGATCGGCGAGATCCCGGCCCATAGCCTCCGCGATCTCGGCGGCTGCTCGACCCTCACACTGCTCGTCCTCGACGGCGTCCAGGATCCGGGCAACGTCGGCACCATCGTGCGTACAGCCGCGGCCCTCGGCGCGACCGCGACCGTTGCGCTGCCCGGGACGGTTGACCTGTGGAATGCCAAAGTCGTCCGTAGCGGGATGGGCGCACATTTCAGACATCCCTGCATGCACGCTTCGCTCGACGAGCTGGCGAGCTTCCTCGGCGACGAATCCATCCCTCTCTGGGGCGCCGACGCCCGCGGGACTCCAGTGGGCGGGAAGAAGCGTCCGCTCCGGCTGGCCCTCGCGGTCGGGAACGAGGGCGCCGGTTTGAGCGACCGACTACGGGCCGTCGCCACCGAGCTCGTCGCCCTTCCTATCGAGGGAACGGTCGAATCGCTGAACGTCGCCGTCGCCACCGGCATCCTCCTCCACGAGCTCAGGGGCTGACGTGCGCGCACTGATGCTGATCTACGTCGGTCTCGTCGGCGCCTGCGTCGGGTCGTTCCTCAACGTCTGCATCACCCGCTGGCCGGAGAACCTCTCGGTGATCCGCCCACGCTCGCGCTGTCCGCGCTGCGAGCGGCGGATCGCCTGGTACGACAACATCCCGGTGGCGAGCTGGCTGGTGTTGCGCGGGAAGTGCCGCGGTTGCGCGCTGCCCATCTCGCCGCTGTATCCGGTCGTCGAGCTGCTGACCGCGGCGATCTTCGTCGCGAGCTTCGCCTGGATCGACGACGGGTTCGTCGCGTTCCGGCTCGCGATCTTCGCGACCATCCTCCTCGGGATCGCGGTGACCGACCTGCGCACCTACACGATTCCCGACGGCTTCACCGTGACGGGATTCGTGTTCGTGCTGGTGACGGCGGTGATCGCGCTCTTCGCCGGCAGGGATGGCTTCTTCGCCGGCCCCTGGCAGGCGGTGCTGGGCGCCTGCGTCGGTGCAGGTGCGATCGCCATCGTCGGCTGGCTGGGCGAAGTCGCGCTGAAGAAGGAGGCGATGGGCTTCGGCGACGTGACGCTCATGGCGTTCGTCGGCGCGGCGGTGGGGCCGGAGCTCGCGCTGCTCACCGTCTTCGTCGGCGCGGCGATCGGGGCGGTCACCTTTCTCGCCGTCGTCCTTCCCATCCTCGCCCTGCGCGGGCGGCGCGCCCCTGTGGCGCCCGCCACCACGTCCCTTCCGGTCGACCCGGAGAACGAGCCCTCGGGTGCCGCGCCGCACGTTCCCTTCGGCGTATTCCTTGCCCCTGCCGCGATCGTGACGCTCCTTTATGGACATGAGATCATCGGTGCCTACCTGGCCTACGTGATCGGCGCGTGATCTTCGGCGAAGGGTTCGGGCCGCGCGGAGGCGTGCTCACGCGGCTGACGCGCGACCTCACCGCCGACGCCCGGGAGGGGAGACTCCCGCCGGTGCGCGCGCGCGACGCGGAGATTGCGCGCGTCATGGACATCCTCCTGCGCCAGGGGAAGTGCAACCCGGCGCTGGTGGGACCCGCAGGGGTCGGCAAGACGGCGATCGCCGAGGGCGTGGCTCAGCGTATCGCCGCGGGCGACGTCCCACTCTCGCTGCGCAACGTGCGGCTGCTCGCGCTCGATCACGTCTCGCTCCTCGCCGGCACGACCTACCGCGGCCAGTACGAGGAGCGGATTCGCGACCTGATCGAGGAGACGACCGCCGCCGGCGACGTCGTCCTCTTCGTGGACGAGCTGCACAACCTGATCGGGCAGGGCACCGCGATCGGCGTCGCCATGGACGCGGCGAACATGCTCAAGCCGGCGCTCGTGCGCGGCGACTTCCGCGTCATCGGCGCGACGACCGACGACGAGTACGACCGGTGGATCCGCGCCGATCCCGCGCTCGAGCGCCGCTTCCAGCGCGTTGACGTCGGCGAGCTCTCCACCGACGCGACGCGCGAGGTGCTGCGCTCGCGCCGCGATCTCCTCGAGCGCCACCACCACGTCGCGATCTCCGACGAGTCGATCGACGCCGCGGTCCTTCTCACCGACCTCTTTCCCGCGGGACGGCTCCGTCCCGACCGCGCGATCGACGCGCTCGACGAAGCCTGCGCGAGTCTGCACGCCTCCACGCAGTACGGTCCCGAGCTCGAGCGCCTGATCCGGGAGACCGTCGCGGCACGGCGAGGCGCCCCCGTCGCCGAACAGCCGGTAGACCCGGCGCCGCGGGCGAGCGCCGAGCTCGAAGCCGAGGTCTCGCTCGAAGAGCTCGCGCAGCGCGGCATCTCGGCGCTGGAGCGCTTCAGCGCGCGCATGGAGGCGGCCTTCGGCGCCCCGCAGCCCGCATCTTCGCCGCCGCCATCGGCGCGCGCCCCCGAGACACGCGCGCCCTCGCCGTCGAGCAGTGTGCTCGAGGAAGAGCTGAGACGGCGGCTCATCGAATCGGGCATCGTCGTGCGTGGTCACGACGTCGCGCGCACGGTGTCGCGCATCGCCGGCCGAACAGTCCAGTGGAATCCATGAACGGAACGCGCACGCTCATCGCACTGCTCGCAACCCTGCTCGTCGCCTGCGATCGCGGCCCCGCCGACTCCGACGAAGCGCTCACGCGCCAGGTGTCGCGGGTGGTGCCGCGCGTCGAGGAGGCGGTCGGGCTCGCGTTCAAGACGCCGCCGAAGGTCGAAGCGCGAAGCCGCGAGCAGGTGCGCGAGTTCCTCGAGAAGGAGATCCGTGAGAAGCAGCCCGCCGAGCAGGTCCGGGGCGAGGAAGCGGCGGCGAAACTGCTCGGACTCCTTCCGCAGACCATGGATCTGCAGGCGTTCCTCCTCGAGCTCCTCACCGAGCAGATCGCCGGATACTACGACCCGTCGACGAAGGTGCTCTACGTCGTGAAGGGGCAGGATCGCACGATCACCGACGTCACGGTCACCCACGAGCTGGTCCACGCGCTCCAGGACCAGTACCTGAATCTCGACTCCATCCAGCGTGCGCGGGGGAACTCCGACCGTTCGCTGTCGGCCAGCGCGGTCATCGAGGGCCAGGCGACGTACGAGCAGCTCAAGATCATGAGTGGCGGCCGCTTCAACCCGGGCGCGCTCGGCGGCTGGGAAGGGATGCGCGACCTGATTCGTCAGCAGTCGGCGCAGATGCCCGTCTTCTCGCGCGCGCCTACCTACATCCAGGAAACGATGCTCTTTCCGTATCTGAGCGGCGCCGAGTTCGCGCGCCGCTTCGAGGAAGGGCCGAAGTCGCGCATCCTTTACGAAGCCATGCCGGCGTCCACGGAGCAGGTGATGCATCGCGAGGCGTACGAGAGCAACCCACCCGACGCGCCGACCGCGGTGACGTTACCTGCGCCCGCCGGCGGCCGGCACGTCCACGACGACGTCATGGGCGAGTTCGGGACGCGGATCTTTCTCTATGAGCATCTCCGCGACCAGGCCGCCGCGGTCCGCGGCGCCGCCGGATGGGATGGCGACCGTTATGTCGTGGTCGCGACTCCGCGCGGCAACGGCATCGCATGGCTCACGGTGTGGGACACCGCGCTCGACGCGGGCGAGTTCGCCGACATGCTGAAGCGAACGGTCAACCGGCGCTACGGCACGGAGCGGGAGCGGGAGGTGCGTGGTGGAACGGACATCGACACGAGCAACCGCCTCGTTCGAGTGGCCGGTGGTGAGATCGCAGGGCGGCC
>DATAIS010000051.1:0-2267 GCA_036262535.1 Gemmatimonadaceae bacterium | reverse complement strand
GATCGTGCTCCACGGCATCCGCCTCGGCGTGATCCGGACGGACGTGGGCACGATCGCGGTGGTCGCCGCGCTGACGACCTTTGCCGCGGCGATCTGGAAGCGCTGGCCGGAGGGGCGCCCGATCGGCGCCGCCGCCACCACAGTCTTCGGGGTCGGGTACACGGGGCTGACGCTCGGCTACGCATACGTCCTTCGCTACCACCCATATACGGTGGGTCCGCGGGCGGGTGCGGCGCTGCTCGCCCTGCCGCTGATCCTGACGTGGACGAGTGACATCGGCGCCTACTTCGTCGGCCGCGCGTTCGGTCGCCGCAAGCTCATCCCCGCCGTCAGCCCGGGAAAGACCATCGCCGGAGCGGTCGGCGCGGTCGTGCTCTGCATGATCGTCGCGGTGGTCTATGAGCGCTTCGTGCTCGTCCCATCTGCGTCGCTCGCGCTGCGCGGTGTCCCGGCGGCGCTGCCCCTCATCGGGCCGGTCTTCTTCGGCGCCGTCATCAGCGTCGCCGCCCAGGTCGGCGACCTCGCCGAGTCGCTCATCAAGCGCGAGGCGGGAGTGAAGGATGCATCGCACATCCTTCCCGGCCATGGTGGCGTTCTCGACCGGCTCGACAGCCTCTTCTTCGTGCTCCCAGTCGCGCACCTCCTCTTCGGCTGGCTGCTGATCCCCGCGTTCCGATGAAGCGCGCCGCGGACACGCGGCCGGCGGCGCGGGGCGGCGTCGCGATTCTCGGCAGCACCGGTTCGATCGGCACGACCGCGCTGCGCGTCCTCGCGCGCCATCGCGACCGCTTCCACGTCGCGGCGCTGACGGCCTACTCGAACGCGGCGCTGCTCGGCGAGCAGGCGGCGCAGTTCGCGCCCGGCTACGTCGGGATCGTGCATCCCGAGGGCGCGGTCCGCTCGGGGTGGCGGACCGGAGCAGAGGCGCTCGTCGAGGCCGCGACGCGCGACGACGCCTCGACGGTGCTCAACGCGGTCGTCGGTGCCGCCGGGCTCGATGCGACGCTCGCCGCGCTCGCCGCCGGGAAGCGCGTCGCGCTCGCCAACAAGGAAACTCTGGTCATGGGCGGTGCGCTCGTCACCGACGCGGCGCGAGATGGCGGCGGAGAGCTGGTGCCCGTGGACAGCGAGCACAGCGCGATCCTGCAGTGCCTCGTCGGCCGGTCGGCGGCGGATGTGCGGCGGCTCGTGCTGACGGCGAGCGGCGGTCCCTTCCGCGACTGGCCGCGGGAGCGGCTCGACCAGGCGACGGTGGGCGATGCGCTCCGGCATCCGACCTGGCGGATGGGCCGCAAGATCACCGTCGACAGCGCGACCCTCGCCAACAAGGCGCTCGAGGTGATCGAGGCCCACCACCTGTTCGACATTCCCTACGATCGCATCGACGTGGTCGTCCACCCGCAGAGTGTCGTACATTCCTTCGTCGAGTTCGTGGACGGGAGCGTGATCGCGCAGATGGGCGTTCCGAGCATGGAGCTGCCCGTGCTGTATGCGCTCACGCACCCCGAACGCGTTCACGATACCGGGGTACCACCGTTCGACCCGGTCGAGTCCGGGCCGCTGACGTTCGAGCGGGTGCGGTGGGACGACTTCGCCGCGCTGCGCCTCGGGGTCGAGGCGGGCCGCGCCGGAGGCGTCATGCCCGCCGTGTTCAACGCCGCCAACGAGGAAGCCGTGGCGCTGTTTCTTGATGGACGTTTTCCCTTCGGACAGATCTCCCGCGCGATCGAGCGCGCACTCGACGTCGCCGCCCGCGAATCCGCGGCGCCGCTCTCGCTGGACACGCTTCGTGCTGCCGACGCCGCCGCGCGGCGGACGGTGAAGGAGACGGCCCGATGCTGAGCAAGCTTCCCTGGCTCGGACCGCTCATCGTCTTCGGGCTAGTCGTCTTCGTGCACGAGCTCGGGCATTTCCTCGCCGCGAAGGCGTTCGGCGTCTACGCCCCACGCTTCTCGATCGGATTCGGGCCCGCGCTCTGGCGGCGCCGTTTCGGCGAAACGGAGTGGGTGCTGGCCAGCCTGCCGTTAGGCGGGTACGTCCGCCTCGCCTCCCGCGAGGACGAGACCACGGCGGCGCTGGAGGGAGGCAGCGAGCAGAGCTCGGCGCTCGCGCCCGACGATCCGCGCTACGATCCGACCGCGATGATCCCGTTCGGGCCGAACCCGGTCCCGGCGAACCGCTGGTTCGAGTCGAAGCCGCTCTGGCAGCGCATCGTGATCATGATCGCGGGCGTGACGATGAACCTCGTGCTCGCGGTGCTCGTCTAC
>DATAIS010000050.1:0-2688 GCA_036262535.1 Gemmatimonadaceae bacterium | reverse complement strand
TTCAGCTCCACGCCTAACGGCCCATAGTCCCACACCGACCCGGTGCCGCCGTAGATCTCGGAAGACTGGAAGATGAACCCGCGGCGCTTGGCGAGCGACACGAGCTTGTCCATCACGTCGGGGAACGAGGAAGCGGGCATTACTCGGTGGGAGGGATCTGATAAACGTGGTCGGACGGCGACGAGGGATCAACTACCCTGCAACAAGAGAACGAGCAGGTAAACGAGCAGGCAGCAATGAGCAAGGTGGCAACGAGAAACGAGCAAAACGAGAAACGGTTGGGGTGCTCGTGGCTCGTTGCTCGTTCACCCGCTCGTTCTCTTGTTGCCGGCGGCCTTTCCCTTGCTCCTTGCAGTCAGAGAACGAACGATGAGCTCTCCATGTCCTCGCCCATTCTCGATGAACGTCTTGTTCGCATCGTACCCCGACGCCAGCACCCCGGCGATGAACACCCCGGGCACCGAAGTCGCCATCGTCGCCGGATCGTGCTTCGGGATTCCCGTCTTCTCGTCGATAGCCACCCCGAGCTGCTCGAGCAGCTTTGTTTCCGGCAGATAGCCGATCATGAGGTAGACCCGCTGCGCCGGAATCCGCGCTTCGCCGAATGGACCGCGCACCACGACGCAGTCGGGCTCGATCGCCGCGACCCGGGCGTCCCACTTAGCCTGGATCGCCACCTCGGCGACGCGATTGGTGATGTCGGGGAGCACCCAAGGCTTGATGTTGCGATCGAAGCTCGGCCCGAAGTGCACGAGCGTCACTCGCGCGCCGGCGCGGTAGAGCTCGAGCGCCGCCTCGACCGCGGAGTTCCCGCCGCCGACGACGACAACGTCGCGGTCGAAGTCGTCGTGCCCCTCGCGGAACCGGTGCGTCACGTGCGGCAGGTCCTCGCCGGCAACGCCGAGCCGGTTCGGGCGGCCGAAGTAGCCCGTGGCGATGACCACCGCCTTCGCGCGTGTCGTCCGTATCGCGCCGTGCTGGTCGCGCGACCGGAGCGTGAAAGGGCGATCGCCGCGCGCGGCACGCTCCACCGCAACGACTTCCTCGTATTGCCGCACCGTGAGGTCGAAGTGCTTCACGAGGGCCCTGTAGTAGGCAAGCGCATCGCGCCGCGTCGGCTTCTCCGTCGCGACGACGAACGGCACGTCGCCGATCGAGAGTCGTTCCGCGGTGGAGAAGAAGGTCATGTACGTCGGGTAGCCGGCGATGCCGCTCACGACGCAGGCGCGGTCGAAGATCACGGACGAGATCCCGGCGCGGGTCGCCGCGATGCCGGCGGCGAGGCCGCACGGTCCGGCGCCGACGACCGCAAGCTCGACGCTCTGCTCCCCTGCGCCCGGCACGGCCTACCGTCCGTTGAGGCCGATGATCTGGTCGCGGCGCGTCCCCACCGAGACGAAGTCGATCGGCGTCTCGCACAGCGCCTCGACGCGGTCGAGGTAGGCGCGGGCCTCGGCGGGCAGGTCGGTCAGCTTGCGCGCGCCGCTGGTCGGGCGCTTCCAGCCGGGCATCCACTCGTAGCGCGGCTCGAGCTTCTCGAGCGCGGTGATGTCGCCCGGAAACTCGGTGTGCAGCTCACCGTCCACGTCGTAGCCGGTGCAGAGCGCGAGCTCCTCGAGCGTGTCGAGGACGTCGAGCTTCGTCACCGCGAGGCCGGTGAGGCCATTGACGCGCGCCGCATAGCGCACCACGACGGCGTCGAACCACCCGCAACGTCGCGGGCGCCCCGTCGTCGCACCGTACTCGTTGCCGAGCCGGCGCACCTCCTCGCCTAACGCACCCTGGATCTCCGTCGGGAGCGGTCCATTGCCGACGCGCGTCGTGTAGGCCTTGACGACGCCGAGCACCGCGTCGATCGCCGTCGGCGCGACGCCGGCGCCGACCGCGGCGCCGCCAGACGTCGTGTTGCTCGACGTCACGAAGGGATAGGTGCCGTGGTCGAGGTCGAGCAGGGAGCCCTGCGCCCCCTCGAGCAGCACCGCCGCGCCCTGCTTCCGCGCGCGGTGGATCATGAGGCTCACGTCGTCAGCGAGGGCGAGCAGCCGCGGCGCGAGCCGCTCGAGCAGCGTCACCGTCACCTCGAGGTCGACACGCTTCGTGCTTCCCATCTGTGCCAGGCGCGCGTTGGCGTGCTCGATCCCCCGCTCGACGAGCTGCCGGTAGCGCAGCGGATGCCGGAGGTCGAGCACCCGCACGCCGCGCCGCGCGGCCTTGTCCTCGTAGCACGGCCCGATGCCTCGCCCCGTCGTCCCGATCTCCTTGCTCGCGCTGCTCTCGGCGTCGACGAGCTTGTGGTACGGGAGGACGAGATGCGCGCGGTCGCTGACGTAGAGGCGACCCTCGACGTCCACGCCATCCTCGACCAGCTCGTCGATCTCCTGCGCGAGCGTGTCGGGGTCGAGCACGACGCCGTTGCCGATGGCGCAGCGCACGCCGGGATGGAGGATCCCGCTCGGGATCTGGTGGAGGACGAAGCTCTTCTCGCCGATGTGGACGGTGTGCCCGGCGTTGGCGCCGCCCTGGTAGCGCACGACCCAGTCGGCGCGCTCGGCGATCACGTCCACCAGCTTCCCCTTCCCCTCGTCCCCCCACTGCGCTCCGACGACGACGACGGTGCGCCTTTCGCGATCGAACATTGGGCTCCTGAGGGCGCGCCGCTGGAGTGCGGTGCGCCGCGGCATCGCGTGA
>DATAIS010000049.1:0-1667 GCA_036262535.1 Gemmatimonadaceae bacterium | reverse complement strand
CTCGGGGCATGACCGACCGGACACCCGACTGGATCATCGTCGGGCGGATTCGCAAGGCACACGGCATCCGCGGCGAGGTCCTCGTCGAGCCGATCACCGACGCGCCGGACGCGATCTTCGCGCCCGGCCGTCGCGTTTTCGCGGGTATCTCGGACGCGCGTCCCGACCCCGGCGCGCCGCCGCTCGAGGTCCGCGCCTCACGCGCGTTCAAGGAGGGCGTCCTCGTCGTCTTCGACGCCGTGGGCGACCGCACGGACGCCGAGCGGTGGCGCGACCGCTGGCTCTTCCTCGGCGCGGACGAGCTGCCCGGACCCGACGAGGGCGAGATCTACCTCCACGACATCCCGGGGATGCGCGTCGAGCTCGAGGACGGCACCGTCGTCGGCACTGTGGCGACGGTGTACGAGCTCCCGCAGGGCCTCGTCATGGACGTGACACGCTCGGGCGACGAAAAGGGCGCGGGCGGCCAGACGGTCATGATTCCGTACGACGAACGCACGCTCGTTCGCGTCGATGCCAAGGCGCGAGTCGTCGTCGTCGCACCGCCGGACGGCCTCCTCGACTGAACGATGCTGCGCGTCAACATCGTCACGATCTTCCCCGACTTCTTCGCCGGGCCCCTCGCCCTCAGTATCCCGGCGCGCGCGGCCGCGGCGGGACGCGTCGCCTACCGGGTGGTCGATCTGCGCGACTTCACGCACGACCGCCATCGCACGGTGGACGACTACCCCTACGGCGGCGGGCCGGGAATGGTCATGAAGGCGGCGCCGTTCTTCGAGGCGGTGGACCATCTCCAGGCGCGCGCGCCGATCGTGCTCGTGTCGGCGCGCGGCCGCCGTTTCTCGCACGCCGACGCGCTTCGCTACGCGGCCGGCGAGGAGCTGACGATTCTCTGCGGGCACTACAAGGACGTGGACCAGCGGGTCGCCGACCATCTCGCCACCGAGGAGATCTCGCTCGGCGATTTCGTCCTCAGCGGCGGCGAGCCGGCGGCGCTGGCGATCGTGGACGCGACGGTCCGGCTCCTTCCCGGGGCGATGTCGGACTTCGAGAGCGCGCGCACCGACTCCTTCTTCGAGAGCGGGCTCAGCGCGCCGAGCTACACGCGCCCGCCGGAGTACCGCGGCCACACGGTGCCCGAGGTGCTGTTGTCGGGCGATCACGCGCGGATCGCCGAGTGGCGCGCGCGTGAGGCGGAGCGCCTGACGCGCGAGCGGGGGGAGGGGCGTTAGGCCTGACGGTCTCGTCCGTCAGCTGGAACCGGTTGCGGGGCACGGCGCGCGCGCCCTCTTGCGCGACCGGACGGAGAACGTATGTTCTGCCGCCGCGCCGACGCGGGCGCATTCCTCGACCACGCGCCACCTCATGAGGAGGAACGCCGTGAAGAGAACCATCCCGCTCGCCCTGCTCGCCCTCACCGCCGCCTGCCAGGACGCGGTGAGCCCCACCTCCCCCGCCACCGTCGACGCGCCCGTCGCCGCCGCCGCACGCGCCGACCGGCAGGACATTCCCGATCAGTACATCGTCGTCCTGAATCGCGGTGCCGGCGACGTCGCGGCGATGGTCGACCGCCTCGCCGCAAGCGCGAATGCGCGTGTGCTCTTCCGCTACACCGACGTGCTGCAGGGATTCGCCGCGCGAATGAGCCCGGAGGCCGCGGCGGCGCT
>DATAIS010000048.1:0-3515 GCA_036262535.1 Gemmatimonadaceae bacterium | reverse complement strand
TTTGTGTTTAGGTGGCTCGAAGTGATTCGACTGCTTCGGGCTCTGCGCCTGCCCCTGGCGCCCGTGCTGCGCGCCTCCCTGCTCGCGCGATGCGACTGGCTCGCCTAACGCTCCCTCGTGGTGCGGGTGGCCGTTGTGGGGAGGTCGGAACGTTCGTTGCGCGTGACGTCGGCGCGGTCTTCCTTGCCGGCGGGCGTCGCGCGGCGGCCCTCCTCCGCCGACTGGTCGCCCTGCTTGCCGCGCGGATCACGGTCGCGGTCGTCGGGTCCGAAGTTCACCATCGCTGGCTCCTGGGCTGGGTGAGGATCACCCGGCCTCGCAGGGGGTGTGCCCGAGAGCGCGTGCGCCCCCGGCGGGATGTCATGGGGTTGCGTCTATATGGGTAGAGGGAGACGCGACGCCGCGCCCACGAGGAGGAACTTGTGCGGATGAGATGATGATGAGCCGGCAGTCGAGTCAGGCTGGGGGATGGACCGTCAGCGCGCAGAGTGTGAGCATGGCGGCGTCGATCGTCGCGATCGTGGTCGCGGTCGCGAAGCCGATCGGCTACGTGTCCGATCTCCGCGTCGCCGTGGAGCGACTCGCCGAGGTGACGGCGCGGATCGACAGCGCGACGCAGCGGCAGGAGGAGCGGTTGCGCGGAGTCGAGAGGCGTGAAGCGGGGGTTGCCGAGCTGCTGGAAGGGGTCCGGGCGTCGCGCGAGGAGCGTCCGGTTCGAAAGGGACCCGGATGTCCCGGGGCGGAGTCTTCACGGTAGAGGGAAAATTTTTTTGGCTCTTGTTTTCGGGATTTATTCGGGTTACTCTATCCGCCCCTTCGGCAGCGAGTGGGGGGAGCGGGGCGGTGGCCACAGCAGCGGAGCGGCACAGCGAAGTGATGACGATGTCCAGCCCTACGCGAACCACCCCCCGCAATGCCGGCGCCCCGCCGCTGTCCTCCGCGGCGGCGCGGGCGCTCGGCGATGACGCACTCGTCGTCGCCATGCGCTCCGGCGACGAGGCGGCGCTGCGCGAATTTCTCCTCCGCTTCCACGCGCTGCTCGTGCATCACGCCGAGAAGCTCCGCGTCGAACCCGCGGAGCGAGAGGATCTCGTGGTCGATGTGCTCGAGGACGCGGCGCTCCGGCTCACCGCGCCGGTGGCGCCGCTGCCGCGGTCGCTCGCGAAGTACCTGGTGAAGTCGCTCCGCAACCGCTGGTTCACGTCGTGCCGCGCGAGCGTGCGTGGCGATCGCATCGCCCGTGACCACGCGGAGTATCCGCTGAGCTCAGGCGACGCCACGCTCGCGCTGCTCGTGTCGGAGGGATCGCTGCGAGCGGCGTCGGGGCCATGGGGCGAGGAGCCGACCACCCGCGACGCGCTGGCGCGGCTCAGCGATGCGCTCGTCGCCGTGCTCACCGCCGAGGAGCTTCAGCTCATGGTCTGGACGAGCAACTTCATCCCCTATCGCGAGATCGGCAGCTGGTTGAATGTCGGCTACGCGGCCGTCGGCAAGCGCATCGAGCGGCTGCGCACGCGCCTCCGCACGTACGCGGCCGCCTACGCCTCGACGCTCTCCGACGCCGAGCGCGAGCAGCTCGCACGCTTCTTCCACCGCGCGGGGCTCGGCGCCGACGTGCGCGGTGGTATCCCGATCAAGCTGCCTGTCCCTCCACCCGCAACCGTTCGCGGCATCGACGAGGATCCCGCCCATGCGCACTGATCACCGCTCGCCACGCTCCGGCGATCCGCCCTCGGGCGACGACGCGCCTTCGGGCCTCGAGCAGGACCTCGACCGTCTCGCCCACGCCGTCGGCGCGCGCGCCGAAGGTGAGATCGAGCTTCGCGACGAGTTCCTCGACTGGCAGGCCGCCGAGCTGCGCGCTCGCCAGCGGCCGTCGGCGCGTCTGGGCGAACGGCGCCTCAACGCGGTCGTCTCGCGCATCCGCGAGCGGATGTTCGGGCGAACCGTGGGCGTCGATTGTGTGGACGTGCTTCCCGAGCCGGAGTCGCCCGTGGCCGAGGAAGCGGTGCTGGCGTCGGCCGCGCCCGAGGGAGCGCGTCGCTTCGCGCCGCACCTCGAGCACGGCATCGCCGCCGGCATCGGGCGCGCGCTCTGGGACGAGCCCTGCGACAGTTGGGTGCGCGTCCCCGACGACATGCCCCGCGGCGATTATGTCGCACTGACGGTGAAGGGCGACAGCATGCTCCCCCTCATCCACTCCGACGACGTCGTCCTCGTGAAGCTCGGCGCCGACGTCGCGCGCGACACGATCGTGGTTGCACGGCGCCCCGACGACGGCTATGTGGTGAAGCGCGTCGGCCGCGTGAGCCCGTCGACGGTGGAGCTGATCTCGCTCAACCCAGAGTATCCACCGACGACGATCGAGCGCGCCGAGGGCGCGATCACGGGCACGGTCCTGCTTCGCTGGTGCGGCCACAAATGAGCGACGCCAACTACTTCGAGTCGGGGGAGACCGGCCGGCATTGCGATGCGTCAGGCGGCGACAAGCCGGTCGCCGAAGCGTGCGACCTCTGCGGCGCGACGGCGCTGGTCGACCGGAAGTGCAAGGTGATCTGCATGAACTGCGGCTCGATCCTGCGTACCTGCGCCGACCTGGGATAGCGTAGCTCGATCGAGCAGAAGGGCGAACGGGCCGGAAGCACACAGCTTCCGGCCTGTTGTGCTTGTGTGGCAAGGAGATAGGCCTAACGGCGGCGGGCGATGTCAAGGGTCGGAGTCATATGGGATACGGGGCGTTGCGCGCGAGGCGCTCGCCTGAACCCGGACCCGGAGGTCGCCATGGCACACCGTCGCTTCACCCATCTCTTCCGGCGGAGTCATCTCCGCCCCGGCCTGCTCGCGGCCGCGAGCTGCGCCGCGCGGCTGCTCGGCGCGCAGGCGACGCAGCCTGCGCCAGTGTCACCTCAACCGCCGGCCGCCTACAGGGCGCCTTCGATCGTGCTCGCCCAGCCGGTGGACGGCGGCACCGTTTTCCAGGATCGACCAACGATCCTGCTCCGATTCGCCGAGGGCGAGCCCGGCGACCGGGTCGATCTCGCGTCGTTCGTGATCGCGGTCGACGACGCGGATCGCTCGCGCGCCTTCCAGCTCTCGGGGAACGAGGCCTGGGGACCGCTCGCGGCGGCGGCGGACAGCGTCCTCGCCATCGGTTCGCATCGCATCACTGCGCGCATCTGCTCCGTCCGCGGCGCCTGTGCGCTCGCGAATGCGACGGTGGTCGTGCTCCCCTCGCCGGTCGGCCCGCCGCGCGACTCGGTTGCGCTGCTCTCGAAGAACAACACGAGCTCGGGACGGTCCCGCGCTCACCGGATTATTGGCGCCGCCCTCGATGCGGCGCGGAGGCTACTCGTTCCATGACACGACTCACCATTCCTTCTCGTATTGCGCGCGCAACGAGCCTGGCCGCGGGTCTCATCCTCGCGGTCGCCGCGGCCGGCAGGGCCGCACGCGCACAGCTCGGCGGCGGGCCCGTCGTCACCATCACGCCGCGCGACACCACCATCGACCGGCGC
>DATAIS010000047.1:0-3731 GCA_036262535.1 Gemmatimonadaceae bacterium | reverse complement strand
ATGAAGAAGGAGCGTCGCGGCTACCTCGTCATCCCGCCGACGATCCTGACGGACACGATCGCCCGCTACGCCGGCCGCAATGCGTCGTCGCTCGCCGAGATCGGGCGGATCTCGAGCGCCGTGCGCGAGGCGGTGCTCGCGCCGCGACTCGAGGCCGAGGGGATGAACGCCGACCGCGTGATGCGCCTGACGAGCGCGAAGCGCATCGAGCTCTCGGCCGACCAGATCGGCGACCGGGGACGCGAAGGAAAGGGCGGGCTGGTGAAGTACTTCTTCTCCTTCATGATCGCCTTCCTCCTATACATGTCGATCTTCCTCTACTCGCAGAACGTGATGCGGAGCGTTCTCGAGGAGAAGCAGACGCGCGTCGCGGAGGTGATCGTCTCGAGCGTTCCGCCCGACACGCTGCTCGCGGGGAAGGTGATCGGCGTCGGCGCGGTCGGGATCACGCAGCAGGTGCTCTGGATCGCGACGACGGTGGCGCTCTTCTACCTGCGCGCCCCGATCTTCAAAGCGCTCGGGATCATGAACCCGTCGATCTCGATCCCGAGCATCGCGCTTCCCGTCGCGCTCCTGCTGCTGGTCTTCTTCGTCCTCGGCTTTCTCCTCTACTCGGCGCTCTTCGCCTCGGTCGGGGCGATGGTCAGCGACGACCGTGAGGCACAGCAGGCGCAGCAGCCCTTCACGCTTCTCCTCGTCGGAACGATCATCCTCGTCCAGCCGGTGCTGATCAATCCGATGACGCCGCTCGCGCGCTGGGCGTCGCTGTTCCCGTTCTCGGCGGCGATACTGATGCCGCTGCGCCTGAGCCTGACCTCGGTTCCGTGGAGCGAGGTGATTGCGGCCATCGTCGGAATGATCGTGATGATCGTGATCGCGATCTGGTTCGCGTCACGGATCTACCGCGTCGGCCTGCTCATGTACGGGAAGCGCCCGACGATCCGCGAGCTGGCGCGCTGGGTTCGGCGGAGCGCCTGACGGTCCGGAAGGTCCGGAACGACGAAACGGCCCGGCGAGCGATGCTCGCCGGGCCGCTTCGCTGGCGCCTGGCTCAGTCGGCGCGGCCGAGCTGGGCGCTGTCGCCGGCGCCTAACGTTCCCGCCGACGCCGCCGAGAATCCGGACGCTCCGGCACCCTGCGACTGCCAGCTGCCGGCGCCGCTGCTCGGGCCGGTGCCGTCGCCGCGCGAGCGGTTCGCGTTCTGTGGAGCGCCGATCGCCTCCTTCAGCTCGTTGACCCAGCCCTCGAGCCGTCCCTGGAAGGCACCGTGCACGCCGGTCACGAGGCTGCTCACCGCGTCGTCGAGCAGCTCGCCGACGCGGCTGCTCGCGCCCTTCGTCGCGCCGACCGTCGCCGCCGCCGCCTTCACGTCGGCCCTGGACCCGGAGAGGAGGACACCCGCGCCGAGGGCGACCGCGAGCGCCGGCCAGGGGTGGTCGCGAACGATCTGCATCAGGTTGAGCTTCTGCTCCAGCTGCGAGAGCGTGTCCGACATCCGCTCCCGCGTCATCTCGATGTCGCGCCGGACTTCAGCTGTCGTTTCAGCCATTCCTTGTCCTCCTTGAGTGTTGCCACCGTCTGATCCGGTGCGAGCTTCGCGGGCGACAGCTGCGCCATCCCCCGCCGAACGAAGACGGTCGCGATCGCGAGCGCGATCACCGTCACGATGAGCGCCGCGAGCCAGTAGCGGTCGCGCAGCCACTGGTCGCCGCCGAGCAGTACGAAGCCGGTGAAGAAGCAGAGCGTGCCGAGGAGAGCGAGCACGCCTCCCGTCGCGACCATCGCCGTTCCGCGTCCGACGCCAGCGAAGATTCCCCGCAGCTCGAGCTGCGCGAGCTTCACCTCGTCACGCACGAGAGTGGCGCTCCCCTCCGCGAGCTCGCGGAGGAGAGTGCCCACACCCTTGCGGCCGTCCAATCCGCTGGCCGCCATCGTCCACCTACTTCTTGAAGGCCTTGCCGAGCAGGTAGCCGATGCCCGCCGCGATGAGCAGCGTCCGGCCCGGATTCTCGCGCACCTGCTTCTCGATCCCCGACTTCACGCTGTCGAGATCCGCGTTGCGGATGAAGTCCGCGGTGCTCTGCATCCCCTGCGCGAGCTTGTCGTTGACCTGGCCCATGCGGCCGGACTCGGCACCGACGTTCGCCGACTCGCCATAGGCGCCCGCGCCGGCGAACTGGCCACCCTGCTGCTGCGAGCGGAGCTTCTGGGCTCCGGCCTCGAGCTTGTCGGCGAGGGTCGCCTTCAGCTCGCTCGCCTTCTCGCGCGCGCCGCCGAGGCCACTCTTCGCCTTGTCGGCGAGCGACTGCTCGCCGGTCGAGCCGCTGGTCGAGCCGTAGCCCGACGCGCCGGCGCCGGAGCCGCTGCTGCTGCCGGCCCCATAGCCCTGGCTTCCGGTGTTGCCGAGCCCCGAGGAGCCGCCGTAGCCGCCACCGCTTCCCGCGCCGGAGCCCTCGTAGCCGGACTCGAGATTCCCCGTCGAGCCGCTGCTTCCGGCGCCCGTCGTCGAGCCGCCGAAGGTGCCCGAGTCGAGATTGTCGTTCTGGTTCCGCTCCATCGCTGACGTCCTCCGTTGTGGATTTGCCAACGGGGCATTGCGTCGCCCCGGCCGTCACGAGCAAATGCAATCGCCGCGCCGGTGGCGTTGGTTCGTCCAAACTGCGGCGCCGCGGCCGTGCCGCGAGCTGATTCGGAGTACGCACCGCGCGCCGCGGCCGTGCCGCGGCTGGTGCGGAGGTTCGGAGAGGAGCCGGTGCGGTGATGCGAAGGTCCGTAGAGCGGGCGCGTCGGACGCGCGCCGTCTCACCCTCCGTCGAGCTGACCTTACTCCGCTCTCACCGGGCGAGAGCGGTCGGTAGTACTGGGTAGCTGGTTGGATGCGAAGAGGGTGCGGACGTGCTCTCGCACCCCGCACCCTCGCAACGGATCCTCTCGCATCTCCGCCCAGCGGCGGCGCGGCCGCCGCGGAGATGGCCGCACGGCGGCCGCGTTGTCTCAGCCGGAGCAGTGCTGCTCGAACGCGTCCTCGAGATCCTTCGCGATCGCGGCGGCGTCGCGGCTCTCGATCTGCCGGCGCTCGAGCATGAAGACGAGCTTCCCGTCCTTGAGCAGACCGATCGAGGGCGACGAAGGTGGGTAGCCGGTGAAGTAGCCGCGCGCGCGCTCGGTGGCGGCGGTGTCCTGGCCGGCGAAGACCGTGTAGGCGCGATCGGGACGCACCGCATGCTGGAGCGCGCGCGTCACCGCGGGACGCGCGTTGCGCGCGGAGCAGCCGCAGACCGAGTTGACGACGACGAGCGCCGTTCCCGGTGCATCCTTCAGCTTCGCATCCACTTCCTCCGGCGTCCGCATCTCCTCGACACCGATCCGGGTCAGCTCCTGGCGCATCGGTGCGACCAGGCGCTCATCGTACATCATCCGCAGTTGCATCTCCCTCATCTCCATCAGTATTCGTCGTCGTTCTCGGCGTGGCGTACGAGGGCGAGGATCGCGGCCTGTGGCACGACGAGATAGCGCTCGCCCTCGAACGTCATCTCGACCGCCGCCTTGCGGAAGAAGAGCGCGTAGTCGCCCGTCCTCGCCTGCATCGGGACGAACTTCGCATCGCGGCCGGTGGTTCCAGCACGCCATGGCTCGTCGATGTTGTCGGTGACGTGCGGCATCGGCAGCCCGGGGCCGGTGGCCAGGATCCGTCCACCCTGCACCGCCGCCGAATCGACCGCGCTCTGCGG
>DATAIS010000046.1:0-14526 GCA_036262535.1 Gemmatimonadaceae bacterium | reverse complement strand
CGAGATGGCGGCCCACGCGCAGCAGTGGAAGCTGGAGGAGCAGTACGTCGCCGCCACCGCGCGGCGCATCTCCTCGGCCGCGAACGTCCCCGCGACCTCGGCGGTGCTGTCCGGCGATCCGGTCGAGGAGCTGTGCCGGCGCGCGCGGGAGACGGGTGCCGACCTGACGGTCATGACGTCGCACGGACGGACGGGACTCAGCCGCGCCTGGCTGGGGAGCATCGCCGTCGGCGTGGTGCGCCGGTCGGCGATCCCGGTGCTCGTCCTGCGCCCCACGGATCATCGCCCGATCTCGGACGTGGAGCGCCAGCTCTTCTCGCGCATCCTCGTCCCGCTCGACGGGTCCGAGCTCGCGCGCGACATCCTGCCGGCTGCCGCGGCGCTCGCCCGCTGTAGCGGTGGACAGATCGTGCTGTTGCGCGTCGTTCACCCGGTCCCGGCGCTGGCGGTGAACCCGGATGTGCTCTTCGCCTATGCCCCACCCGTGCCCGACGACGCGGCGACACGGCCGCTGGTCGAGGAGGCGGAGCGCGACCTCGTGGAGGCGTCGCGCATGCTTGCCGAGTCCGGCGCGCGAGTCGTCGCGCACCGCGTCATCGTCGCCGAGCATGTGGCGCAGGCGATCATCGGCGTGGCGAGCGGCGCCGGCGCCGACGTCATCGCCATGTCGACGCACGGACGCGGCACGTCGCGGCTCGCCCTGGGCAGCGTCGCGGACAAGGTGCTGCGGGCGAGCGGGCTGCCCCTGCTCATGCGGCGCCCTGCGAAGGTCGCGGAGGAGAGTCTCGCCGTGGGCGTCGCGGCCGCCGCCGACCAGCTTCCCGCGCTCTCGCCGGGTTGGGCGCGCGTCCCGCCGGAATCCGGGATTCGCTGACAGAGAGTCGTCGCTCTCCCGGCTGCTCGGCGCACGCCGTCGGCGTAGGCTCGAGGTGCATCATTCCGGAGGGAACGATGTTCGCCACGTTGATCGAGTCCGCCCATCGCCGGGAGCGGCATCCGGTCGAGGTCGTGCTCAGCGTAACACTTCACGTCGGGCTGATCGTCGCGGCGGTGGCGGTGACCGACACGCTCGGACGCGTCGCCATCGCGAAGCCGCTGACGGAAACCGTGCGCTTCGTCGAGCCGGTACGGGAGAAGCCGGCTCCGCCGGAGCCTGTGCAGCAGCCGGCGGCGAGCGCCGTCGCCGGTCCGACGTTGCCGAAGGGCTTCCAGATACTCGCTGCGCCGCTCGAGATTCCGGACATCATCCCGCCCGCGGATCTCTCGCGGAGCGTGACCAACGAGGCCGACTTCTCCGGGGTGGGAGTGGCTGGAGGCGTCGCGAACGGGGTGGTGGGAGCGCCGCTGCCCGACGCACCCGCAGCCGGGCAACCGTACTTCGAGTATCAGGTCGAGAAGGCCGTGGTCGCGCGGCCCGGGAACCCACGCCCGTCCTATCCGGAGATGCTCCGCGTCGCGGGGGTGAGCGGGCGAGTCCTCGTGCAGTACGTCGTCGACACGCTCGGCCGCGTCGAGTCGAAGTCGGTCCGGATCCTCGACAGCACGCACGAGCTCTTCACCGTCGCGGTGAAGGACGTGCTGCCCCGGATGCGCTTCCTCCCCGCCGAAATGGGGAACCGCAAGGTGCGCATGGTCGTGCAGCAGCCCTTCAGCTTCACGATCGCCACACGCTGACGACGCTCAGCCGCCGCGGAGCCTGACGCGCGTCGCCTCGGCGATCTGGTCCGAGGGGAAGAGGATCACGCGCGCGCCGGCGTCGAGCCCGCGCCGCACCTCGACGGCGGAGGCCGTCCGGTGGCCGGGCTCGACGACTCGCTCCCGCGCCCGTCCGTCCTCGACGACGAAGACGGTCCAGTCGCGCCCGCGCTGAAAGAGCGCGCTCGCCGGCACGCTCAGGACGTCCGGGCGCTCCCAGATGGTGATGCGCACCTCGACCCGGAAGCCGTCGCCAAGCTCGTGCGGGGTGTCGAGCATGTCGAGCCGCACGTTGACGCGCTGCTCGTCGACGCCTAACGCGGAGACGCGGGTGAACGCGGACGGCTCGACGAGGCGGACGCGCGCCCGGAGCGTCGAGTCGCGCCCCCACTCCACGATCTCGGCGGCGTCGCCGGGGCGGAGGAGGACGGCGTCGGCGGAGAGCACATCGGTCGTGACCTCGAGGGCGCGCGAGTCGCCCAGCTCGAGGAGCGGCGTGCCCGCCGGGATGACGCGCTCGCTGCGCTCGGGAACGCGCAGCACCCATCCCGCGGCCGGAGCGCGGATCGCGAGCGAGGCAGGCCCGCCGTCCGTGCCGATGAGCGGAGCGCGAGCGGCCGCGACTTCCGCCGTCGCGGCGGCGGCGCGCGCTTCGGCGGCGGCGAGGTCGTCGGTACGCGCGCGATGGGCGAGCGTCATCTGGTCGAGCTCCTCGCGCGAGATGCCGCCGACGGCGAACACGGCCTCGCGCCGGGCGAGGACGCGCCTCGCGTCGCCCTCGGCGACGCGTGCCTGCGCGACCCTCACGTCGGCCTCGCGTGCGATCGCCCGCGCCGACGCGAGCCGTGCCTCGGCCTGGCGTTGCGCCTGGTCGTCGAGGGGAAGCGGCGCGATCCAGGCGAGCACCTGTCCCGGAGCGACGCGATCTCCCTCCCGGACCGCGAGCCGGCGCATGCGTCCCGCGACGGGCGCGGCGATGGTGAACCGGTCACGAACCGAGGTCCGGCCCTCGGCGTCGACGGTGACGCGCATCGCGCCATGCGCGGCGAGCGCGGTATCGACTTCGACCGGCTCGGGCCGCAGCGCGTAAGCACCCGCTGCCAGCGCGATCATCGCGACGACCGCGATCGTGACCTTGCGTCGTGTGACATGCATACGCCCCCTCCCGGGATTCACTCCCGCGTCTTGAGCACCTCGACCATGTCGAGCGAGTAGAGCCGGCGGCGCATCGCGAACCCCGCGACGAGGCTCGCCGCGACGATGACGCCGATCGCGACGGCGTAGGTGCGTGCCGTCACGATCACCGGAAAGCGATAGAGCTCGGACCCGAAGGCGGACGCGATCACGTAGGCGAGCCCGAGACCGAGCAGCAGCCCGAGGGGCGTGCCCAATGCGTTGATCCCGCCCTGCTCGCCGAAGAGCAGCGCGGCGACCTCGCGCCGCGTGAAGCCCAGCACGCGCAGGCTCGCCAGCTCACGCCCGCGCTCGGAGAGCGCGATCCGCGCGCCGTTGTAGAGCACGCCGACGGCGATGACGCAGGCGAGGATGGTGACGATCGTCGTCGTCATCGTGATGTTCGCGCTGAGCGTCTCCTCGAAGCTCTCGAGCATCCCGCGACGGCTCGACACCGACGACACGCCCGGAATGCGTCCCAGCGCGTCGAGCGCATCGGCTTCCGCGCCTGGCTCGAGCGTGAGGAGGGTGCCCGACGCGACCGCCCCCTCACCGACGAGCCGGTTCAGCTCCGCAAGGCGCATGTAGCCCGACACCCCGATGACCTCGTCGATGAGCGCGGCCACGGGGATGCTGCGGGCCGCGCCGCCCCGCTCGAGCAGCTCGACGACCACCGTATCGCCGGCGACGACGTGCAGGGTGCGGCCTAGACTCGCGGTCAGCACGAGTCCCGACGGCGGAAGCCGGTACCGGCGCGCTTCCATGTCGACGAGCCGGCGCAGCGACGCGTCCTGCTCGAGCCCGAGGATCGCGATCTGTCGCGAGCGATGCCCGGAACGGACCCGGACCGGTACGCCCCGGAACGGCTCGACGGTGCGCACCCCCGCGATGGCCGCGAGCTCGTGGCTGACTCGTGCCGGCATGGGGAGGGTGAAGCCGACGGCGAGGTCCTCCCGCTGCACGAGACGGAACTGGAGATCGCCGATGTAGCGGGCGCTGTCGAACGCGAAGATGCCGGCGACCAGCACCGCCGCCGAGAGCGCCACGCCGAGGATGGCGGTGAGCGTACGCACCGGCCGATGCTCGATCGTGCGGAGGACCATCCGCACCGACGCGGGGAGGAGCTCGGCGAATCCCAGCCGCTCCAGCAGGAGTGGCCGGTAGACCGACGGCGACGGCGGCCGCATCCCCTCGGCTGGAGGAAGCGCGGCCGCCGCGTGTACCGCCGTCAGCGCGCCGACCACCGCCGCGAGGGCGCTCACGCCGACGCCGAGCGCGGCGAGCGATGCGTCCGTGTGGTGGGTGAACTCCGGGAACCGGAAGAAGTTCTTGTACAGTCCCGTGAATCCGCTGCCGATCCACGCGCCGAGCGGGATGCCCATGGCCGCTCCCGCGACGACGGCCGCGATGGCGTAGCCGACGAAGTGCGCGGCGACGGCGCCGTTGCCGTAGCCGAAGGCCTTCAGCGTCGCGATCTCGCCGCGCTGCGTCGCGACGAGCCGGGAGAGTACGACGTTGATGAGGAACGCGGCGACGGCGAGAAAGATGATCGGCATGACGACGCCGAATGCACGAAGTTGCTCGATCTCGCCGGAGACGACCTGCTCCGAAGGCTGGTCGGCGCGCGGGTAGGCGTGGCCGCCGCCATAGCGCCCGAGCAGCGCATCGACACGAGCGACGACTTCCTGCTCGTTCGCGCCGGGCGCGAGCGCGAGCGCGAGCTCATTGAACGCACCTTCGAGGTCGCGGAGCCGCGCCAGCGCCGCACGGTCCATCCAGAGGACTCCGAAATGCCGCGGGTCGCCGAACTGCGCGAACCCCGGAGCCGCCGCGTGCACGAACTCGGGCGAGATGGCGATGCCGACGACGTGCAGCGTTCGCCAGCGACCATTGATGACCGCCCCGAGGGAGTCCCCCACGGCGAGCCGGTTGGCGTCGGTGAAATGCTCGTCGACGAGCACTTCGTCGCTCCGGTCGGGGACGACCATCCGCCCGCGGCGGAGGTGCAGCCGGTTGAGCGACGAGACCCGCGGATCGACGGAGACGAAGTAGCCGGTCGCGGGCGTGGCGAGGCCGGGGACGCGGAGGAGGGCGCTGGCCGTGACGCGCGTCGTGACCGCGGCGACGCCCGGGATCTCGCGCACGCGGTCGGCCACGAATTCCGGCGCCCGGGTCAGCGAGGCGAAGACGTCGGCGAAGTGCGTCCTGGAGTAGTAGGCCTCACGCGTGTGATCGATGGTGAGCAGCGTGCTTCCCATCGCGACGACCGACGCGACCCCACAGGCGACGACCGCCGCGATCGACAGCACCTGGCCGCGCATCCGCCGCAGGTCGCGCAGCAGCTTCCGGTCGAGCGCGCGCACGGGACGGTCACCACGACAGCTGGTCGGGCGTGAGACGGCGCGCATTGCGCCGGTCCTCGCCGATCCTGCCGCTCGATATCCTGACGACGCGATCCGCCATGCCGGCGATGACGGCGTTGTGCGTGATCACGACGGTGGTCGTCCCGAGCTCCTCATTCACGCGCGCGATGGCGCTGAGGACGAGCTTCCCCGTCTCGTAGTCCAGCGCGCCGGTCGGCTCGTCGCAGAGCAGCACGTCGGGACGCTTCGCGATCGCGCGTGCGATGGCGACGCGTTGCTGCTCGCCCCCCGAGAGCTGCGCCGGGAAGTGGTTCGCGCGATCGCTCAACCCGACGAGCGCGAGCGCGTCGGCGGGGCGCATCGGGTCGCGGCTGATCTCGGTCACGAGCGACACGTTCTCGAGCGCCGTCAGGCTCGGGATGAGGTTGTAGAACTGGAAGACGAAGCCGACGTGCTCGCGGCGGTAGCGCGTGAGGTCGGCCTCGTTCGCCGCGGTGAGGTCGTGATCGAGGAAGCGCACCCTGCCGCTCGTCGGCACGTCGAGCCCGCCGACGATGTTGAGCAGCGTCGACTTGCCGCTCCCCGAGGCGCCGAGGAGGACCACGAGCTCCCCGGCGAAGAGATCGAGGTCGACGGCACGCAGCGCGTGGACTTCGACCTCACCCATCCGATAGACCTTGCTCAGCCCGCGAATCTCGAAGACGGCGGGCGCGGGTGCGACCCGCTCGCGGGCGACGAGGGAAGGAGCTTCCTCTGCGGCCGGCGGGCCGGAACGAAGGGCGGTCGTCATCACCCTCACCGCGGGTCGCGTTCCGCCTCGGCGTAGTGTCCGGTGGCTGGGTGGGAGGCGTCCTCGTGCAGCCGCTCCACGTAGTGGATGAAAGCGACGTACGCCTCGACGTACTCACGCCCCGCCGCGACATCGTCAGGATCGTAGTTGCGCCTCGCCGCCAGCCTTCCGTAGGCCTCGTGCAGCCCCTGCCGCATCGTCGCCGTCAGCAGCTCCTCCACCGGCGCGACGGAGCCGCGTTCGATCGCGCGGTCGGCCGCCGGGATCGCCGGACCGAGATCGCGCCCGGCGGGCATGAGGCCGGCGTAGGGTGCGCCCTCTCCGAGTCGATGAACGCGAACGAGCGTCTCGAAGAAATACCGGTCGGCGAGACGCCTGCTCTCGGGGCCGAGCCTGCGCACGGCCACCGCCTGCTTGAAGGCGGCGAGGATCTCCGGCTCGTCGCGCTGCCGTACCCAGATGAGCGCGAGATTCGCGTTCCCCGTCGCGAGCGCCTGCTGCGCCGCCTTCACGACCGGGCCGTCTTCCCCGTCGCAATGCGCGAGAAGCTCGTTCACGCGCAGGACGCCGAGCGCGGACAACCCCGCCGCTGCAATCGCCAGCGATCCGAAGAAGCGGAGGATGTGTCGCCGCCCCTGTCGCGGTGACGACGTCGGCTCTGCCGAACGTCGCGGGGAGAGCCAGAGCACCATGGCGAGGACCACGACGTCGAGCACCATCCCGACGAGGGCCGCGGGATGCGGCACCGCGCCAAGGAGGATGAGCGACCCGATCACCGCGCTGGCGGTCAACGTCCGCAGGTAGCCGCGAAACCCCGGCACGCCGTAGGCGGCGAGCCCGGCTCCCACGAAGCCCGTCACCGCGACGAGCCAGGCCGAAATGGCGAGCCAGCCGGGCACACGATCCACCGTCCATGTGCCGGCTGCCCAATGCGCCAGACCGTGCAGCACGAGCACGGTCCCGATGACGACACGTCGCATCGCTCCTCCTCGCGGGTGGCGGTGAAAACGTGCGGAAGCGAGGGTGTGAATGCAGCCGGGCGACTCCTCACCCGCTGTAAGGAGTCGCCCGGGGACCCGGCCGCGCGCGCGCGGCGCGCGCGGCACTGCGCGATCAGACGCCGACCACCAGCTCGTCCTTCACGAGCTTCACGCCCGGCGCGCGCCATGCGGCGCGCTCGGCCTCCTGCCGCTCGGTCCACGTCCGGACCATGCCGCGCAGGGTAACGGTGCCGTCGCTCGTCTCGACGCGGATCTTCTGCGCGTCGAGCTCGGCGCTGCGCTTCAGCGCCGATTCGATTTTCGCCTTCACTTCCGCGGCGCTCGTCGTCGGCCGCACGTTGATCATGTTGGTCAGCCCCTTCACCCCGGTCAGGTAGCGAACGGCGCGCTCGGCTGCCGCCTTCTCGTAGTACCAGTCGACCGTCCCCTCGAGGGTGATCCAGCCATCCTCGACGCGAAGCTTGATCCGGTCATCGGGAACCTCGATATCCCAGCGCAGCCCGGTGACGGCGGCGTGGGCGATCTCGGTATCGGTGCGCGCATGCGCGCCGGGCAGGTTCACCGCCAGGTCCTCGGCGAGCGCACGGACGCCGCTCACGCGCTCGGCGGCGCGTTCGGCGGCGAACTTCTGTGCGTAGGTGTTGACGTAGCCGGAGAGCGTCACGACGCCGTCCTTCACGGCCACTCCGATCTCCGAATCCTTGATGCTCGGCTCCCAGCGGAGCTCGTCCTGCACGTCCTGCTGCAGCTGCAGATCGGTCTTCATGGGTTCCTCCACGTTGAGATGCCTCGAACCGCGCCTATCAGGATGCGCGCGAGAAGGCGCGCTGTCTGTCGGTGGAAGCAGGGGGTGCTGTCGGCGAAACGCCTCAGCCCTGGCGAAGCGCGATCGCCGTGGCTGGCGAGACGTCGCGAAATTCCCCGCTCGCGACGAGCGCGAGCAACGCGGGGGCGATCCGGTCGAGGGGGAGGACGAGATCGACGGCGCCGGTCCGGATTGCGGAGCGCGGCACCGCGAATGGTCCGCGATCCGAACGTCGCCGCCGCCGACTCGAAGAGAGGGTTCGCCGATGAGCGCTGATGCCGGATGCGGCGGCCGTCGACGGCGATGTCGTAATGAACGGGTGTGCCCGACGCTCGCGTCACTCGCCCTCGCAGAGGCCGACGGCTTCACCATAGCGCTCCCTGGAGCGAGGGGTCTGTCGGCGATCAGCCGGCGGTCGAATGGACTTCGCCCGACAGACGCGGGCGACGCCAGCCATAGGTTGCTGGTGCCGGCCCCCGCGCCGGCCGCACCGTCACGAGGGAGGCCGACATGACCACGCTGCTCCATCCCGCCCCGCCGCTCGCCGGCGGGTTTGCCAGTCAGGCTTCGCCGCCGCCGCTCGCGGCGCCCACCGCGCCCACCGCGCCCACCGCGCCTCTGGTGCGCTGGTTCGCTGAGATCGGACGTGCCGACATCGCCAGCGTCGGAGGCAAGGGAGCGAACCTCGGCGAGATGACGCGCGCCGGACTGCCGGTCCCCGAAGGCTTCGTCGTCACGACGGCGGCGTACGCGCGCTTCATGGTCGCGAACCAGCTCGACGATCGCGTCGACGACGCGCTCGCGGCCCTCGACGTCGACGACACGACGGCGCTGCAGGCGGCGTCGGAGTCCATCCGGAGTCAGATCCGCGCTGGGGAGATCCCCGCCGACGTGCGCGCCGCGTTGCTCGCCGCCTACGAACGGCTGGGCGAGGTCACGACCGGCCCGTCGCCCGTCGTCGCGGCGCGGTCGTCGGGCACGGCGGAGGACACGGCGGACGCATCGTTCGCCGGCATGTTCGAGAGCTTCCTCAACGTTCGCGGCGAGGAGGCACTCCTCGCGCGGGTGAGGGACTGCTGGGCGTCGGGGTTCACCCCGCGCATACTCTTCTACCGTGCGAAGCGGAAGCTGCCGGCGCGGATGGCGGTCGCCGTCGTCGTCCAGCGGATGATCGCGGCGACGAAATCGGGCGTGATCTTCACCGCCGACCCGGCGCTCCACGAGCCGCGGCACGTCGTGATCGAGGCGGCCTGGGGGTTGGGCGAAGTCGTCGTCGGCGGGCTCGTCACGCCCGACCACTACGTGCTCGACAAGACGTCGTGGCGCGTCATCGCACGGCGGATCGCGCGCAAGGAGTTCCTCCTCCAGCGCGACGAGGCCACCGGTGCCACGGTGCGAGTGGACCTCGACGACGATCCCCGCGCTCTCCAGCCGGTGCTTACCGACGGCGAGCTGGCGATACTGCTCGACCTCGCGAAGCGCATCGAGACGCTCTACGACAGCCCGCAGGACATCGAGTTCGCGATCGGCGACGGCCGGACCATGCTCGTGCAGACGCGGCCGATCACGACGCTGGAGCACGCGGCAGCGGCGCCACCGCCACCCGAAGGAGGGGTGCTCGTGCGCGGGCTCGGAGCGAGCCCGGGCACCGCCTCCGGCAGCGTGCGCGTGCTCGTCTCACCCGCCGACGGGGCATCGCTGCGCGAGGGCGAGATCCTCGTCGCCCCGCGGACGTCGCCGGACTGGGTGCCGCTCATGCGCCGCGCGGCGGCGATCGTGACCGACAGCGGCGGCATGACGTCGCACGCCTCCATCGTCTCGCGCGAGCTGGGGATCCCGTGCATCGTCGGGACGGCGCAGGGAACGACGCGGCTCGCGTCGGGCATGATGGTCACCGTGGACGCGACGGCCGGCGTCGTCCGCGCCGGCGTGGCCCGGCCGACGCCGAGCGCCGCCGCGCCCGTTCGGGGCATTCCCTCGCTCGCCGCGGCGCCGCCCGTCACGGGCACGCGCGTCTACGTCAACCTCGGCGAGCCGGAGCGCGCCGAGGAGATCTCCCGGCTCGCCGTCGATGGCGTCGGCCTGCTGCGCGCCGAGTTCATGCTCGTCTCCGCACTCGAGCATCGCCACCCGCGGCTGCTCCTGCGGGAAGGGAAGGGCGACGAGGTGGTGTCGCGACTCGTGGAGAAGCTGCGTATCTTCGCGCGTGCCTTCGCGCCGCGGCCGGTGATCTACCGCGCGATGGACTTCCGGTCCAACGAGGTGCGGGGTCTCGAGGGGGGCGACACGATCGAAGCGCGCGAGGACAATCCGATGATCGGGTATCGCGGCTGCTTCCGCTACACGAAGGAGCCCGACCTCTTCGCTCTCGAGCTGCGTGCCCTGAAGGAGGTGCGCGCGGAGCTTCCGAACGTGCACCTCATGATTCCCTTCGTGCGCACCGCCAGCGAGCTCCGGGGGTGCAAGCGGCTGGTGGACGAGAGCGGCCTGACGGCCGATCCGCGCTTCGAGCTGTGGATCATGGCCGAGGTGCCGTCGGTCGTCTACTGGCTCGACAGCTACGCGTCGATGGGGATCGCCGGCGTCTCGATCGGGACGAACGATCTGACGCAGCTGGTGCTCGGGGTCGATCGCGACAGCGAGATCGTGGCGCAGCTGTACGACGAGCGCGATGGTGCGGTGCTCGACGCCGTGCGCGCGATCGTGGAGAAGGCACGGCGGCTCGGGCTCAGATGCTCGATCTGCGGACAGGCGCCGTCGGTGCACCCGGAATACGCCGAGCTGCTGGTGCGCTGGGGAATCGACTCGATCTCCGTCAACCCGGACGCGCTCGCACGGACGCGCGCGAACGTCGCTGCCGCCGAGCGCCGGCTGCTGCTGGAGGGCGCGCGCTCAGCGCGTGGGCGCGCCGGACGTTAGGCACGAGGTCGGAACCGCACCGCCGTCCTGGCACGCGCTGCCGGCGACGGCGGTGCTCGAGCGCCTCGAGAGCTCGCCGCGCGGCCTGACGACGGCGGAGGCGCGGTCGCGCCTCGCGCGCTTCGGTCGCAACGTTCTTCCGCCGCCCAGGCCGCGAAGTGCGCTGCGGATCCTCGCGGACAACTTCCGCAGTCTCGTCGTGCTGCTGCTCATCGTCGCAGCCGGGATCGCCGCTGTCACCGGCGATCCGGCCGACGCGCTGGCGATCGCAGGCGTCCTCGTGATCACCGTCGCGGTCGGCTTCTTCACCGAGCTGCGCGCGCGCCGCTCGGTGGACGCGCTCCTGCGGCTCGACGTCGCCCGCGCCACCGTGCGCCGCGACGGACATCTCGTCCCGCTCGAGGCGGGGGAGCTAGTGCCGGGGGACGTCGTCGAGCTGGAAGCGGGCCAGGCGGTGCCCGCCGACTGCAGGTTGCTGCAGGCGACGGAGCTCGCCGTGAACGAGGCCCCGCTCACCGGTGAGTCGCTGCCGGTGACGAAGCGCGCCGACCCTCCCGCCGACGCCGACGCGCCGCTCGCGGAGCGCCCGGTGATGGTCTACAAGTCCACGGTCGTCGTGACCGGGCGCGCCCATGCCGTCGTCACCGACACCGGAGTCGCCACGGAGGTCGGGCGGATCGGCGCAATGATGAGCGAGGTGCGCGAGGCGCCGACGCCGATCGAGCGCCGCCTCGACGCGCTCGGCGCGCAGCTGATCTGGCTCGCCCTCGGGGTCGCCGTCCTCGTCGGCGCGCTGGCCTTCGCCCGCGGCGCGCCTCTCGGTGACGTGCTCGCGACCGCGATCGCGCTCGCCGTCGCCGCCGTCCCCGAAGGCCTGCCCGTGATCGCGACGATCGCGATGGGGGTCGGTGTTCGTCGCATGGCGCGGCGCAACGCGATCGTGCGGCGGCTGCCGGCCGTCGAGAGCCTCGGCAGCGCGACGGTGATATGCACCGACAAGACGGGAACGCTCACGACGGGGGAGATGGCGGTGACGACGCTCTGGGTGGCGGGGCGCGAGCACGACGTCGCGACGGCCTCGAACGGCGGCTCGCCGCCGCTCGGGGAGGCGCGCCTCGAGGACGTGCTGCGTGTCGCGGCGCTCGCCAATCGCGCCGAGCTGCACGACGCCACCGACCCCTCGCGCGGCGGTCACGGCGATCCGACCGAGGTCGCGCTGCTCGTCGCCGCACACCGCGCCGGCGTCGACCGCCAGCGGCTGCGCATGGAGTGGCCGGAGATCGGCGAGATCCCGTTCTCGAGCGAGCGCCAGCTGATGGCCACCTTCCATCGCGAGCGCGATGGCCGCGTCCACGCGCTGGTGAAGGGCGCGCCGGGACGCCTGCTCGCGATCTGCGATCGTGTCGCAACGCCAGCGGGAGAACGGCCCCTCGATGAGGAGGAGCGCGGACGGCTGCGCGCCGTCAACGAGGGGCTCGCCCGGCGCGGTCTTCGAGTCCTCGCGCTCGCGTCGGGGGACGTCGAGGATCCCACCGAGACAGCGGTGCGTGCGCTGACCTTCCTCGGCTACGCCGGAATGATGGATCCGCCCGCGCCGGGCGCGCGCGCGACGATCGAGCGCGTTCACGCGGCCGGGATTCGCGTCCTCATGCTGACCGGCGATCAGCGACTCACCGCCGAGACCGTCGCCAGAGGGCTGGGACTGCTGCGCGAGGGCGACGAAGTGCTCGACGGACGCGAGCTGCAGCGCGTTGCGGACGACACGCTCGCGGTCCGCCTGCGCCGCGTCGGGGCGATCAGCCGCGTCAGCCCCGCCGACAAGCTGCGGATCGTGACGGCGCTCCAGGAGGACGGCGAGATCGTCGCGATGATTGGCGACGGGGTGAACGACGCGCCCGCGCTAAGGAAGGCGGACGTCGGGGTGGCGATGGGCGGCCGCGGAACGGCCGTCGCGAAGGAGGCAGCCGCGGTGGTTCTCCAGGACGACCGCTTCGAGACGATCGGCGCCGCGGTCGAGGAGGGCAGGGTCATCTTCCAGAACGTCCGCAAGTTCATCTTCTACCTCTTCAGCTGCAATCTCGCCGAGATCCTGCTGCTGCTCGTCGCGAGCCTCGCCGGACTGCCGACGCTCCTGCCGATCCAGATCCTCTGGCTCAACCTCGTCACCGACACCTTCCCCGCGCTCGCGCTGGCGATGGAGCCGCGCGAGGCCGAGGTGATGCGACGCCCGCCGGTCTCGCCACGGGCGCCGCTGCTTTCCCGCGCCCTCCTTCGTGAGATCGGCGTCTTCGCGGTGCTGATCGCCGGTCCCGCGCTCGCCGCGATGCGCTGGTCGGGCGGCGGCAGCGCACGCGCGCTGACGCTCGGCTTCACGACGCTGGCGCTCGCGCAGCTCTTCCACCTCGGCAATGCGCGCAGCAGCGGCCCTGTGACGTCCCCGCGCGCCGCGGCGGCGAACCCCTACGCGCTGGCAGCGCTCGCCGCAGGCGTTCTCCTCCAGGCGGCCGCGCTCCACGTGACCGCGCTCGCGCGGCTGCTCGGCACCGTGCCGCTCGAGGTCCGCGACTGGGCGCTCGCCGCGGCGTTAGGCGCCGTGCCGGCGGTGGTGGGCCAGGTCCTGAAGTCGCTGCGCCCTCGCCCGCGCCTCAGGCCGGGACCGGTGGCCTCGCGGTGAGCAGTCCGGCCCGCAGCGCGAAGCTCACGTACTCGGGGCGGCCGGAGAGGCCGAGCTTCTCGTGGATGCGCTGCTTGTAGGTGTCCACCGTCTTCGCGCTGATCTCGAGCAGCGCGCCGATCGTCGGGGCGCTGTGTCCTTCGGCGACGAGGCGAAGGACCTCGCGTTCGCGTTCCGTGAGCCGGTCGAAGCGCGCGCGATCCCCTGGCGCCATCGGCCGTCGCGCCAGCGTGCGCGCGAGCGCGTGTCCCGCCGTCGGCTCGACATAGACGTCGCCGCGCGCGACGGCGCGGATCGCCTTCACCAGCTCCGCTTCCGGGACGCTCTTGACCAGATAGCCCGATGCCCCCGCCCGGAGGGCATCGACGAGATAATCGTCCTCCACGTGCATGGTGAGAATGAGCACGTGTACGCTCGGCACCTTCGAGGCGATCTCGCGCGTCGCCGAGATCCCGTCGAGGTCGGGCATACCGAGGTCCATGACGACGACGTCGGGACGGAAGCGCTCGGCGAGCGCGACCGCCTCGCGCCCGTTCGACGCCTCGCCGATGACGCTGATGTCGGGCGACGCACGCAACAGGGCGCGCAAGCCTGTACGCACGACCAGATGGTCGTCGGCGAGGATGACGCGGATCGGGATCGGATTCATGGCACTGCTCGAGGAGCGGGGAAAGACGGTTCTGCCCGAATCGACGATGCCGAACGCGCGCCCCGCCGTCAGTCCGGCGAAGCGCGCGTTCGGCGTAGGGCAAACGCTTAAGGACCCCGGCTCTGCGGCGGCGGAAGGAGGACCTCGTGCGCTAGCGGGGAAGCGTGAGCATCCGCCGGACGATGGTGCCGTCCCACGTTCCACCCGGCGCGGGCATCGATGCCATCGGCCGCACCGGGCGCTCGCCCGCCCATACCGGCGGCAGGCCGTCGTCGGCGTCGGCGAGCGCGATACGAATTGCGCCACCCCTGCGGAGCGTGAGCGCGAGATCGACACCGGTGTCGGGGGGCGCGGCGTAGGTCACGGCAAGCCTGCCTTCCCTCGCTGGCGGATAGTTCTTCAGGTCGAGCGACTGCCCCCCGATCGCAGCGTGAACGACGAGTCCCTGGCTCTCCAG
>DATAIS010000045.1:0-2182 GCA_036262535.1 Gemmatimonadaceae bacterium | reverse complement strand
ACTCGCGGCGGGTCCGGCACAGGTGGTGGTCAGCGACTGGAACAACACAGCCTTCAGCTTCTCGCGCGACCTGCGCACCCTCGCCTGGTCCCGCGACGCAGGACACCGGCCGCCCGAGGTCTACGTCTCGCGCCTGACGGGCACGTCGTGGACTGCGCCGCGGCAGCTCACCCACGAGACCGACAAGGCCGTGGCGACGCTGTCGCTGCCCCCGCTCGAGGAGTTCTGGTATCGCGGCGCGGGAGGGGACAGCGTCCAGGGGTTCGTCCTCCGCCCGCCCGGTTTCCGCGCCGGCCAGCGCTATCCGACGGTCGTGCTGATCCACGGCGGACCGCAGGGGGCCTTCATCGACAACTGGCACGGCCGCTGGAACTACCAGATGTTCGCCGCGCCGGGAAACGTCGTGATGTTCGTGAACCCCCGGGGCTCGACGGGCTATGGCCAGCGCTTCGTGAGCGAGGTCTCGCGCGACTGGGGCGGCAAGGCGTACGAGGACATCATGAAGGGCGTGGACGCGGCGATCGCCCGCTACCCGTTCATCGATTCGACACGCCTCGCCGCCGCGGGTGGCTCGTACGGCGGCTACATGACGAACTGGATCAACGGCCACACCAGCCGCTTCAAGGCGCTGGTCACGCACGCGGGCGTCTTCAACCTCGAGGCCATGTACGGTGCGACCGAGGAGATCTGGTTCACCGATTGGGAGTTCGGCGGCGCCTACTGGGACTCGACGGCGATGCGCGAGCAGTACCGCAAATGGTCGCCGCACCTCGCCGCCGGCAGCATGCGCACGCCGACGCTCGTCGTCCACGGAGAGCTCGACTACCGCGTCCCCTATACGGAAGGGCTCTCGCTCTTCACCGCCCTCCAGCGGCAGAACGTGCCGAGCCGGCTGATCGTGTTTCCCGACGAGGGGCACTGGATCGGCAAGCCGCAGAACCAGAGACTCTGGTGGAGAGAAGTGCAGTCGTGGATCTCGAAATACACTGCGAAGCCGGTCACCTGACCCGACGACTGCAACGAGAACACCTGCTGCTTCAACGAGGAAACGAGCAGGCAAACGAGGAAGCCTGAACGAGCAAAACGAGCAACGTTGCTTCCGTGCTCGTTTTGCTCGTTTCTCGTTGCTCGTTTGCCTGCTCGTTCTCTTGTTGCCGGGCAGTTCTCTCTCGTCTCTCGTTCAAAGAGCAAGCACGAGCTGTTCGTCCGCCACCTCCGCCGCGACATGCTCCGCGACCGCTTCGCGCATGTCGGTCTCCTCGCCGTCCTCGACCTCGTAGTTCCACCCCCGCACGCCGTACTTTCTCGTCAGCCGGTCGAAGAACTTCCTGAGGCCGGTGCGGTACTTCTCGCCGGCCTGGTAGTCGTGGCCGTAGGTGTTGCGGTAGCGCTCCGCGAGGTGGGGGAACTCGGCCTCGACGAAGGGGAGGTAGCGCTTGCGCGCCGTGGACTGGAGGCGGAGGGCGCAGGAGTTGACGTGCGTCGCGCCGGCGGCGGCGACGCGGCGCACGAGCTCCTCGAGCTGCGAGGGATTGTCGGTGATCCCGGGCATCACCGGCATGACGTTGACGCCGACGTCGATCCCCGCCTCGCGCAGCCGGCCTAACGCGCGGATGCGGGCCTCGGGCGTCGGCGCGCGCGGCTCGATGCGGCGCGCGAGATCGCGGTCGGGCGTGGTGATCGTGAGGTGGATCGAGAGCCGCGAGTGCCGGTTGATGCGCGAGAGGACGTCGATGTCGCGCGTGATGAGCGGGCTCTTGGTGATGATCGAGACCGACATGTCCGGATGCTCGGCGAGCACCTCCAGCACCTGGCGCGTGATGCGGAAACGACGCTCGGCGGGCTGGTAAGGATCGGTGGCGGTGCCGATCACCACGGTGTCGCCGTTGATGAGCGCCTTGTGCCGGTCGCTCCCGTGGCGAAGGGTCTTCCGCAGCACCTGCGGCGCGTTGGATTTGACGAAGATGTGCCGCTCGAAGGCGAGCCAGGGCGGCATCTCGGCGAAGTCGCGCGCGAGCGGAGCGGTCATCGCCTCCTTCGCGGCGTGGCGCTCCATCACGTAGCGATGCGCGTAGCGCGCGTAGCAGTAGGCGCAGCCGAAGGCGCAGCCGATGTACGGGTTGATGGACCAGAACCCCATCCCCGTGACCTCGGGACCATTCAGGACGCTCTTCGCGGGCGC
>DATAIS010000044.1:0-3287 GCA_036262535.1 Gemmatimonadaceae bacterium | reverse complement strand
GCGTCTTTATGAGTCTGTTCTAATAGGCGCCCGCCCGGGGCGTCCTGCCACGCCTCGACCCCGCCCGCCACATGCCTGGCCAGATCAAGCGGATGATCGACCGGATCATCGAGGAACGCACGAGGAAGAGTCCCGCGTTCGCGCACACCACGCGCACGAAGCTGATGCTGAAGGGGATCGTCCCCGACCGGTACGGCGCCGACTCCCCCGACGATCCCAAGACCCTCGAGCAGCTCCGCACGGTCGCGAGCGAGCTCGGAATCGCGCTCTGAGCGACCACGACCGAGACCACACCATGCCCATCGCAATCGCTCAGTCCAGGCAGACCGACCCCCGCGCCGCGGCCGCCGAGATCGCGAAGACCCTCGCGCCCCGCGCCGGCTCGCTCGTCGTCTATTTCGCTTCGGCCAGCTATCCGCAGGAGCAGCTCGCCGCGGTGCTTCACAAGGCGCTCGCGCCCGCCCGCACGTTAGGCTGCTCGACCGCGGGTGAGATCGTGAGCGGCGCGCTCTCGACCGGAACGGTCGTCGCGATGCACCTCTCCGCGGACGACGTCTCCAGCGTCGACGTCCAGCTCATCGGCGACATCAAGGACGACCGCGCGCTCGACCGCGCCCTCGAGGCGTTCGGCAAGCACTTCGGCGCCCCGATCCGCCAGCTCGACCCGACCAAGTACGTCGGCCTCGTGCTCATGGACGGCATGAGCCTCGGCGAGGAGCGCTTCCTCGACCGGCTCGGCGACCGCACCGACATGTTCTTCGTCGGCGGCTCCGCGGGCGACGACCTGGCCTTCAAGCAGACCTGGGTCCACGCCGACGGCCGCGTCAGCGGCAAGGGCGCGGTGCTCGCGGTGATGAAGCCGAAGCGTGGCTTCGAGGTCATCAAGACGCAGAGCTTCTGCGACAGCGGCCGCCGCATGGTCGCGACCGCGGTCGACGAGGCGTCGCGCCGCGTGCTCGAGTTCGACGGGCGTCCCGCCGTCGAGGCCTACGCCGCCGCGATCGGCGCGACCCCCGCGACGCTCGCCGAGGAGTTCGGCGCGCACCCGATCGGCCTCATGGTCGACGACGAGCCCTACGTGCGCAGCCCGGCGCGCATCGCCGAGGATGGCGTCGCGTTCTTCTGCGGCGTGAAGGAGGGGACGGAGCTCGCTGTCCTCGACGCGACCGACATCGTCGCCGACACCAAGCGCCTCATCGCCGAGCGCGCGAAGGGCGCGAGCGGGCTGCTCGTCTTCAACTGCATCCTGCGCACGCTCGAGCTCCAGCGCCGCGGCACCGCCGACGCCTTCGGCAAGCTCTTCTCCAGCATCCCGACGGTCGGCTTCAGCACCTACGGCGAGACCTACATCGGTCACCTGAACCAGACGGCGACGATGCTGCTGCTCAAGTAGTCGCTCGAACTGCCACTCGGGCTGGCCGGTACGACGAAGGTTCAGCCGGATCCTTCGGATGAAAGCGAATCCTGCGGATGAAGTGCCTTGGGGCAAGCCGGGCGAGACCATCTCTCCACGCTTGCCCCAAGTCTTTCCGGCCCTGGTACAGGGAAGGTGACACGAACGAGGAGCAATCCGGGGCAATTCGTCGTTCAGATCCGCAGAATCCGTGTCACAACTCGTCGTACAGGCCCGCGCGAGCGGCAGTACCCTCGAGCCGCTATCATCATGCGTCCCTGACCCGGCGACTATCCTGGCGACGCACGAGAGCGAGCTCCCTCCCACGGCGCACCCCGTTCCGCCCAGCCGCATCGCGCGGCTCGGGCGGCACCTCACCGTCCGCGTCCTCGTCGCCATCGCGTTAGGCGTC
This sequence comes from Gemmatimonadaceae bacterium, assembly GCA_036262535.1. GTDB lineage: Bacteria > Gemmatimonadota > Gemmatimonadetes > Gemmatimonadales > Gemmatimonadaceae > JABFXC01. The sequence goes on along the minus strand of DATAIS010000044.1, from coordinate 1,482 downwards.
CTGCTCGGCGTGCTGCGGCCGGAGTGGGGGAAGGCGATGCGTCCGGTCGGGGAGACGTTCGTCAACCTCGTCCGGATGGTCATCGCGCCGGTGATCTTCCTGACGATCGTGCTCGGCATCGCGAACACGACAGACCTCAAGAAAGTCGGGCGCGTCGGGCTCAAGGCGTTCATCTACTTCGAGATCGTCACCACCTTCGCCCTCGCGATCGGCCTCATCGTCGTCAACGTGACGCGGCCGGGGGCGGGGATCCACGCGGCGAGCGTCGCGACGGGCGACGTCTCGCGCTACGCCGCGCAGGGGAAGGAGCTGAGCTTCGTCGAGTTCGTGACACACATCGTGCCGACGAGCGTGGTCGGCGCCTTCGCGAGCGGCGACATCCTCCAGGTCGTCTTCTTCTCGATCCTCTTCGGCATCGCCCTCGCATCGCTCGGGCGGCGCGGCCGGATCGTGACGCGCGTCCTCGAGCGGATCACCGAGGTCTTCTTCCGCATCGTCGGCATCGTCATGGTCGTCGCGCCGATCGGCGCCTTCGGTGCCATGGCCTACACCATCGGCAACTTCGGCCTTCGCTCGCTCGCCACGCTCGGCCGGCTGATGCTCGACGTCTACCTGACGATGGCGATCTTCATCTTCGTCATCCTCAACCTCATCGCGCGCGCGTACGGCTTCAGCCTCTGGAAGCTGCTCAAGTACATCAGGGAGGAGATCCTGATCGTGCTCGGCACCTCGTCGAGCGAGTCGGTGCTGCCACGGATGATCGACAAGATGGAGCGCTTCGGCTGCGCGCGGCCGGTGGTGGGACTGGTGATCCCCGCGGGCTACTCGTTCAACCTCGACGGGACGTCGATCTACCTCTCGATGGCGACGATCTTCATCGCCCAGGCCAGCGGCGTCGAGCTCTCGATCGGCAAGCAGCTCGCCGTGCTCGGGGTGCTGATGGTGACGTCGAAGGGCGCCGCCGGCGTCACCGGCTCCGGCTTCATCGTCCTCGCCAGCACCCTCGCCGCGCTGCGCGTGGTACCCCTCGAGGGCCTGGCGCTGCTGCTCGGCGTGGACCGCTTCATGAGCGAGGCGCGGTCGATCACGAACCTGATCGGGAATGCGGTGGCGACGGTGGTCATTGCGAAGAGCGAGACCGCCTTCGAGCCGCCATCGCAAGAAGGCTCTTAGCTATTAGCTGTTAGCGCATAGCAACGGCGTCTGACGGGATGTATTCCGCCAGACACCGTTCTTTACGCGGTTGCTCAACGCTAAGAGCTAAAAGCTAACAGCCGCAGTTCTCACCACCCGGGCGCCAGCTGGAACCCGAAGTGCCCTCCCTTGTCCGGCCGCTGGAAGGGGTAGGCGTAGTAGATCTCGCCGATCAGGTAGCCGAAGAGGTTGATGCGCGTGCTCACGCCGGCGCTGGCGACCGGGACCTGGGCCGTCGCTCCGCGTGCGGCGTCGCCGCGGAGGAACTGGAAGCGGACGTCGTCGCCC
>DATAIS010000043.1:0-8099 GCA_036262535.1 Gemmatimonadaceae bacterium | reverse complement strand
CCGATCACCGTCAGGCGGATCCACATTCCGCCCTCGGCGTGACCCGCCACGCCGCAGGCGAGCATGAAGCGCCCTCGCCGCGTCGGCACGAAGTCGAACGACGCCGCCTCGTCGTTGCGGATCCCGTCGTCGCGCTTCTCGATCGTCGCGCCGTCGAAGGCCGCCGCCGGGAGCTCGAGCGGCGGCGGCAACACCTCCCGCACCACGACCGCCGAGTGCTGCAGGTCCTGCGAGCGGTTCGTGAGCGAGACGTGCACGTGCCATCCGAGCGGGACGCTGATCCCCTGCGTGCCGCGAGCGCCGCCGTTGAAGTTCAGCGACCCGTTCGTCCCCGTATACCCGGCGACGAGCTGGACCGAGATCGTCTTCGTCGACGCGTCGTAGGTGAGGAAGTCGTTGACGCGCACCGGCCCCTTCGGGATGTGCGCGACGCGGACGCTGTCGCGACGGACGCTCTCGCGGTGAATGCTGTCGCGGCGGGCCGCCGAGCGCCGGATCGAGTCGCGCCTCGCCTCGGCGGTCCGCGTCGAGTCGCGTCGGGCGTCTGCGCGGGTCCGCTCCGCGCGTGTGATGCTGTCGCGGCGCGCGGCGGCCGCGATCGAGTCACGCCGCGCTGCTGCCGCTGCCAGGCGCTCGGCGCGCGCCGACGCGATCGCGGCCGTGTCGACCACGGGTCCTGGACTCGAGCCGACCTGGTATCCGGCCGCCGACGAGTCGGCGCGCGCGGCCTCCTCCTGACTCACGTGCTCGCACCCCACCAGCGACAACGCTCCCCCGAGCAACGCGACGAGCGCGTGCCGGGGAAGCGTCCGTGGCAGGGGAAGCCGCACCGTCAGGGAGTCGGCGTCGTGATCGGCGCTCCGCTCACGTCGCGAATCGAGATCGTCCCCAGGTTCAGGGCGCGCACCGCGGGCTCGATGCTCGCGCGATCGCCGACGACCACGATCGACATCCGCGAGGGGTCGACGTAGCGGCGGGCGACGCGCTGGAGATCTTCGAGAGTCACGGCCTCGATGTTCTGCACGTAGGACGAGTAGTACTCGAGCGGCAGGTTGTAGACGACGAGCGGCACGAGCTGGAACGCGATGCTCTGCGTCGTCTCGAAGTTCCCCGGCAGCTGGAGCTGCAGGTAGCGCTTCGCCCGCTCGACCTCCTGCGTCGAGATGTTCTCGCGGATCGCCTTCAGCTCGTTCATGAACTCGATGAGCGACGAGTCGGTCTTCGTCCCCGTCACTTCGGCCGACGCGGTGAAGGGCCCCTCGTGCCGCCGCATCCCGAACGAGGAGCGCGCGCCGTACGTGTAGCCGCGCTTCTCGCGCAGGTTCTGGTTCAGCCGGCTCGTGAAGGAGCCGCCGAGGATGGTGTTCATCACCTGCAGCGCGAAGTAGTCGGGGGTCGACCGCGCGACGCCGATCGCGCCGATGCGGATCGACGACTGCGGCGCGCCCGGCTTGTCCACGAGCACGACGGTCGGCTTCGTCGCCGCCATGGTCTGCGGATAGCGTGTCTGCGGGACGGTGCGCCGCGTCCAGCCGCCGAAGAGGGACCGCGCGCGACGCTCGACGTCGTCCGCGGTCACGTCGCCGACCACGATCAGCGTCGCGTTGTTCGGGCGGTAGTAGGTCTGGTAGAAGCGCGTGATGTCCGAGCGCGTGATCGCGCGCGTCGTCACCTCGGTCCCGCTCGCCGGCTGGCCGTAGGGATGCGACGGACCGAAGAGCACCGACGCATAGATGCGGTCGGCGATCTGCGGCGGGCGGTCCTTCGCCTGGAGCAGCTCGGTGAGGCGCTGCTTCTTGAGGCGGTCGACGTCCGCCGCCGCGAAGGCGGGACGGAGCACGACGTCGCCGAAGAGGGCGAGCGCGCTGTCGATCTGCGCCGCCGGAACGTGCATCGCGATCTGCGAGAGGTCCCACCCGCTCGTCGTGGAGAGCCGGGCGCCGAGGAAGGCGAGCTGGTCGGCGAGCTGCGGCGCGGTCCGCGTCGTCGTCCCCTCGCGCAGCAGCTGCGCGGTGAGCGACGCGAGCCCCGTGTGCCGCGCCGGATCGGCTTCGGTCCCGGTGCCGACGACCATCACGAAGTCCACCACCGGCAGCTCGTGGTGCTCGACGACGACGAGCGTCAGTCCGTTAGGCAGACTCCGCCTGACGATCGGCGGCAGGGTGATCGAGGGCGCGGCGCCGAGCTGCGGCGGCAGCGTGTCGATCGGGCGTGCCGGCGCCGCCGGGAGCGCGGCCGCGGCGGGCGTCGTGTCGACAGCCACCGCAGTCGGCGCGGGCGTGGGCGCCGGGGCCGGCGCGCTCGTGCAGCCGGCGATGAGCACCGCGCCGGCGAGCGCGGCACGGAGAGTCGGATCGATGCGGCGCATCAGCGGGTTCCTCCCTTCACCTGGAGATCGGTCCGCCCCTGCGGCACCACCGTGAGCGCGACCTTCGGTGCGTTCAGGTAGCGCGCGGCCACCTGCTGCACCTCGTCGCGCGTCACGCCGTCGTAGCGCGCCGCGTCCTCGCGGACGTAGTCGGGGTTGCCGACGAAGTAGTTGTAGAAGTTGAGCTGGTCGGCCTTGCCGAGCACGCTCGCGATCCGGTCGAGAAACTGCGAACGGAGCGTGTTGCGGGCGCGCTGCAGCTCGCGACCGGTCGGCCCCTCGCGTGCGATGCGCGCGACCTCGCTGTCGATGATCGCCGCGATCTCCGCCGGCGTGCGTCCCTCCTTCGGCGTCGCGTCGATCTGGAAGTAGCCGTCGAGGCGTCCGCTGAACTGGAACGCGGAGACTTGCTGCGCCACCTGGAGCTCGTAGACGAGCTTCGAGTAGAGGCGCGAGCTGCGGTCCCCGGCGAGGATGTAGGCGAGGATGTCGAGCGCGGCGTCGTCGGGGGCGAAGGCGCGCGTCGAATGCCAGGCGTAGTAGATGCGCGGCAGCTGGACGCGGTCCTCGAGCACGAGCGCCGTGTCGCGCGCGAGCGTCACCGCCGGCACCTGCACCTGCGCCGGAGCCGCCGGCCCGCGCGGGATCGAGCCGAAGTAGCGGTCGATCCACCGCTTCACGCTGTCGCGGTCGAAGTCGCCGGCGATCGCGATCGTGGCGTTGTTCGGCGCGTAGTACGTCCTGAAGAAGTGCTTCACGTCGTCGAGCGACGCCGCCGAGAGGTCGTCCATCGAGCCGATGACGTCCCACGAGTAGGGATGCCCGGCGGGGAAGAGCGCGGCGTAGATGATCTCGTCGGCGCGGCCGTATGGCACGTTGTCGACGCCCTGGCGGCGCTCGTTCTTCACGACGTCGCGCTGGAGGTCGAGCTTCGCCTGGTCCATCGTCGGCAGCAGCCATCCCATGCGGTCGGCGTCGAGCCAGAGCGCGAGCGGGAGGGCGTTCGACGGCATGACCTCGTAGTAGTTGGTGCGGTCCTGCGTCGTCGAGCCGTTGTTCCAGGCGCCGGCCGCCTCGAGCCACTGGTCGAAGGCGCCGACGGGCACGTTCTGCGAGCCCATGAACATGATGTGCTCGAAGAGGTGCGCGAAGCCGGTCCGTCCCGGCCGCTCGTTCCCCGAGCCGACGTGATACCAGGTGTTGACCGCGACCATCGGTGTCGAGTGGTCCTCGTGCAGCAGCACCTGGAGCCCGTTCGGCAGCGTGTACCGCTCGACCGCGATCGCGGGCACCGACTGCGCGGCGGCCGTCCCCGGTACAGCCGGCAGCGACCCCGCCAGCAGCGCAGCGGCGAACGCGCCGCCAGCGCCGATTCTCGTTTTCCTCACTGCCCCCTCCGTTCGAAGAAGAACACCACCGGCACCTTGAGCGACTCGCCGACCACGTAGCGCCATGACTCCTCGCGCCGGTTCGAGATCGGGCTCGTGCGGGTCGGCGAGGTCAGCGGCTCGAGTCCGAGCCGCCGCGCCAGGATGGACAACCGCAACATGTGGAAAGGATCGCTGACCAGGATGATCTCGCGGCCGGGACCCGGCCCGGTGGCCCACCCCGCCTCGCTCATGATCGTGGCGACCCCGCGCAGCGACTCGCGCGTCGTTCGCCCGCGCGTCTCGAGCACGATCGCGCTGTCCGGGACACCGCGCCGGAGCGCATAGCGCCGGCTCACCTCCGCCTCGCTCGTCGTGTCGCCTTCGCCACGTCCGCCGGTGAAGATGATGCGCGGCGCGAGCTGTTGCTTCCAGAGCTCGATGCCGTGGTCGAGTCGCGCCCGAAGCACGGGCGAGGGACGGCCCACGTACTGCGCGGCACCGAGGACGACGATCGCCGACGCCGGACGCGCCTCGTCGCGCCGTCCCTTCCACAGGACCGCCGCGACCGACACCCCCCACCCCACCACCAGTGCCAGCAGCACGCCCCCGGCGAGCCGCGGCCATCTCCGTCCCTTCCTCCGCAGCGGCTCCTCGGTCATCGCGCGGAAACTAGCGCGGCTGCATTCCGGACGGAACGGCGGTTCGTCTTGCGGAACTGCATTGGCTCTGGCGCGCCGGCCCGGATTAACGCGGAGGCGCGGAGAACCGCAACGACAACAGCAACAGCTGGGTGAGATGACGCGGATGACGCGGATGAACGGATCGCTCCCGGGCGGTGCTTCCCTCCTCACAGCCGGCCGAAACAGCCTGGGGCAAGCGGGGAGAGATGGTCTCGCCCCGCGTGCCCAAAGCAGCTCTGCGTGATGTCGATCGGGTGGACGGAGCCCGGTACGCCTCACAAGGCGATCCGCGTCATCCGTTGAATCCGTGTCATCCCAACCAGTCGTTGCAGGAGCCGGACAACGCGAGGGGGCTCGCCAGGCGAGAGCAGCTGCGCCGGGTCCTCCGCGGCAGTTCTCCGCGCTCTCCGCGCCTCCGCGTCGACCGGGCCGGCGGTAGGGGCTGGCGGAGCGTTACTCCGCGAGGTTGAGCAACGCCAGCCAGACGACGTCGAAGGCGACGCGGGGCTGGCGTTCGGGGGTGAGCGGCGACTCGAGCGCGAGCCCGTCGATGACGGCGACGACGACGCCGGCCATCAGCTCCGGGGGCACCCGCGGCTGGAGGCCGAGCATGCCGAAGAGCCGCGCCGTCGTCTCCTCGGCCTGCGCATGACGGAGCCGCGCCGCGCGGCGCCCGGCCATCGCCGCCTGCGGCGACGGGTCGTGCTGCACTTCAAGGAGGACGCGCAGCTCGCCGCGCGCGAGCTCGCCGTCGATCCAGCGCCAGAGCGCATCGATCGCCTTCGACGGAGGACAGCCGTCCAGCGCGCGGCGCTCGCGCTCGAGGATCCGCTCGCCCAGCCACTCGATGAGCCGCGCGAGCAGCGCGTCGCGATCGCGGAAGTGATAGTGAATGAGCCCCTTGCTCACCCCCGCCTCGTCGGCGACGTCCTGCATGCTGAGGCGCACGAGCCCCGCCGTGCGGATGCGCCTTGTCGCCGCGGCGAGGATGCGCGCCGGCGTCGGTGGCGCGGGCTCGGGCGTCGCTCCGCTCTCGGGCGTCGGCGGCGTCGGGGTGCCGGGGGCGTCGCTCATGCGCGGCCGCTCATCAGAGGGTGATCCGCGACCTCGGCTCGGGGGCGGTCGCCTCGTAGCCCTCGCCACGCAGCCGGTCGCGCAGCGCGTCCTGCGCATCCGGCTCACCGTGCACGAGATGGACCGCGCGCGGGCGCCCGCCGCGCTGGCTGACCGCGGCGAGCCAGCGCGAGAGCTCGTTCCGGTCGGCATGCGCGCTGTAGCCGTTGAGCACCACGACGTCGGCGCGGAGCGGGATCTCCTCGCCGAGGATGCGCAGCGTCGGACGCTTCTCGACGATCCGCCTGCCTAACGTGTGCTCGGCCTGGAAGCCGACGACGAGGACCGTGTTGCGCGGATCGGCGACGCCGTTGGCGAGGTGGTGCACGATGCGTCCCGTCTCCGCCATCCCGCTCGCGGCGATGATGACCATCGGACCGACGGCGGTGTTGAGCGCCTTCGACTCCTTCACGTCGCGCGTGTAGTGCACCATGTCGAAGCGGAAGAGCTCCGCCACCTGGCGCACGAAGTCCTCCGTCTGGTCGAAGGTCTCCGGGTGCAGCTCGAAGATCGACGTCGTGTCGATCGCGAGCGGGCTGTCGATGTAGATCGGGATCGGCGGGATCTTCCCGGCACGCGCGAGGACGTGCAGGTCGTAGATGATCTCCTGCGTCCGCCCGACGGCGAAGGCGGGGATGAGCACGCGGCCACCACGGCCGGCGGTCTCGGTCACGACCTGTCCCAGCCGCTCCCGCATGTCCTCGACGGGCGGGTGATCGCGATTGCCGTAGGTGGACTCCATGATCACGACGTCGGCCGGCCCCGGCGACTGCGGATCGCGAATGATCGGCAGCCCATAGCGGCCGACGTCGGCGGAGAAGAGGAGGCGGCGCGTCGACCCGTTCTCGCTCAGCTCGAGCATGACGCTCGCCGAGCCGAGGATGTGCCCGGCGTCGACGTAGGTGGCGCGCACGCCGGGGACGACGTCGAACGGGTGGTCGTAGGGGATGCCGACCATCAGCTCCTGCACGCGCGTCGCGTCGCGCATCGCGTAGAGCGGCGGGACGAACTCCTTCGAGCGCTTCTGCAGGAATTTCGCGTCCTGCTCCTGGATGTGCGCGCTGTCGGCGAGCATCACCGCGCAGAGGTCGCGCGTCGCCGGCGTCGCGAAGATCGTCTTCGCGTAGCCCTCGTGAACGAGGTAGGGGAGTCGCCCCGCGTGGTCGATGTGCGCGTGCGAGAGGACGATCGCGTCGATCTCGTCGACGGGGACGGGGAGCGAGCGGTTCTTCTCCGTGCTCTCGCTGCGCTTTCCCTGGAACAGCCCGCAGTCGAGCAGCACGGTGCGCCCGCCGACGCGGAGGATGTGGCAGGAGCCGGTGACCTCGCGCGCCGCGCCGTAGAACTCGAGCTCCACTAGGGCTCCGTCGGCACGTCGCGCTCGAAGACGAGCGTGAGGCGCGTGCCGTCCTGCGACATCATCGCCGGCTTCCATCCCGAGCGACTGCGCTCGTTGAGCAGATCGGTGAGCGCTTCCTCGTCCTCGCGCGGATGCCGCGTGAGGCGAAGCATCACCGCCTGGTATTCATTCATGCGCGCGAAGATACTAGCTTCTCGCCCATGGACACCACCCCGCGCTTCCCCAACCTGCGCATCGTCGCCCACCCGCTCGTCCAGCACAAGGTGACCATCCTCCGCGACCAGCGGACGCCGACGAAGATCTTCAAGGAGCTCGTCGACGAGATCGCGATGCTGATGGCGTACGAAGCGACGGCCGACCTCGCGCTCGAGCCCGTGCCGGTCGAGACGCCGCTCGAGAAGTCGACGGGGAAGCAGGTGTCCGGGAAGAAGCTCACGCTCGTGCCGATCCTGCGCGCGGGGCTCGGCATGGTCGAAGGGATCCTGCGCCTGGTGCCGGCGGCGCGCGTCGGACACATCGGGCTCTACCGCGATCACGACACCCTCGAGCCGGTGGACTACTACTTCAAGGTCCCCGGGGACGCGGCCGAGCGCGACTTCTTTCTCCTCGACCCGATGCTCGCGACCGGTGGCAGCGCGGTCTCGGCGGTGGCGTCGCTCAAGCGCGCCGGCGCGACGCGCATCCGCTTCCTCTGTCTCGTCGCCGCTCCGGAAGGCGTCTCGCGCATGCACCAATCCCACCCCGACGTCGTCGTCTACTGCGCGTCCCTGGACCGGGAGCTGAATGCGCAGGGGTACATCCTGCCCGGGCTGGGGGATGCGGGGGACCGGTTGTTTGGTACCCGCTAGCGACCGGCTCTTAGCTATTAGCTGTTAGCGTCAAGCGACTGCGATAAGAACGGCGTCTGAGGAAGTCCCGTCAGACGCCGTTGCTAAACGCTAAGAGCTACGAGCTAACAGCCAGCGCGCCGGAGGCGCGCTCACCCGAACCATTCGCGCGGGCAATCCCGCTGCTGCCTCGCCGCATCGATGATCCAGCGCTGCGTCTGCGGATCGACGATCTCCTCGGCGACGAGCTCGAACCACTCGCCGGCCCGAGCGACGTCGCCGACGCGGCGCCAGAGCTCGCCCACGAGGTAGGTCAGCACCGCACGCTCCTCGCGCGGCACGCCGTCGAAGCTCGCCAGCGACTCCTCGAACTTCCACGCT
>DATAIS010000042.1:0-4613 GCA_036262535.1 Gemmatimonadaceae bacterium | reverse complement strand
CCGCATCCTCGCATCTACGCAACGGCTCCTCTCCGAATCTTCGCATCAGCTCGCGGCACGGCCGCGGCGACGGGGGGCTGGTTGCCGCGTCGGCAGGCCCCGCGTCCTATGGTATGCTCGCGAGCCAGAGGGCCACCGCCGGCGCGCCGCAGGAGAGCGAAACCTGGTTCCGCCTGGCCTTCGATCAGGCCGCCATCGGCATGGCGATCACGCGCCACGACGGCAGGTGGATCAAGGTCAATCGTGCCCTCGCCGCGATCCTCGGTTACACGCAGGAGGAGATGCTCGACCGCACCTTCCAGTCGGTGACGCATCCCGACGACCTCGCGGCGAGCATCGAGATCGTACGGCGCGCCGTCGCGGGCGAGATCGACAGCTTCGCGATGGAGAAGCGCTACATCCACAAGGACGGGCACACCGTCTGGGCGGGGCTTCACGTCGCGGTCGTGCGCGAGCCGGCGGGGACGATCTGCTTCCTCGCGCAGATCAAGGACATCTCCGATCGGAAGCGCACCGAGGCGCTGCTACGTGAGAGCGAGCTGCGGTCGCGACAGCTCGTCGAGCTCTCCCCCGACGGGATCGCGGTGCACGCCGACGGCATCTTCCGCTATGCCAACCCGGCGATGGCGAAGCTCCTCGGCTACGACTCGCCGGAGCAACTCGTAGGGATTCCGGTGCTCGACACCGTGCACCCCGAGTCGCGCGAGATCGCGCGCGAGCGAATGGCGCTCGTCGTCGCCGGCGAGCGGCCTCCCCTGCGCGAGCACCGGCTGCTGCGGCGCGACGGCAGCGTCGTCGACGTCGAGAGCACCGCTGTGCCGACGACCTTCGAAGGACTGCCGGCGGTGCAGATCGTCGTGCGCGACATCGCCGAGCGGAAGCGCGCGCAGGACGCGCTCCGCGCGAGCGAGAGCCGCTACAAGGCGATGGCCGAGTCGCTGCGCGAGAGCGAGGACCGCTTCCGGTCGCTGAGCGTCTGCTCGCCGGTCGGCATCTTCCACTCCGACGCGCTCGGCAACATCACGTACTACAACCCGCGCGCGCAGCAGATCTGGGGGATCGGCGACACCGAGGGACTGGGGCACGGCTGGGTCCCGCGCGTTCATCCCGAGGACGTTTCCGGCGTCGTCTCCGGCTGGACGGCGGCGCTCGAGGCGCAGATCGAGTTCGAGCACGAGTATCGCCTGCTCATGCCCGACGGTTCCGTGCGCTGGGTGCACGGCCGCTCGGCGCCGGTGATCGACGCCAATGGGGTCATGTCGGGGACGGTGGGCACGATCGCCGACGTGACCGAGCACCGCGCGCTCGAGGCGCAGCTCCGTCAGGCGCAGAAGATGGAAGCCGTGGGCCAGCTCGCCGGCGGCGTCGCGCACGACTTCAACAACCTGCTCACGGTCATCAAGCTCCACGTCGAGCTCGCGCTCGACGGGCTCGACACGACACACCCGCTGCACGCCGACCTCAGCGAGGTCGCCAAGGCGGCGGAGCGCGCGGCGCGCCTGACGCGCCAGCTCCTCGCCTTCAGCCGCAAGCAGATGCTCCAGCCGAAGGTGCTGCGGCTGAACGAGGTCGTGGCCGGGCTCGCGCCGATGATCCAGCGCCTCATCGGCGAGGACATCCTCGTCGTGACGAAGCTCGACCCCGAGCTCGGCGCGGTCTTCGCGGACCCGAACCAGCTCGAGCAGGTGCTGATCAACCTCGCCGTCAACGCGCGCGACGCGATGGTCCAGGGTGGGACGCTGCGCATCGCGACGACGAACGTCGAGCTCGAGGACCGGCACGTCACGCGTCAGGGAATGACCCCGGGGCGCTACGTGATGCTTTCCGTGTCCGATACCGGTCACGGGATGACGCGCGACGTCCGCGAGCGGATCTTCGAGCCCTTCTTCACGACGAAGCCGCCGGGATCGGGCACCGGGCTCGGGCTCTCGACGGTGTACGGCATCGTCGAGCAGTCGGGCGGGAGCATCGAGGTCGAGAGCGATCCCGGAAAGGGCACGGCCTTCCACGTCTACCTTCCCGAGGCGCGCGACGAGGCAGCGTCGGTCCCGGCCGCGGGCGGCGCCGGCGAGCGGCCGCGCGGGGCGGAGACGGTGCTCCTCGTGGAGGACGAGGACGCGGTGCGCGAGCTCGCGAAGCGCATCCTCCAGCGGCAGGGCTACACGGTGCTCGCCGCGCGCAACGGCCGCGATGCACTGGCGCGCGTCGCGAGCGGCGCTACGCCGATCGACATCGTCGTCACCGACATGGTGATGCCGGAGATGAACGGCCGCGCCCTCGTCGAGGCGCTGCTCGCGATGAGCCCCGGATTGCCGGTGCTCTACATGTCCGGCTACACCGACGACGAGATCGTCCGCCGCGGCCTCATGGATGCCGGCGTGGGCTTCCTGCCGAAGCCGTTCACCGCGGACACCCTCGCCCGTGCGGTGCGCAGCGCGTTAGGCGGCAGGAAGAGTGGGGGAGTAAGGGCCGGGGAGTGAGGAGTACACTCCCCACTCCCCACTCCCCACTCCCCCACGCCCCACTCGCCCTACCGCCCGATCGTCCTGACCAGCCGCCCGCTCTGATACAGCTCGACCGCATCGGCGCGGCCGTCGAGGTTGCGGTCGATCCACGCCTGCACCAGCTGGCCGCCGGCGTCGAACCAGGTGGCGCGGCGCACGCGACCGCCGCTGGTCGCATCGGTGCGAACGCGCGCGAAGCGGTTGCCGAGCCAGTCGGTGACGTCGGTCGACGTCCGGCCGCGCGAGGCGAGGATCGCCCCGTTCATGAAGGGAAGCGTGGACGGGTAGCGCGTCGTGCCGTAGACGTCGTCGCAGCGGCCGTCGTAGTTGCGGTCGTCGCAGCGCGGCGACTTGCGCTGGACCTGGTCGCAGTAGCCGTTGCGATCGGTGTCCCAGCACTTGTTCTTCTTCTTCGCCTTCTTCGCCTTCTTGCTCTTCCCGTAGCGGTCGTCGTCGCTATCGTCGTCGCGATCGTCATCGTCACGATCCTCCCAGCGGCCGCCATGACGGTCGTTGCCGCGGCTGGAAGTCGTGGTCGAGCGATCGTCGCTCGAGCGGAAGGTGCCCTGCGCGAAGACAGGGGTGGCGACGAGCAGGCCAGCGGCGAGCGCGAGCCGGCGAACGGAAACGTGCGTCATGGTCTTCTCCTCGGATTGCCGGACCCCTCGTCCGGCGGCATCCGTTCATAAAGCACGCGTCCGGCCAGCCGCCGACGTCAGGCATGCAGAAGCGGTAAGTCGCCGACACGCGGCGACTTACCGCTTCTCTGTTCTCCTGTGACGAGCTTCACAACGTCCCCCGGGGTGGACGCGCCGCCTGTCCAACTCAGGCGAACGCGGCCGTGATGGTCACCGCAGCTCGCACTCCGCGCCGCCGCTCGCGACAACCGCGCCCTGGGCGTCGAGAATCTCCGCGATGACGTCGGGGCCGGGGCGCGCGGCGATGAAGTCCGGCGCGATCGCGGTCGCGCCCGCGGCGATGTCACCGCGGTCGCTGTCGAAGTCGAATTCCGCTTCGCCGAGCGCTGCCTGCTGCGTTCCGCTCGTTGCCGAGCCGCCCGCGGCAGCGACGCGCGCACTGTAGACGCCATTCGCGGGACGGAGATCGCGGCCGTCGGCGGAGATGCGCGACCGTCCCGAGCGCAGCTCGCACCGCAGCCTGACGTTCGCGCCGCTCGCAGTGGCGACGCCGCCACCGCCGGACGCCGAGCGCGTCGACGCGTCGGGCGCGAGGGGGTCGTTCGCCGACCCTGCGCTGCAGGCGATGAGGATTCCCGCGATCGTGAGCGTGAAGGCGGGGGCGATCTTTCGGATGGTGGACATGGGTCTCTCTCTCGTCTGGGGTGGTCGTGTCGTGCCTCGCGAGAGAGACCCGCCGTTGACCCCTACCCCTTACGGAGGCATTGCCATCCACCCCGCATTCCTTGCCGTTCGCCCCGGTCAAATTCCTGCTCGCGATCGAACGGCCGCTCGGGCTGGCAATTACGACGAAGGTTCATCCGGATTCTGCGGATGCAACGGATCCTGCGGATGGCGCCACGTGGCGTAGTGGCTTTCACGTGGCCTCTCGGGATCCCGCAGAAACGGCTGGGGGCAAGCGGGGGGAGACCATCTCTCCACGCTTGCCCCCCAGTTGTTCAGGACCGGTGTGAGGGGAGCTTCAGTGCCGAGGAGCAGATCCGCAGGATCCGCTCAATCCGCCTCATCCGGCTGAACCTTTGTCGTAGGTGCCAGCCCGGGCGGCTTCACCTTCGTCGTACAGGCCACCCCGAGCGGCCGTTCAGCCCCAGGGCTCGTCGCTCGACGGGCCGTAGATGGACGGCACCTTCGCGCCGACCATGCGGAGGTAGATCGAGAACTGGCCGCGATGGTGCACCGCGTCCATGAGCATGAACCACATCACATCGATGACGCGGACGTCGGCTGGCTGCTTCGGGCCGGCCATGAAGGGGACCGTCGCGAAGAGCCGTCCCTCGCCGACGTTCGCGAGCGCGTGCAGCACCGCCTGGGCGGTGGCGTCGAACGAGGTCAGCACCGCGTCGTAGCTCTCGGGAGCGGCGGGGAAGTGCGGCGGCCAGACCCACTGGTCGGTGAGCGCAGCCGCGGTTGC
>DATAIS010000041.1:0-1773 GCA_036262535.1 Gemmatimonadaceae bacterium | reverse complement strand
GTCGAAGACGAGCTGCGAGTCGCCCTTCCGCATGATGAAGAAGTAGCGCACGGCGTCGCGGCCGACCTCGTCCACCAGGTCGCGCACGGTGACGTAGCTGCCGGCGCGCTTGGAGATCTTGACCTCCTCGCCGCCACGCATCACCGTCACCATCTGGTGCAGCACGTACTCGGGATATCCCTCGGGGATGCCGATGCCTAACGCCTGGAGGCCCGCCCGCACCCGCGTGACGGTGCTGTGGTGGTCGGCGCCCTGGACGTTGATCGAGCGGCGGAAGCCGCGCTCCCACTTGGTGACGTGGTAGGCGACGTCGGGGACGAAGTAGGTGTAGGTGCCGTCGCGCTTGCGCATCACGCGGTCCTTGTCGTCGCCGAAGCGCGTCGTCCGCAGCCAGAGGGCGCCCCCCTCCTCGAACACCTCGCCCGCTTCGCCGAGCGCGGCGACGGTCCGCTCGACGCGTCCCTCCTCGTAGAGCGAGCTCTCGAGGAAGTAGGTGTCGAACTTCACGCCGAACGCCTGGAGGTCGAGGTCCTGCTCGCGGCGGAGCTCGCGCACCGCGAAGCGGCGGATCGCGTCGAGGTCGGCGGCCGCGGCTGCGCCCGGGTGCTCGTCGAGATAGCGCTGCGCGATCTCGCGGATGTACTCGCCGTGGTAGCCGCCCTCGGGGATCGGCGCCTCCTCGCCGGCGAGCTGGCGGGCGCGCGCCTGCACGCTGCGCGCGAGGTTCATGATCTGGACCCCGCCGTCGTTGTAGTAGTACTCGCGCTCGACGCGCCAACCCGTCCACTCGAGGAGCGAGGCGATCGCGTCGCCTAACGCGGCCTGCCGCCCGTGGCCGACGTGGAGCGGGCCGGTAGGGTTCGCGGAAACGAACTCGACGTTGACCGCCTGCCCCCCGCCCTGGCTCTGCCGCCCGTAGTCTTCCCCGCGCGTGACGAGGTCGGCGATGCCGCGCGCGACGGTGTCGCTCTCGAGCCGGAAGTTGATGAACCCCGGGCCGGCGACTTCCGCGGTGGCGATGCCGGCGGCGGCGAGATCGAGCGCGCCGATGAGCGAGTTGGCGACGTCGCGTGGCGGCCGCTTCAGCGGACGCGCGAGAACCATCGCGAGATTGGTGGCCCAGTCACCGAACTGCGGGTCGCGCGGGCGCTCGAGCAGGGGCTCGACGGGATCGGACGCGCCGATCGTGCGAGCGGCGCGAACCAGCTCGCCCCGGATCCGTTCCGCGGTGCTCATTCCGCGGGCTTCTTCGCGGCCGGCTTCGCCGATTCGCTGCCGCTGGACTTCTCCCCGCCCTTCGCGGCCTCTCCAGACTTCGCCGTGTCGCCCTTGCCTTCGCTCTTCGCGGGGGGCCTGGAGGCGTGCGCGTTCTTGCCGTAGTCGGTGAGATAGAAGCCGGAGCCCTTGAACATCAGCCCCGCTCCGCCCGAGAGCTGGCGCTCGGCCTCCGCGCCGCATTTCGGGCACGGGAGCGTGGAAGCGGCGGAGGAGATCGTACGGAAAAACTTCTCGAAATCGTGCCCTTCGGGGCAACGATACTCGTAAGTCGGCATGACGTTGTGACTTAGATGCAGCGGGCGAGAGTGTGTGTAAGCTAAGCGGCACCCGGCGTCCCTTCAAGGAGAGCGACCCCCCGCGCACGCTCGCAACGCCGCGCCGCCATTGCCCTTGCGCTCCCTCTCGCGCACTTCAATGTTTTCTCCTCGCTGGCAGCCTGCGCCATCTGCGCGCCGCCAGCGTCTCCGCATCGCGCCCCCCGACTGCGCTCCCCGG
>DATAIS010000040.1:0-3150 GCA_036262535.1 Gemmatimonadaceae bacterium | reverse complement strand
TCGCCCTACGACAACATCAAGGCGCAGGCGTATCCGGCGATGCTGGTCGAGGTCGGGTTCAACGACTCCCAGGTGCCGTACTGGGAGGGCACGAAGTACGTCGCGAAGCTCCGCCAGACGAAGACGGACACGAACGTCCTGTTGCTGAAGGCCAACATGGGCGCCGGCCACGGCGGCTCGTCGGGACGGTACGACAGGCTGAAGGAGATCGCGTTCGAATACTCCTTCCTCATCTCTCAACTACCGAAGTCGCAGGGGCTCACGCCCTAACGACGGCTTTTCGCTGTTCGCTGTACGACGCTCGAAACGGCGTTTGACGGATCGATCATCGTCAAACGCCGTTTCGTAAGCGCGAAAAGCGTACAGCGAAAAGCCCCGCTACGGCTTGGCGGGCGCCGGCTTCGCCGAGGCGGCCTCCTTCAGCGCCTTGATCGCATCCGGAGCGACGATGGCGTTCGCGGGCTTGCCGAACTTCACGTCGCTGATCGTCATGATCTGTTCCTGCCCCATCATGCGCGCGACGAGCCGCGTCGGCGTCTTCACGCCGCCGAAGTCCTTCCAGTCGCTGACGTAGTTCGTGACGGTCATCGCGCCCATCGACGTCTGCTGCTCGCTGATCGTCGCGACCGTGAGGCCGGTCGCGGCGCTGAAGCAGTCGGTCGTCGTGCGTCCGGACTTCCAGGTGAGCTTCACGAGGTAGCAGCGCTCGCCGTTCATCGTCGTGTCGGCGATGGTCTCCGTTGCCGAGAAGAGCGAGGCGTCGCGCACGGCGGCGCGGATGTCGGACTCGTCGCGCATCTGGTCGAGCTCGGGGCCGGTGAGGATGCGGGGGCCCTGCATCGGGTCGCTCGCCCACGCGGTGCTTCCGTCGAAGCCGCTCTCGATCGCGCCCATGCCTGGGATGTTGATGGCCAGCCGCATCCGGTTCGGCGCGGCCTGGACGAGCTCGAAGCTGGCCTTGAGGCCGGCGGCGGGCATCTCGAAGGTGCCGGTGCTGGTCACGGCCGGGGCGGCGAGCCAACCCTTGCTCCCCATCGCGTCGCGGAACTTCGCGAGCACCGTGGTCGCCGCGGGAAGGGCCGCCTTCGTCGCGGCGGGAGCGGGAACTGCCGGCGACTGCGCCAGAGTGGCGGCGGGAAGGAGGAGTGCGAGCGACAGCGCGAGCTTCATCGTGAGCCTCGTTGACGGGCGCGGGTCGCGCGCCGCGGGTGAAAATGCATGCCTAACGTGCCGGTGCCGCCGAGCCGATCCAGGCCAGCGCCGCCTCGAGCGCGGCGTCCGAGCCGCGGGCGAGTGCATCGACGGTGAGGGGAACGATCTCGTCGGGGACGACTCCGTCCCCCTCGATGCGCCCCCCGTCCGGACCGGCGAGGTCGGCGATGGCGTGTACGAATACGTCGCCCGAGGGCAGACGTTCCATCATGGCCGGCAGTGCCTGCCCCGCCGACTGCTCGCCGAAGACCCGCGCCCGCCCGATGCGCTGCAATCCGGCGGCGAAGAGCTCCGAGGTGCTGGCGGTCATCGGGTCGACGAGGACCGCGAGCGGCCCGGCGAAGGGAGTGACGATCCGGCCCGCGGCGTCGACACGCCGTGGATTGACGACGAAGCGGAGCTCTCCCTGGCGCGACCGCATCGTGCCGAGCGAGATGGTGCTGTCGAGAAAATGGCCACCCGTGCCCATCACCATCCCCGCCACGCCCCCCGGGTTGCCGCGGAGGTCGAGCACGACGCCGCGGCAGTCGCGGATCGTTCCAAGCGCGCGGTCGATCTCCGGCGCGACGGCGGGGAGCCAGATGTTGAGCGCGACGATGCCGACGCAGCCGCTCCCACCCTGGGGCCGGAGCCGCCGCGCCTCGACCCGCGCCGCGAGCGGGGGAAGGTTGCCGAACTGCGTGATCGTCCCCTTCGCGCCCTTCGCGACGAGCGTTCGCGCGGCCGGCTGGCCCTCGCGTGTCGTCGTGACGAGCCTGACGCTGTCGCCGACGCCGGGCGCGAGGAGCCCGTTCAATCCGTAGAGCAGCTCGGTGGTCGCACGGCGGCCGGCGGTTCCGGCGAGGGCCCGGATCTGCGTGAGCGCGGCGGCCGCGGCGCGGCCGTCCACCGAGTCCACGATCTCGCCCGGGCGGACGCCGAGCGCCGCGCCCGCCGAACCTTCCTCGACCGTCCAGACCACGAGCCGCCCCTCGGCGACGCGGACGCTCACGCCGGTGGAGCCATTGCCTCCTGCGGGACGCGAGGCAGCCAGCTCCGTCGCGACACTTGCCGGTATGAGGTAGAAGTGCGACTCTCCGATCCTGGCGAGCATGCTTCGCAGGACGCGATGCAGCTCGCCGCGAGTCATCGCCCGAGCGGCGATCGGCCGCAGGGAATCGGCGATCGCTTTCCAGCGGCGATTGGTGAAGGCGGTGTCGACCCAGCTCCGGGCGACCATCGCCTCGACGGTGTCGAAGGTGGCGAGTGCGATCGCGGGCTCGATCGCGTCCGCTGGATCGGTGGCGGGTGTGGGGAGAACGGTCGATGCCGGCGCCGCGCAGGCGAGGGCGAGGAGGACGAAGAGGTGCGCGAGCGTACGCATGCGTCGAATCTAAGCGGGCTGTGGCCCGTCACTCCGTGGGCGTCCTCACGGTGCGCGACGAACCGGCATCGGGCTTGCCTTCAGTAGACGCGTGCCCTTCTCCCGCCGTCTCACCACGCCGCTCTCCTCCACGGGCACCTTCCTCGCGGTGACGATCCTCGTCGCTGCGGGCGATGCGTTGTCGAAAGGAATGGCGGAGAGTCTCTGGGCGAACGAGCGCTATCCGCTTCTCGGGCAGCTCCTGCGCATCGAGCTCGTGCACAACAACGCCGGCGCCTTCTCGACGAGCATCGGTGCGTGGACGTGGGAGGTCAACGTCGCGCTGACGGTGATGGCGCTGCTGCTGGCGGTCGCGGCGTCGCCGATGCTCGCCCGCTTCGACGCCATCGCGCCCCACGCGTTAGGCCTCGTCGCCGGCGCGGCGACGGGGAACCTCGCGTCGATGGCGACCTCGCCCCGCGGCGTGCCCGACTTCCTCGCCATCGCCCACGGCCAGGGCGCGCTCGTGCTCAACGTCGCCGACGTCGCCGCCTACATCGGCCTCGCGCTCTGCGCGCGCATCGTCTGGAGCATCG
>DATAIS010000039.1:0-3282 GCA_036262535.1 Gemmatimonadaceae bacterium | reverse complement strand
GACGACGTGAGCACGTGGATCTCGTCCACCGCTCCGCTGTCGCTCGCCACGATCCGAGCCGCGATAACGCCTGGCAGCGTCGCCAGCAGCTCCTCCGCACGCTTGATGGGCAGCACGCTGCCAGCGATGGGGGAGCCGACGTTGTTCTGGGGCATCGGCAACTTCGCGGTAGCTCTCATGTCACTGGGTATCCCGCGCAGGAGACCTGCACGCGCGGGAAAGACGCCTCTCGCGTCATGAAATGGTGCCCCGCGTCACAGCGGGGCCCGCCACCCACGAGCCGACAACGACCCGCTCCCGGCAGCTTCGGCCAATATTCACCGTCCTGGATCACAACGCAAGCAATTGGTCGCTTCCGTACCGTTTTTCCCCTCCCGGGACCACTCGCGGCCAGCACCTTGCTTCATCCGTTTTTCCCTCGCGACCCGAGTCGCGCCAGCGCCGCCCACGCCGCCCAGGTAGCAGATGCGCCGAATTCTCCTCGCCGTCGCCCCCGCCCTTCTCCTCCTCCCCGCGGCCGCCCAGGCCCAGCGCACCGCCGCCGACTCCGGCCAACGCCCACTCGGCGTCCCCCTCCCCCCCGCCGAGCCGCGGTGCCGCGCCATCCCCGTCTCCGCGGAGGACTCGACGCGCGGCGCGACGCTCCAGTACGAGCTCGAGATCGGCGACGTCCGCTCCCCCGAGGAGCGCGACCTGCGCGCGAGCTACGACGCCCAGGGGCGCCCGATCAGCCTCGTCGCGATGGTCACCTTCGCCTCACCCGAGCGCGGGATCGTCTTCCACGCCATCTCGGCGCGCTTCGGCAGGGGGGGCGACGCCGTCGGCGTCCACGCCCGCCAGTCGCAGAGCCTCGCCGGCGCCGCCCAGCCCGCGCCCGGCGCCTCCCCCGGCGGGACGATGACCAAGACCCTCGAGGCGCTCAGCCCGGAGGAGCAGCGCGAGGCGGCGGCGCTGGCGCGGTGGATCTGGACGAAACGCTGTAGCTGAACGGCAGCTGGCAGCTGGCAGCCGCCGTTAGCTACGACCCGGCGGGGGCGCCGGTCCGCGCGGCGAAGGTCTCGTGCGGCTGGAACTTGAAGACCGCGGCCTTGACCTCGAGCGCGACCGACTTGAAGCGCTCGGCGCTCTCGCGCGGGATGGGGACGCGGCTGAACATGATCACCGCGAAGAGGTCCCCCGTCTGGAGCGGGCCGCCGAAGCCGACCACCGAGGCGATGCGCCAGGGCTCGACGAACTGCGCCTGCGCCGGGATGTGCGGGCTCCCCAGGGCGCGCTCGACGTGGAAGACGCCGTAGCTCTTCCCGCCCCGGTCCTTCACCAGCGACGGGTCGGGGCGGACGACCTCCGCGATCTCGACGCCGAAGTCGCGCAGCAGCGCGGCGATCATCGGCGCCTGCTCCACCATCGACGGGCTCGCGAGCGGCACCGCGCGATGCGCCGTCGAGGTATGGCGCGAGCACCACGCGACCTCGTCGCCCGTGGACGCGAGCAGCGTCAGGCAGCGCATGTCGTTCGTGACCGGCTGTTTCCCGAGGAGACCGCGGGCGAAGATCTGCTCCGACCGCTCGAGCGAGCCGTAGGGGTGCGTCTTGTAGAAGCGCACGAGGGCGCAGGCGCGGTCGCCGGTGCGCGGGTCGCGGCAGCTCTCGTACAGGTAGCGCACCGCGAGCTGCGCCGCCTGCTCCATCGACTGGGCGCCGTCGAGGCGCGCGCGCAGGTCGCGCCCGCAGGCGAGCATGTCGCCGAGCGAGAAGCGGGCGAGGTCGAAGCTCGCGGCGTCAGCCACGGGGGATGGCGAGGGTGAAGGTGCTCCCCTGCCCGACCGTGCTGGCGACGGTGAGGTCGCCGCCCATGCCGCGGGCGAGGTCGCGCGAGATCGCGAGGCCGAGCCCCACCCCCTCCTGGATCCGCGTCAGCGCCGGGTTCACCTGCACGAACGGGTCGAAGATGACGTCGAGCTTCTCGGACGGGATGCCGATGCCGGTATCGGCGACATCGACGAAGACGACGTCGTCCGCGGCGCGGCAGGCGACGGCGATGCGCCCTCCCCGATCGGTGAACTTGATCGCGTTGCCGAGGAGGTTGAGCACCACCTGGCGCAGCTTCTCGGGGTCGGCGCGCACGGTCAGCATGGGATCGCAGCCGCCGAACTCGTAGTCGAGGCCTTTCGCGCGGAGCTGCGGCATCACCAGCGCCTCGGAGCTGGCGATCAGCGCCGCGACGGGGACGTCGGCGACGTGGTAGCGCACCGTGCCCGTCTCGATGCGCGTGTAGTTGAGGACCTCGTTGATGAGGCCGAGGAGGTGCGTCTGGCTCTGCTGGATGCGGCGCAGGTCCTCGCGCTGCGCGTCGGTGACGGGGCCGCGCAGTCCCATCTCCATCAGCTCCGCGTAGCCGCCGATGGCGTTGAGTGGGGTGCGCAGCTCGTGCGACATGATCGCCAGAAATTCGCTCTTGGCGCGGTTCGCGGCCTCGGCCTCGCGGCGGGCGTCGCGCTCGGCCTCGAAGAGCCGCGCGCGGTCGAGCGCCTGCGCGCACTGCTGGGCGATGGCGGTGGCGAGGGCGCGCTCCTCGTCGTCGAAGGCGTGGTCGGCGCGGAACGCCGCGCCGACGACGCCGAGCACCCGCTCGCCGGCGACGAGGGGGAGGACGAGGTTGGCGCGATGGCCGGCGGCGTCGGCGAGGGCGACGAGGTGCGGGTAGCGGCGCTCCCAGTCGGCGCGCGACTCGAGGAAGACGGGGGTACGGGTGCGCACGGCCTCGGCGAGGGGGACGGGGGCCTCGATCGGGAAGCGTCGCCATTCCTCCGCGGCCCCGTCGGGCATCTCGGCGGCGTGGAGGATCTCGAGCTCCCGGCCGTCAGGGGTGACGCGGGCGACGACGGTGCCGACGGCGCCGAAGGCGAGCGTCGCGTGGGTGACCGCGGCCGCGGCGACCTGTTCGACCGTCAACGCGTTGGAGAGCGCGGCGGTGAGCGTCTGGAGGTGCTGCGTCTGCTCGCGGGCGCGCTCGGCGATGGCGTGCGCGCGGACGAGCTGCTCGAGCTCGGGGGCGACCGAGCTGCCAGCTGCCTGCGGCCAGCTGCCAACGACGTCGGGGGGCTGCGCGCTCACTCGGTCACCGCCAGTATCGCGTCGGGCTGATCATAACGCGGATTGTTGACCGCCGTCGAGATGCGCTCGGCGACGAGGGTCTCCATCGGATACGGGTGGTGGCGGAGGAGCGCTGCGACCTGGCGGGGGTCGGTGAGGTCGGGGTCGAGCCAGCGCTCGTAGATCTCGC
>DATAIS010000038.1:0-4065 GCA_036262535.1 Gemmatimonadaceae bacterium | reverse complement strand
GCTTCCCCGTGAAGAAGAGCCAGTCGACGGCGCGATTGAGCGCGAACTCCGCCGATGAACCGGCGAAGATGAGCAGCACCATGTCGGCGTCGCCCCAGATTCGGCGTGCGATGGAGCCTGCCGATACGAACTGCCGAACGACCTGGTACATGCATCCTCGAGGCGCAGCCACCGCGGGGCAGCCGCGGAGGAGTGTACGCTAGCCGCAAAAAGTACTTTTCAATGTAAAGCTTGCTTTACGAGTCCGTCAAGTCGTTATTCGGATGCGTTCCGTGACCGGGCATCCCTCGGCATTCGCGAGCGACGCCTGCGGACGGCAGTATCAAGCGCAGCGACTCACCGACCAACGCACCGTCATGCCCAAACTTCTCGTTCGGAGCTTCGGCCTCTCCCTCGACGGTTACGGCGCAGGCCCCGACCAGAGCCTCGAGCATCCGCTCGGCGTGAATGGGCCCGAGCTGATGGAGTGGTTCGTCCATACGCGCACGTGGCGGAAGATGCAGGGGCACTCCGGAGGGGAGACAGGCACCGACGATCGACTCGCCGAGCAGGGCATGTCGGGACTCGGCGCCTGGATACTGGGCCGGAACATGTTCGGACCGATCCGCGGTCCATGGCCGGATCACGAGTGGGAGGGATGGTGGGGTGAGGAGCCGCCGTACCATACGCCAGTCTTCGTGCTCACCAGCCACGCGAGACCGCCGCTGCAAATGAAGGGCGGCACCGTGTTCCATTTCGTCACGGACGGCATTCAGTCCGCGCTGCAGCAGGCGCGTGCCGCGGCCGGCGATCGCGACATCCGGGTGGGCGGCGGAGTGTCCACCGTCAGGCAGTACCTGGTGGAGGGGCTCATCGACGAGCTGCACCTCGCCGTGCGGCCCGTGCTGCTCGGCAAGGGCGAGCACCTGTTGCAGGGCCTCGACCTCCGCGCGTCAGGCTACGAGGTCGTCGAGCGGATCGACGGCGAGCGCGCGACGCACGTCATCGTGCGCAAGCGTGGCAATGGCCGACCCTCCGGCCCGCTCAAGGCGGCCGCTGCAATGACTGCAGATCGCGCCACGTGACGAGGATGACCCTGTTGTCGGCGAGCGCCTTCCTGAACTCCGGGCTGGGCGGATCCGAGTCGAGCAGCGTGCGCACCTGGTCGCTGGACGCGACACTTTCCCACCGGTACGTCTTGCACTCGCCGGTGAGCGTGAGGTGAAGCCCGATGTCGGCCTGGGGATGCGCCTTCGCGTACGCCGCGACCTCGCTGATCCAGGGCGTCGGGATCATCGCACTCACGGAGGTGATCGTCCCGCGGTCGAGCGCGGCGAAGCTCGCGCTGTCCACGGAGTGAGAGACACCGAGGTCGTCGCCGGCTCGAGGTGATCGGCGGTCTCAGTTGAAGCGGGTGCGCCGCCAGAGCGCGGCTCCGCACGCTCCCGCGATCACGACCATCACGACGACGAGAAACATCATCGCCCAGCCCGAGAAGGCGATCTGTGGCGCCGCGGCCATCAGTCCGAAAGCGATCAGCGTCACCGTCGCGACGAGCGCGATGAGCCAATCGACGGCGCGGCGGCGGGGAGCGCCCGCATCGGGATCCGCGCCGGCCGCGCGTGCGCTCGTGAAGCGCGGGTCGACGCCATAGCGGGCTGTTTCCCTCGCGCGCGCTTCGTCCCAGCGCCGGTGCTCGCTCTCCTCCACCGACGCCAGCGCGATGAGCCCCGCGCCACCGGCCATCACGATCGATACGAGAACGACGCGAAGGATCGCGCCGCTGCCCGCGGCGCGAAGCTCACCGAAGACGAGGATCCCCCAGAGCAGCCCCCATAGCTGGTTCGTGTTCGAGAGCGGGATGCCGCGTGTGATCCCCGCATACTTCACAGCGTACTGCTGGAAGAGATCCCCGATCACCCAGACGAAGCCGCCGAGAAGGAGCCAGAAGAGGACGTGACGCGCCGCGGCGAGGTCGTGCCCGAGCGCCGCGAGGCCGCCGCTCTCGCCTAACGCGAGGGCGAGCATCGTCGCCAGCTCGCCGACGGTGAAGAAGGTGACGAAGGAGAGAGGGCTCATCCCGGTCAGGTACGCCTTGCGGTACGGGATGTACATCGTCCCCCACAACACGCCGGCGGCGAGCGCCGCAGTGATGCCGCGCCGCGCGTCCATTGCCGGCATGTGCATCGCCGAGACGAGCGCGAGCTGCACGGCGCCGATGAACATGAGCAGTGCGCCGCCGACGACGGCCATCCACCGCCCCGGCGTCGCACCGCGAAGCTCGCGGAAGAAGACGATCCCCCAGACGATCCCGAGGAGGCTGTTGCTGTTCCAGAGTGGGAAGGCGATGCTGAGGCCGACGTCGCGCACGGCGTAGATCGTGAGCGTGTTCGCGACCGCCCAGAGGCAGCCCGCGAGCACCGCCCAGACGATGAGGTGCGGTGCGGCACGAAGGTCGCGCGCCACCGAGGATGTCCCCTGGACGAGCGCCGGGACCGTCCAGCGCGCGAGGAAGACGCCGATGACCATGCCGAGCGAGATGACGATCGGCGAGAGTCCGATCGTGACGAGCTTCGTGGGCGCCTCGGCCCCTCCGAGCCATGCGCCGGCGGCGAGGCCGCAGAAGATGCCGAGCGTCTGGAGCGTCTGGAGTCGCGCCGGCGCGAGCGGGACGGCGGCGTCGTTCCGGCGTGCGGGTGCGGCGGTCATGAGCGGCCGACCCAGCGGAGCACCAGCACGCCGGCGACGAGCGCGGCGAGTGGTACCCAGAAGTGGACGTCGGTGAGCACGGCCTTCCACCGGCTGGTCGGTGGGCGAGTCTCGTCGCGCGAGTGAGTCACGGCGTCAGAGTCCGGGTTGACGGCGGGGCAATCTTGCATGCATCCGATGTCGTCGCGCAATAGATTCGCGTCCGTGCTGATCGAGGCCTGTGTCGACTCGGTGGGCGGCGCGATCGCCGCGGAGCGCGCGGGCGCGCGCCGCATCGAGCTCTGTGCCGCGCTCACCGAGGGCGGGACGACGCCGAGCGTCGGTATGATCGCGGCTGTGCTGGCTCGCGTCTCCATCCCGGTGGTGGTGATGGTACGGCCGCGCGGCGGCGACTTCCTCTACGACGACGGGGAGCTCGACGCGATGCGACGCGACATCGCCGCCGCGATCGATGCCGGCGCCGAGGGTGTCGCTGTCGGCGCGTTGCGCCGGGACGGGACGGTGGATCGCGAGGCGCTGGCGACGCTCGTGCGGGCAGCCTCGCCGGCCACGGTCACCTTTCACCGCGCCTTCGACATGAGCCGCGACCTGCCTGAGGCGCTGGAGGCGCTCGCCGGCGCCGGCGTCACGCGAGTTCTCACCTCCGGCGCGGCGCCGAAGGCGATCGATGGTGTGAATACCATCGCGGCTCTCGTCCGGCAGTCAGCGGGGCGCGTGGAGGTGATGGCCGGCGGCGGGATACGCGCGGCGGACATCGCTCCACTCGCGCGTGCCGGCGTGCGCGAGGTACACGTCGGCGGCGCCGTCATGGAGCCGAGCGCGATGGAGTTCCGCCGCGACACGATCGCGTTCGGACGGCCGCTGCCGCCCGACGAGTTCACTCGTGCCGTCGGTGATGCCGGACGCTGGCGCGCGGTCGCCGAAGCGGCCGCGCGCCTCGCGTCCGATTAGGGCTTCCAGGGCATCGCGGGAATCGTCGCCTTGTTCCTGAACGGTCCGGCGGCGAGCTGCGTCCAGGCGTTGGGGATGGCATCCACGAGGCTGAAGCTGTAGACCGACATTCCCGTCGCGCTTCGGTCGTGCGCGAGGTCGATCTGCGTCGCCATCTCCGTCCAGCCCCGAATGGCGCCCACCCCGATGTAGACCTGGCGGTTCAACTGGGGGGCCGACTGGCGCTCGATGCGCTGGATGTGGTCGTCGAGCACGCACGTCCAGTCGGTGTTCGAGCAGTAGGCCTTCACCGTCCATGAGGCCGAAGTGGATGTCGCGGGATAGTTCATCGGCACCTCGACGTCGAGGTAGCCCCCCTGCGCCCAGGCTTGCGGATCCTGGAAAAGATCCGTGTAGCTCCACTGCGCCGACCATCCAGCGCGCGGC
>DATAIS010000037.1:0-15349 GCA_036262535.1 Gemmatimonadaceae bacterium | reverse complement strand
GCGCGGCGTGACGAAGCCGGTCGTGCTCGACGGCGAGTATCTCGGCATGCGCCACTTCCCGAACAACATGCATCGCGTCGGCTTCGCCGCGACGACGACGATCAACCGCCTCGACTACGGCATCACGTGGAATCGGGTCGTCGAGGGCGGCGGGGTGACGCTGGGGGACGACGTGACGATCGATATTGCCATCGAGGCGTCGATTCGGGGGGACGCTCAGACCACGCGATGAAGTCGGCCATTAGCAATCAGCTCTTAGCGCTCAGCAACGGCGGGAAAAAGGCGTCTGCAGAGAATCCCCTGCAGACGCCTTTGCTCAACGCTAAGAGCTAACAGCTAAGAGCTAACAGCTAACAGCTGTCTAGGCGTGTATGAGCTTTCCCATCGAGTCCAGCGCCGCTTCCGCCACCGCCTCGGACAACGTCGGGTGCGCGTGGATGGCGAGGTCGACTTCCTCGACGGTGTACTCGTTCTCGCGGGCGACGGCGAGCTCGTGGATCATCTCGGTGGCGTGGGCGCCGATGATGTGGGCGCCGAGGATCTCGCCGTACTTCGCGTCGCGGATGATCTTCACGAATCCCTCGGTCTCCCCAGACGTGCGCGCGCGGCCGTTGGCGGAGAAGGGGAACTTCCCGACCTTGTAGTCGAGCTTCTTCTCCTTGCACTGCTGCTCGGTGAGGCCGATCGACGCGACCTCGGGGTGACAGTAGGTCGCGTTCGGGACGTTGCCGTAGTTCAGCGGATGGAAGTGCTTCCCGGCGATGACCTCGGCGACGATCACGCCCTCGCGCGAGCCCTTGTGGGCGAGCATCGGCGGCCCGGCGACGTCGCCGATGGCGTAGATCCCCTTCGCCGACGTCTCCATGCGCTCGTTGATCTTCACGAAGCCGCGCTCGGTGAGCTTCACGCCCGCCTTCTCGAGGCCGACGTTCTCGACGTTCGGCGCGCGTCCCGCGGCGACGAGCACGACGTCGACCGTCAGGTCCCTCTTCGCGCCGCCGGCGTCGAGCGACATCGAGACGCTGTTCTTGCCGATCTTCACGTTCGAGATCTTCGCGCCGGTGACGACGTCGATCTTCCGCTTCTTGAACGCCTTCGCCAGCTCCGCCGAGCATTCCTGATCCTCGAGTGGCAGGATCGCCGGGGCGACGTCGATCAGCGTCACCGCCGAGCCGAAGGCGTTGAACACGTCGGCGAACTCGCAGCCGACGGCGCCCGCGCCGACGATGGCGATCGACTTCGGTGCCTTCTCGAGGACGAGCGCTTCGTCGGAGGAGATGACCGTCGTCTTGTTGAGCTCGAGCCCGACCTGCGGCAGCCCCTTCACGCGCGAGCCGGTGCAGATGACGATTCCCTTCTTCGCGTCGTGCTTCTCCTCCTTGCCGTCCTGCGTCTTCACCGTCACCGCGTTGGCGCCGGTGATGGTCCCGGTGCCGCGAATCCAGGTGATCTTGTTCTTCTTGAAGAGGAACTCGACGCCCTTCGAGTTCTGGGTGCTGACGGCGCGCGAACGCTTCATCGCGACCCCGTAGTCGAGCTTCACCTCGCCGACGGTGACGCCGAACTCGGCGCCCTTCGCGACCCTGGTCGCCAGCGACGCCGCCTCGAGCAGCGCCTTCGCCGGAATGCAGCCCCAGATGACGCACGTGCCGCCGAGCGCTTCGCGCTCGACGACGGCGGTGTTGAGGCCGAGCTGCGCGGCGCGAATCGCGCCGACGTATCCGGCGGGGCCACCGCCGAGGAAGATCACGTCGAATGAAGCCATTGCGTTGATGTCGTGTGGTTCGCCGTTCTAGAAGACCAGCATGAGCGGGTTCTCGAGCATCCGCCGCAGCGTCTGGAGGAATCTCGCGCCGACGGCGCCGTCGACGACGCGATGATCGCAGCTCATCGTGACGCGCATCTTCTTGCGGACCTCGAGGTCGTCACCGACGACGACCGGCTTGTCCTCTACCGCGCCGATGGCGAGGATGCCGGCCTCCGGCGGGTTGATGATCGCCGTGAACTGGTCGATCCCGAACATGCCGAGGTTCGAGACGGAGAAGGTCGAGCCGGTGTATTCCTCGGGCTTGAGCTTCCGCTCGCGCGCCTTCTTCGCGAGCGCCTTCGCTTCAGCGCTGATCTCGCTCATCCGCTTCTGATCGGCGTCGAAGATCACGGGCACGATGAGCCCGTCGTCGGTGGCGACGGCCATGCCGAGGTGAACGCGATTGAAGTAGCGGATCTTGTCGCCGAGCCAGTGCGCGTTCACTTCCGGATGCTGCGCGAGCGCGGTCGCCGTCGCCTTCAGGACGATGTCGTTGAAGGAGACCTTGTACTCGTCGCCCATCTCGAGCATCGCGTCACGGAGCTCGCTGGCGCGGCCGAGGTCGAACTCGGCGGTGAGGTAGAAGGTCGGGATCGGGCCGATCGACTCGGAGAGCCGGCGCGCGATGGTCTTCCTGATCTGCGTCAGCGGGACGTCCTCGAAGTCGGCGTCGCTGCGCGGCCGGACCGGCGCGGCCTGGCGCGCCGCCGCCGGCGCCGCAGTGGCCGCGGCCTCGATGTCGCGCTTGACGATGCGGCCGCCGGGGCCGGAGCCCTGCATGCCACCGAGGTCGATCCCGCGCTCGCTGGCGAGGCGCCGCGCAAGCGGCGAGGAGCGCGCGCGCCCGCCGTTACCGGCGGGCGCCGCCCCGCGCCCCGAGCCGGCTGGCTGCCCGGGTCCGGGCGACTGCGGCGGAGCACCGGCCGCCTTCTGCTGCGGCGGCATCGACGCTTCGCCCTGCGCCTGGTCGGCGGAGCGTGGCACGCTCGACGCGCCCGCCGTCTCCTGCGCGCGGGCGATGACCTGCTCGGCGGGCTTCGCGCCACCGCCCTGCTGCTGCTGGGCGGGCGCGGCCTGTGCGGGCGCGGCCTGCGCGGGCGCGCCGCCGCCTCCGGCGCCCTGGAGCAGGGCGTCGATGTTCTCGTCCTTGCCCGCGATGACGCCGACGAGCTGTCCGACCGGAGCGGCGGTGCCCTCGCCGAGCACGCGCTTGCGCAGCACGCCGTCGGCGCGCGCGACCAGCTCCATGACCGCCTTGTCGGTCTCGACTTCGGCGATGGGCTCGCCGCTCTTCACGGCGTCGCCCTCGTTCTTCAGCCACTTCACGAGGCGGCCCTCCTCCATGGTCGGGGAGAGCGCTTCCATCACGACTTTGGTTGCCATCTCGCTGGGCTCGTCGTTAGGCGGTGTGCATCACTCGAGGTACATCACCTTCTTCACCGCGGCGATCGTCTTCGCGGCGTCGGGCTTGGCGGCCTTCTCGAGGTTCTTGGCGTAGGGCATCGGGACGTCGGCCTGGTGGACGCGGACCACGGGCGCATCGAGGTCGTCGAAACACTCGCGCTGGATGAAGTCCACGACCTGCGCGCCGACGCCGCAGAGCTCCCACCCTTCCTCGAGAACGACGGCGCGGTTGGTCTTCTGCACGCTCGTCGCGATCGCCTCGACGTCCATCGGACGCACGGTGCGGAGGTCGACGACGTCGATGTTGATTCCCTCCTTCGCGAGCTGGTCGGCCACCTGCATCGCGACGAGGACCATCTTCCCGTGCGTGATGATGCTCGCGTGGTCGCCCTCGCGCTTGAGCTCGGCCTTGCCGATCGGGATCACGTAATCCTCTTCCGGGACCTCGCCCTTGGTGTTGTAGAGCATTTCGCCCTCGAGCACGATGACGGGGTTGTCGTCACGCACGGCGGCCTTCATGAGGCCCTTCGCGTCGTAAGGCGTGCCCGGGGCGACGACCTTGAGCCCCGGGATGTGGGCGAGCCACGACTCCCACGCCTGCGAGTGCTGCGCCGCGAGCTGCAGCGCGGCGCCGTTAGGCCCCCGGAAGACGATCGGCATGTTGTACTGCCCGCCCGACATGTAGAGCATCTTCGCCGCCGCGTTCACGACCTGGTCGATCGCGAGCAGGGCGAAGTTCCAGGTCATGAACTCGATCACCGGGCGGAGCCCGACCATCGCCGCACCGACCCCGACGCCGGCGAAGCCAAGCTCCGTGATCGGCGTGTCGACTACCCGCATCTCGCCGAACTCCTGGAGGAACCCCTTCGACACCTTGTACGCGCCCTGATAGACCGCGACCTCCTCGCCCATGAGGAAGACGCGGTCGTCGCGCTGCATCTCTTCGCGGAGCCCCTGGCCGAGGGCGTCGCGGTACGTGATCACCGGCATGTCGTCTCTCTCCTCAGCTCCGCGAGGGAAGCTCGTCGCTCGTCGTCTCGACGAGCACGTCCTGCCAGAGCGCCTCGAGGGGCGGCTCCGGGCTCTGATCGGCGAAGTCCCACGCGTCCTGACAGACGGCCTTGAGCTCGTCGTCGAGCTTCTGCACCGCGGCGTCGTCGATCTCGCCCGCCTCCTGCATCTGATGGCGGAGGAGCACGATCGGGTCGCGCTTCATGTGCTCGTCGAGCTCCTGCTTCGTGCGATATGTGCCACTCACCGCGTCGGACATCGAGTGGCCCATGAAGCGGTAGGTACGCACCTCGAGCAGCGTCGGGACCTTGTCGGTGCGCGCGCGCTCGACGGCCTCGCCGACGGCGCGGCGGACCTCGAAGACGTCCTGCCCGTCGCACTGGGCGCGCGGCATGTTGTACGCGGCACCACGCTCGTAGATGTCGTGGATCGCCGACGCGCGCTCGAGCGCCGTCCCCATCCCGTAACGGTTGTTCTCGATGATGTAGACGACGGGAAGCTTCCAGAGGCCGGCCATGTTCAGCGCCTCGTGGAAGGCGCCGGTGTTCACCACCGACTCGCCCATGAAGCAGATGCAGACCTGGTCGCCACCGCGGTACTTGATCGCGAAGGCGACGCCGGTCGCGACCGGCACGTGCCCGCCGACGAT
Source organism: Gemmatimonadaceae bacterium (assembly GCA_036262535.1). GTDB lineage: Bacteria > Gemmatimonadota > Gemmatimonadetes > Gemmatimonadales > Gemmatimonadaceae > JABFXC01. The sequence goes on along the minus strand of DATAIS010000037.1, from coordinate 10,478 downwards.
GCCGTGGCCGCCGAGGAAGTTGGTCTGCTTGTCGAAGAGGTGCATCGAGCCGCCCTTGCCGCCCGAGCAGCCATCCTGCCGCCCGAAGAGCTCGGCCATCACGGCGCGCGGCGTGATCCCGCGCGCGAGCGCCTGGCCGTGGTCGCGGTAGGTGGTGATGACGTAGTCGTCGGGGCGGAGCATCGAGAGCGTGCCGGTGCTCACCGCCTCCTGGCCGATGTAGAGGTGGCAGAAGCCGCCGATCTTGCCTAACGCGTAGGCCTCGGCGCAGCGCTCCTCGAAGCGGCGCTGGAGGAGCATCGAGCGCAGCAGCTCGTGGCGGAGCTTCGCGTCGCCGCGGATCGCGTCGTTGGCCGCACCGGGGCTGCGGCGCCGCGCCGGCGCCGCTTCCCGCGCCGTCGCCGTTCCCGCCCCGTTGTCTGACTTCTTCTTCGTCGCCATGGTCGGAATCAGGAGAAAGGCCGCACGCCACGCGCGGATGCGCGGCGCCGCGGCCCGATCAGATCGTCAGTGCGCGTTCCTGGCAGGTCACGACGACACTCCCGCCGCCTGGACCTGCTCCCACGCGTGATAGCTCGAGCGGACGAGCGGGCCGCTCTCGACGTGCCGGAACCCCATCTCCATCCCGCGCTCGTACAGCTCGCGGAATTCGGCCGGCGTGTAGTACCGGTCGAGCGGGATGTGCGCGTCCGATGGACGCAGGTACTGACCGAGCGTGAGGATGTCCACGTCCGCCGCGCGCAGGTCGCGCATCACCGCCACCACTTCCTCCATCGTCTCGCCCATGCCGAGGATGATCCCCGTCTTGGTCGGGACGTCGGGCGCGATCCGCTTCGCGAGACGGAAGATCCGCATGACGCGCTCGTAGCGCCCTCCGGGACGGGCGCGCTTGTAGAGGCGCGGCACCGTCTCGGTGTTGTGGTTGTAGATCTCCGGCCGCGCCTCGAGCACCGCGCGGATCGAGTCCTCGTTCCCCTGGAAGTCGGGGACGAGCACCTCCACCGAGCACGTCGGCAGCCGCTCGTGAATCTGCCGGATGGTCTCGGCGAAGATGTACGCGCCGAAGTCCGGCAGGTCGTCGCGGTCCACCGAGGTGATGACCGCATGGCGAAGGCCAAGCTCCGCGATCGCGGCCGCGACGCGGGACGGTTCCGCGATGTCGTACTTCGGCGGCCGCCCGTGCGCTACCGCGCAGTAGGCGCAGTTCCGCGTGCAGACGTCGCCGAGGATCATGAACGTCGCGGTGCCGTGGTTCCAGCACTCGCCGATGTTCGGACAATGGGCCTCCTCGCACACCGTGTGGAGGTCCATCTCGCGCATCAGGTTCTTGAGGCGGGCGTAGGTCTCCCCGCCCGGCGCCCGGACCTTCAGCCACGACGGCTTCCGCTCTGGAAGCGGTTCCGCGCGGTGGCGCCCCATGATGTGGTAGAGAGTCGTGGCCATCGAAGACGGCGAATCGCGGAGCGCGTCCCGAGGGCGGCGCGCGTTGCAAACAGGTGGAGCGTGTGAATTTAGCCGGGGGGTCGCGGCTGTTCTAGGGTCGGACGCCCGATCGCGAAGACAGCGAGGTCGGGTGGACCACCGCCACACGCGAGGTCGGCGATCCATTCGGCGACGAGCGGCGCGACGAGAATGCCGTTGCGCGAGTAGCCGCAGGCGTAGACGAGCGATGGCTGCTCGGGATCGGCGCCGACGATCGGCAGGCCGTCCGGCGTCATCGGGCGCAGTCCGGCGGCGACCGAGACGAAGCGGGGCCGCCACGGCGCCCGCGCGGGAACGAGCGCGTCGGCGATCCGCGCCAGCGCCGCCGCACCGCCATCGGTCGCGCTCCCGTCGTAGCCGCGCTCGTGCGACGTCGCACCGACGAGGAGGTCGTTACCCCGTGGCACGAGGTAGCCGCCGGCGCCGAAGACGACGCGCCGCACGGCACGCTCGCGCGTGATCGCGATCTCGCCGGCGACGGGGACGACCGGCAGCGGGCGGGGAAGTCCACGAAGCTCCGGCGCCCACGCCCCGCATGCCACGACGACCTTGTGCGCCTCGACGGTCGAACCGTCGTCGAGCGCCAGCCGGACGGCAGTCCCCTCGAAGCCGAGCGCGACCGCGGTGCGCTCGACGCGCTCGACGCCGGCCGCGTCGCAGGCCGCGTCCACCGCCGTGAAGAGCGCCGGGACGTCGACCGCGGCATCGTTGGGATGAAAGACCGCCGCCGACGTCGCGACGAGCGTCGGCTCGAGCTGGCGCAGCTCGCCTTCGGCGAGCCGGCGCGATTCGGTGGGAAGCGGCTGCACGCGATCGAGCTCGATGACGGCGCGCATCAGCGCGACGCGCGCGCCCGTCTCCTCCTCGATCCGCTCCAGGAAGTGCGGGTAGAAGTCGCGGGCCGCGACGAAGAAGCTCTGGGCCGCCGGAGGAAGCGCGGCGCCGACGCTGGGGGCGAGCACGCCTGCCGAGGCGGAGGTCGCCATCCCCTGCTGGATACGGGGCGCGACGAGCTGGACGCGCTGCCCGCGCCGGGCGAGCGCGCGGGCGACGCACAGCCCGGCGATCCCCCCGCCGAGGACGGCGACGTCGGGGTTGCGCGGCGGCGGTGAAACCCGTTCCGCGGCGACTCCGTATAATGGGTCAGAGAACTCGCCTGGAGCGACCATGTTCCGTACCGCCTTTGCCCTCGGTGCCATCACGCTGCTCGGCCTCTTCGGCCTCAAGCTGCTCTTCGGCACCGCCGTCGGGATCTTCTTCTGGCTGCTCGCGATGGCGATCAAGCTGCTCGTGATCGGCATCGTGATCTACTTCCTCGTCTCCATCTTCAGCCCGGACACCGTCCGGCGCTGGAAGGAGCGCTGGGACCGCCCGTAGCTGCCTAACGCGACGCGGCTCGCCCCCCGGAGCCGTCGTCGAGCCGCGTCACGACCGCCCATGCCAGCAGGGGCACCATGATCTCGTGGTGCCCCGTGATCTCGTAGCCCTTCCCCCCGTGCAGCGTCGGCCGCTGCACCACGTTCATGCGCGGGCGGTAATGCCGCTGCATGTCGAGATCGCAGCTCGTGAACCCGTTCGGCCGCCCGTCGCCGGAGAGGTTGCGCGCGATCGTCAGCGCCTTGAGGAAGACCTCGGGCATGATCACCGCGCTGCCGAGGTTGAGCACGACGCCGCCGTCGTCGATCGACGCGAGCGAGTGCGCGAGCCGGCGGAAGTCGCGGTGGCTGGTGTCGCCGATCGCCGCGCCGTTCGTCGCCGGGTGCTGATGGATGATCTCCGCCCCCAGCGCCGCGTGCACGGTGACGGGCACGCCGAGGCGACCGGCGTTGAGGATCACGGAGAGCTCCGGGTGCACGAGCTCCGATTTCTCGAGCGCGCGCGCGACGGACTCGCCCATCCCCCAGCCGTTCTTCATCCCGGCCACGAAGGCCTCGTTGAGGCCGCGCCCCGTCTCCTCGGCCATCCCGAACGTGCCGTCCCGGAGGCCGGCGGCGACGTCCTCCGAGGTGCCGCCGAAGCGCGCGATCTCGTAGTCGTGGATGGCCGCCGATCCGTTCATCGCGACGTGGGTGGTGACGCCGCGCCGCATGAGGTCGATGAGGACCGGGGCGAGCCCGGTCTTCACGACGTGGCCGCCGAGCATCACCACGACTCCCCGCTTGCGCCGTGCCGCGCTCACGATCGCGTCGACGACGGCGAGGAAGTCGCGCGCGACGAGGACGTCGGGAAGCGCGCGGAGGAAGGCCGCGAACGAGCGGTCGTCGCCCGGCGGGGAGGAGAACTCTTCGGCGCGGACCTTGTTCGGCCGGCGCGCGATGGGGATGGTGCGAACGCCGGCGAGATCGACCTCGCCGGCGCGCGGGCGCTCTACGGGCTCGTCGACGCCGCCTGCGCGGCGGGGGCGGGGCGGTGCGATTTGAGGTAGAGGCTGAGGGAACCGAACGACAGCTTCGACTTCATCTGCAGCATGATGCGCTTGTCGTCATCCGAAAGCCAGACCTCGGCGTGTCCGTTCTCCGAGAAGATGCCCTTCGTCTTGATGCTCGGACGCACCACGATCGCGTCGAACGTTCCCGCGGGCACCTTCACCTTCTCCTTCCGCAGCACCGTGATCTTCACCGGATTCCGGTCGGGTCGGAAATAGCGATGGAACTCGTACGTCTGACCGACCTCGAGGGGCACGGTGCGGATGAAGTAGAGGAACGAGCCGTCGTCGAGAGGCTCCTTCACCGACGGCTTCTCCGCCTTCTCGTCCTCGACGAAGGTCTCGCGATCGGGGAAGATCTCGAAGACGCGCTCGCGCTCGCGACGCCCCTCGTCGATCTGCTGCCGGTGCCGCAGCGACGCGAAGTTGGTCACGTCGATCCAGCTCTCGAATCGATCGTCGACGCGATAGAAGAACGTCCCGCCCTTCACGCGAAAGACCGTGTGCCAGGTCTGGCGGCCGCGCACCTCCTCGATGCCGACGACCTCCATCGATCCCTGGCCGACGCTGATCGCCCCGAACTTCACCTGGTAGTCGAGCTTCTCGCCGACGCCGAAGGGGACGGCCATGCGCTGCTGGTCCTGCGCGAAGACCGCCTCGGGGGTGCTGATAGCGGCCGCGAATGCGACCAGGGTTGCTCGGGTGATCGTCGTCATGAACTCCGTGCCGTCTCGGTGGTCCGCCGTGACTGTCGCGCGAAGGCGAACAGCTCGCGGGCATCGTTCCAGGGTCGAAGCCGGCTCTCGCGCGGGCGGAGGTCGTGCCGCGCCGGAAGCGCGACCGTTTCCACCCTCCGGGCGAGCGGGATCGTACGGAGAAGCAGCTCGACGTTCCCGGGCCACCCCTGCCGCTCGATCACCGGCCGGTCACCAAGCGACTTCAGCAGGTCGCGGACCACCGAGACGCGAAGCAGCCTGAACGAGCTGTAGGGGTCGGCCACGCCCGGAACGCGTAAGAAAGGCCGTACCACCCAGTTAGCCATCCGACGCAGGGTGCGCTGCGGGCCCGGCGGATAGTCCTGGAACCCACGCTCGACGACGACCATGTCCGCCCCGCCCTCGAAGCGCTTCACCAGCTCCGGCAGATGTTCGGGCTGGTCGGTGAAGTCGGCCTGCATGAGGAGCAGGGCATCACGGCGCGGGTAACGGGTCCGGTTCGACGCCTCGCGGAGCAGTGCGTCCACGGCGTGGGCATAGCCGCGGTGGATCGGCCCGCCGATGATCGTGAGCGGGAGGACCTTCCGATAGTGCTCGAGCCCCTCGCGAGTGCCGTCGGTGCTGCCGTCGTCATAGACGATGACCTCGTACTCGCGCGAGTACGACTCGAAGACTTTCCGGATGCGCCAGAGGAGCACGCCAATGGTGGCGGCCTCGTCGTAGGCGGGGATGCAGATGTAGAGCACGGACGCGGCAGGTTGGGTGCCGGAATCTATGCCGTGCGCGCGGGGCGGCGCGACAACACCTCCTCATAGACGCGCTCGCTGCCGCTCACCATGCGCTCCACATCGAAGTCCACGGCGCGCGCGGGTCCCGCCGCGCCGAGCCTGCGACGCAGCTGCGCGTCGACGATGAGCCGCGCCGCCGCGGTGGCGAATGCGTGGACGTCGCCCGCGCGGACGAGTAGCCCGTTGCGCTCGTGCTGGACGACTTCGACGAGCCCGCCGACGGCGAAGCAGACCGGGGGAACGCCGAGTGCGAGCGCGTCGATCACCGCCGTGCCCAGTCCCTCTGCGCTCGACGGGTGCCAGAGCACGTCGAGCCCCGCCATCGCGGAGTGGATCTCGTCGACGAAGCCGGCGCGGTACGCTTCGATGCCACCGATCGTGCAGCGGCCGCTCGACGTCCCGCCGAGGAGAACCAGCCGCGCGCGGCTGCGGGCTTCCTCGGGCAGCCGCGTCGCGACTTCGGTGAGCAGCTCGACTCCCTTCTCGGCGGTCATCGCGCCGACGACGCCGCAGACGACGGTGTCGCGCGGCCAGCCACACTCCGCGCGCCATTCGCGTGGTGTGGTCACCCGTGGGACCGGCACGCCGGAGAAGACCACCTCGATGCGCTCGGCGGCGATTCCCGCGCCGACGAGCGCGTCGCGCACCGCCGCGGAGATGGCGATGAAATGGCCGACGCGCGGCCCATACTTGAAGCGCACCGACTTCGGCGTGAAGGAAACGCGTCGCGTCACGACCAGCGGGATGCGAGAGCCGAGCAGCGCCGCCAGCGCCAGCGCGTGCCCGCGCGCATCGTGCGCGTGCACGATGTCGGGGCGCCATGCCCGCACGAGCTTCCGGATGCGGCGCGCGGCGCGGAGGTCCCAGTCGGCGCGCATCGGCACCGCGGCCACGGCGACCCCGCGGGCCCGGAGTCGCTGGAGCAGCGGCGAGTCGGGAACGCCTACCACCAGCGGCTCGTGGCCATGCGCGCGCAGACCCTGCGCGAGGAGCCAGACCTGCCGCTGTCCGCCGCGCCAATCGCGGCCGGCGTCGATGTGAAGGATGCGTAGGGGCACTGGCGGCAAGATGGGTGCGAGGCGCGCGTGAGGCAACGCACCGTAAGCACTCGACGCCCGAGAGTGCTTCCCGGTTTCCCGTGCCGTCGCGCGCTCCCATTCGTCGGAATTGAAGAGCCGGCGGCACGGCGGTGGCGATCCTTGTCGTTCGCGCCGGGGTATGACCGGAAAGCAACAGAGGCCGACGAATGATTCTCGCCGACATTCGACATCGACTCACCCGGGACGACGCGCAGCTCGCGATGCGACTCATCGCGCGCGGCGACGACGCCGAGCTCGAGCAGTGCGAGGAGACGCTCCGCGAGCGCGGCATCGATGCGTTGCTCGACGACCCACGGCTCCTCGCCGGGCTGCTCGAGGCGTCGCGCGGCGCGCATGCGTCCTTCCCGCTCATGGCATACGTGACCGTGAGGCATGCGCTGCACGAGATCGGGGAGGACAATCGCGCCCTCGCCGACTACGTCGCCGCGATCGTCGTCGCGTTCGCGACGCGTGGCCGCGCCGAACGCGTCGGCCAGGGCGACGACGAGACCTACGACACGCTCGCCCAGCTGATCAAGGATGCCGACGACGCCGACGCGCGCCGGAGCTTCCTCGTCCGCGCGCACCTCGGCAACTACGCGCTCTGGCTGAGCGGACTGTTTCCCGACTTCATCGAGCACCGGCGGTGGAAGCGCGGCGGCCCGGGCCTCGATTACTACGAAGAGATGGGGGAGCGCGGCTTCCAGCTCGCGGCCGACCACCGCCTCGCCGAACAGCACGGCTTGCGGCCCTTATACGCGGTGGCCGCGGCCCGCTTCCGCGTCGTTCGATCTGCGCTCAACAACCTCAGCGACCGGCTGCTGTTCCCGCACGTGCATACGCCCGAGCGGTTGATGCGCCAGGTCGCGACCGGAGCGCGGCTCCTCAGCTAGCGCGCTCGCGCGCCGCGCGGTGCTCGTCGATCGCGCGGCGGAAAGCATCGAAGAGCGATCGGTCCCAGCCTTCCTCGGTCGCCATCAGCTCCTCGGGGTGCCACTGCACGCCGAGCAGCCACCAATCGCCGCTCCATTCCGCGCCTTCCACGATCCCGTCGGGGGCGGTGGCGGATACGGTCAGCCCCGGGGCGACGCGGTCCAGCGCCTGATGGTGGGACGAGTTCACGCTGATCACGCTCGCGCCGACAGCGACGGCGAGCCGCGAGTCGGTCTCGAGATGAACCTCGTGGGTGCGCTGCTCGCGCTGCCCGGACGGCGCGTGATCGATGGCGCTCCGGCGCTCGGTCGGGATGTCCTGAACGAGCGTCCCCCCCAGCGCCACGTTCGCGACCTGAAGGCCGCGACAGATGGCGAGCGTCGGCAGCTGCGCATCGCGAGCGGCCGCGAGCAGCAGCAGCTCGGCGCGGTCGCGCTCCCCATGGGGCTCTTCGGTGACGGCGTGCGGCCGCGCCCCATAGAGGGCGGGATCGACATCCTCGCCACCGGTGAGGAGGAGGCCGTCGACCGTGGCGATCAGGTCGGCGACGGCGCGTTCGTCGTCGAGGGGTGGGACGACGAGCGGCAGCATGCCGGTGCGCTCGATGGCCCACGTGTAGGCCTCGTTGACGCGGACCCGGGAACGGCCGCGCAGACTTTCCGTGGTCGCCGTCACGGCGACAAGAGGACGTGCAGCCAATGGTCGTGAAACTCTTGTTGCGTGGGTCGCGAAGGGACCTTTATCGTACACAGCCATCGCCGGGAGAGGGAGTCGCGCAGGTGCGGACCCCCTCCTCTGCTATTTCCTCCCATGTTCGAGAACCTTCGGCGCTCCCTACGCGAGATGCTCGATTCCGGCCGTACCGACGATCGCGCCTTGCTCAACCGCATGCGCGAGACGCTCGTCCAGGCACGCGTCGGGCTCGGCGAGCTGCGTGAGGGAGTGACTCAGGCGCGCCTCGCCCTCGACGCCAAGCGGCGCGAGCTCGAGACGGTCGTGCGCCGGCGCGTCCAGGCCGAAGGGATCGGCGACGAGGAGACGGTCCGCGTCGCGAAGCGGTACGAGGCGGAGCTCACCGCGCGCATCGACGTCCTCACGCGCAAGCTCACGGTGCAGGAGGAAGAGGTGATGGTCGCCGAACGCGAGGTCGCCGAGATGACGTCGGATCTGCGGCGGGCAATCGGGGCGCCGCCACCCCCGCCGCAGGCGCCGATCGATCCGCTCGCCGATGAACAGTCCGCCGCGCTGGACGAGCTGTCGTCGCTCGAGCGCCAGCGCACCCGCGCCGCCCGCGAGGCGAGCGCGGAGGCCCTGCTCGCGGAGCTGAAGCGCCGGATGGGGAAGTAGCCGGCATGCGCGCCATCGTGTGGCGGGCGCTGGCCATTGGCGGCGCCGTCGCCTGCATCGCGTCCGCCCGCCGGGCCGCCGCGCAGGACCTGCCGTTCCCAGTCCGCTGCGACGGACAGACGGTGCGCGACATCCTGATCCGCACCAACCCGCCGGCGCTCGGCGACATCTCGAAGCGCTCGCAGACGGCCGCGCGCGTCCTGCTGGCGATGCACGTCACGACGAACCCGGAGGTCGTGCGCAGGTTCGTCATCCAGCAGGTCGGCCGCCCCTGCCGCGAGCTGCTGCGCGCGGAGTCGGAGCGCATCCTGCGCGCGCAGCCCTTCCTCGCCGAGGCGTCCGTCACCGCGTACGGCGTCGAGGGGGGCGACGTCGTGCTCGAGGTCGTGACAGTGGACGAGCTGTCGATGCTGGTGGACGTGGGACCGACTCTCAGCGCGCCCTATGTGACGCGGCTGCGCGTCGGGAACGGGAATCTCGGCGGCGAGGGAGTGGCGGTCCTCGCCGGATGGCGGCACGCCGACGGACCGTACCGCGACGACTGGTCGATGAGCTTCGCCGACTACCAGCTGGGCGGCCGGCCGTACGAGCTGCTCGTGGACGGGCGCCGCCGGCCGCTCGGCGGCGACTGGACGACGCTCGCGGCCCACCCCTTCCTCACCGATCTCCAGCGTATCGCGTGGCGAGGCGCGACCGGCGCACGCAAGGAGTATGTGCCGCTGCTGCGCCGCGAAGTGGACGCGCCTTCGCGCCTGGTGTCCCGCGCCTTCACCGACGTCGGCGGCATCGTCCGCATCGGCGAACCGGGTCGGCTAAGCCTCTTCGGCGCCTCGTTCACGCGCGAGTACGGCCACGTCGAGGACGCATACCGCCGCGTGACGAAGAGCGGCGTCTATGCCGACAGCGCGGCCGCTCCGCGCTATCCCACGTACAGGAGCGGGCGCGCGAACGTGCTCTGGGGGGTGCGCAACATCCGCTTCGTCCGGGTGACGGGGTTCGACGCGCTCGCGGCGACGCAGGACGTCCGCATCGGCTTCCAGCTCGGCACCCTCGCCGGGCGAAGCCTGGCGGTGCTGGGGTCGAAGAACGACGACATCTTCCTCTCCGCGGACCTGTACGGCGGGGTCGGCAACGCGACGACCCTGCTGGCGCTGCAGCTCCAGGGCGAGGGGCGCCAGGACTACGACGCGCCCGGCTCGGCGTGGGACGGCATCCTCGGCAGCGGACGGCTCGCGTTCTACAGCCGCATGACCGTCAGGCAGACGCTGGTCGCGAGCGGCGAGTGGAGCGGTGGATGGCGGCAGCGTCTGCCCTTCCAGGTGACGCTCGCCGACCACGACGGGGGCGTACGCGGCTTCGGCGGGGCGCGCGCCGGCGGCGCACAACGCGCCGTGCTGCGACTCGAGGATCGCTGGTACCTGGGCCGGGTGCGGCGACTCGCGGACATCGGCGTCGCGCCGTTCGTGGACAACGGCAGGCTCTGGAGCGGCGACGCGCCCTTCGGCGAGAACACGAAGGTCAAGACCGGCGTCGGCCTCTCGTTCCTTGCCGCGGTGCCGCCGCGCTCGAAGCGCCTGTTCCGTCTCGAGATCGCCTACCCGGTCACCCCCGAGCCGCACACGCGGCTCGAGGTCCGACTGTCCTCGACGGACCTGACGCGCCACTTCTGGCAGGATCCGGCGGACGTGAGGCGGTCGAGGGAGAGCAC